>JALUFE010000131.1 GCA_027052175.1 Helicobacteraceae bacterium | reverse complement strand
AATTTCGCAATGCACCCGATAACCAAGTTTGATGAAAAAACATTCTCACCCGGTCCCAATGCTTCGGGGAGTGCTACAAGCTTCAGCGATCTGTTTGATGATATCAAAGCCAAAGGGAAATGGGATGCAAGGTATTATCTGGCATGGAGTGCGTATGCCGTGAAATTGGAAGATAATGGAAGTTTAATGTTCTACTATAATTATCAGCCATGGCAAGGTGAGAAATATTCTGAGGGCAATAGTAGTGTTATAATGGAGCATGTCAATACATTTAAAATGATTCAAAAAGAGGGAGTGATAAAGATTCAGGTCTGTACGACAAATGACGATATGAGCGGTACGTCAACGATGGATATAGGTGGTTTTGCGTTATGCAAAGAAAAAACGATCTACTAATGCCGATGAAACATTCTGGTATGGCTATGATGATGGCGATTGCCGTGTTGGTCGTATTGGCGACGATTATGGCTTTCACGATCCAGATCAGCGCCAAGACAGGGAAAAGAGTAGTGGATGTCTACGTCGAAAACCAGGCAAATCTTTTTGCAAAAAACGCGGCTGAGTATGCAGTGTACAAGATTAGCAAAGATAAAAACTGTTCTCTAAGTCCTTTTGATGTGACACTGCAAACATACTATGATGTTCATGTCGATGTTGCCTACATTCTCTCCGATACGACTACGGGATGTCCGACAAGCGATATCGCACTGACACCGGTTGGCGGTGCAGATGCGTACGGCTATGTCAGGATCGATGTGACGGTCGTCGTCGATGACGATACTGTAGTGAGTGAACCGATTAGAATTGTTCGCCGTTATGTAGAAGACATTACCCCTTATGTCTACTGAGCTGACACAGTTTAACTCACATTTAACTCTGCGATGATATAATTCTGAATTAAAACAGTTAGCAAAAGGGTAATATTATGAATGTTTCATTCACTGGAAGACATATAGAACTGACAGATGCGATCAAAACACACTTGCAAGCAGCTGCAGAGTCTTTAAGCAAGTTCAATATGGATATCATCTCGTTCAATGCGGTTGTAGATTCTCAAAAGAGAAAAAACAAAGAGCACTTCACCGTCGAGTTTACGATCAACCTCGCTCACAAGGGTACGGTCGTTATCAAACAAAAAGATGAGGATCTCCACGCAGCGATCGACCTTGCCGTAGATCGTGCGCAAAAAGCGCTTCGACGTATCCATGACAGAGAGACGGATCATCAAAAAGTAGGGCTTAACGCTGCCAAGGCGGAAGCCAACGAAGGTGTCAATATGGCAGAGGCGAAGCAGAGCGAAGAGGATGAGATCATCCCTGTCGAGCTCGAGCTTTACAAACCAAGAGAGGTTGAGGACGTACTTGAAGAGCTTAAAAATTCCGACAAAATGTTCGAGATCTTCATCGACAATGCCGGTAAAACACGCGTTCTTTACAAAAGAAACGACGGAAAGTTCGGTCTTTATTAAAAAAAGTGAGGCTTTTGTCCTCACAGCTCCCCTTCACATTCCTCCCTTTTATCTTTTTGACTACAATTTTTCGATATAATCGCACCAATTTTATACAAGTGATATGATTATGGATGTACGCAAAGAGTTTTTGAACTATTTTGAATCGAAGGGACATACGATCGTTCCTTCCGCTCCGCTTGTGCCTGATGATGCTACACTGCTTTTCAACAATGCAGGAATGGTGCCTTTTAAGTCCATCTTTACGGGTGAAGTGCCGGCTCCTAAAAACCCGCGCGCAGCTTCATGCCAGGTGTGTGTGCGAGCCGGCGGCAAGCACAACGACTTGGAA
>JALUFE010000130.1 GCA_027052175.1 Helicobacteraceae bacterium | reverse complement strand
GCAAGACGGTAAGCCACTGGGCAAAGGCCTATCGCGGCATCGTACTGAGAGAAATGGCAAAAGCGAATGTAGAGACACTCCAGGAGCTGCAAAAACTGGAACTGCCATCCTTGTCGTGTGAAGAGATCAAACAGACAAAGAACAAAACAGAGATCGTCTACAGTATCGTCGAATGAAACTGCAAAACGACCACTTCAACCTTCTTCTTGGCGGCGGCGCGGCACTTGGGTATGCCCATATCGGCGTGCTGGAGTATCTACATGAAAAAGGACAGCTGCCTGCAACCTATCATGGTGTAAGTATGGGGGCGATCATCGCCGCGGTTATGGCGCTCGAGGGAGATTTCGCACACAAACGGGAGCTTTTTAAAGAGGTTTTCAGCTCTCTCTCGTGGATAAAACTCCAAATAGGTGGAAGTCTCATCAACACCGAAAAGATAGAACGGATGCTTTTTGATATCTTCGGCGATAGAAAGATATCTAAACTGCCAAAAGAGCTCTGCATCCAGGCTACCGACTACCAAAGCGGCAGAGCGGTTCTTTTTGGAAGACAAAACGATGTCAGAGTCGTCGATGCGCTTTTGGCCTCGATAGCCGTTCCAGCACTCTTTCCTCCGCACGAGATAGGGGGGCATCTCTATGTCGATGGCTACCTCAGCTCCAATCTACCGCTTATGGGTATAGCAAACGATCTGCCAAATTTGATCGTAAACGTAACCGGAGCAAAAGCCTTTAAAAAATCCTCCATAGATCGTCTCAAAGAGCTCTCCATCCTTGGCAATTTAGAGCGCAGTATCCGCATCCTGATCTACAACCAGACACATACGGCACTCAAGCATTTTCAAAAGTCTTATATCCTTATAGAGCCGGAGCTGAGCGACTTCAAGACATCGCATTTCAAAAAGTACGAAGCGATCAGGCAAAAGGGTTACGAGGCCGCAAAAGAGGTGCTTGGATGAGCGACTTCCAAAATGCTCACAAAAAACTGCTGCAGTGGTTCGAAGAGCATGGCAGACATGATCTGCCCTGGCGCAACACCGATGATATCTACCATATCTACCTCAGCGAAGTGATGCTCCAGCAAACACAAGTAAGTCGCGTGATGGAGGAGTACTATCCGAAGTTTTTGGAGCGTTTTCCAACTCTGAGCGCGCTGGCAGATGCCTCGCTCGAAGAGGTGCTGAGTCTTTGGAGCGGCCTTGGCTACTACTCCAGAGCAAAAAATCTGCATGAGTGTGCAAAGATCTGCAAAGACTCGCTTCCAGAGGACTTCAAAGCACTGCAGAAACTCCCCGGCATCGGCCGCTACACCGCCAGTGCGATATGCAGCTTCGGCTACAACCAGCCTGTACCGGTAGTCGATACCAATATCAAACGAGTCATCCGCCGTCTATTTGGGCTTGAGAGCACAAACGACAAAGTTGTCTGGGAGAGAGCGGAAGCCTTTTTGAACACACAATATCCAAAAGAGCACAACCTCGCACTGATGGATCTAGGATCGATGGTTTGCACCCCAAAAGCTCCAGAGTGTGAAAAATGTCCGCTTGAAACCTTTTGCCAAGGCAAAGAGAGAGCAGAATCATTGACAACACCGAAAAAGAAAAAGGAGTATATCGCCATGGAGCTCTTTTTTGGCATCAACATCCAAGATGGTAAAGTGGCGATGACCCCTTCAAACAATGGGATGTATGAAGGGATGCTCGTTTTCCCGCAGGTCGATCCGATAGACGAAGATTTTATAGGCATTTACAAACATAGTTATACAAAATATCGACTAACCGTCAAACTCTACAGAAGCGACATCGTTCCAGAAGATGTCGTCTGGGTGGATCTGGCAGGATTTTTAGATGGGCACTACCCCTCTTTGGTAAAAAAAGCGGCAAAATATATGCTATAATACTATTAAAAGTACTTTTAAAGGGACTCTATGACTGTTACGGCAAGTGAAGTGAAGGCAAAAGGGGTATCGCTTTTTGACAAACTACTTGATGGTTTTAGCGAAGTGGTTATCAATGTGCGGGGAAAAGACAAGTACTGCGTCATTCCATATGAAGAGTATGAGGAGTTTCGTGCATTCAAGCTTGAAAAAGCCTATGATGAGGTGATGCAGGATATAGAAAAAGGAAAATATCATACCGATATACAACAACATTTCGACACAATAGAGAAAACTCTAAAAAATGGTTGAGATACGCTTCGGTGAAGGCTATGAAAAAAAAGCGATCAAGTTTTTCAAAAAACACAAAGATGTTTATCCTCAATACAAAAAAACGATAGAAATTTTAAGCAAAAATCTACATCATCCTTCTTTGCGACTTCACAAACTACAAGGAAAACTAAGCAGCTTCTATTCTGTCTCCATCAATATGAAATATCGCATCGTACTTGACTTTATCATCCAAAATGATGTTATCATACTTATCGACATCGGCAGTCACAACGATGTTTACTAAACTTTTATAAGCACCCTATCCAGCCAGCTTGTTGGCAGTATCCGCTTCAAAAACGCCAGAATCCATGTCGCTTCGGTGTTGTAATAGCGAGGTCGCGGTTTTTTTGCACGAAGAGCGTGGCGGATGTTGGTGATGACAACATCACTCTCTCTTGAAAATACCGCAGTTGAAGACTCTTTGGCTTCAAGCATCTGTGCTTTGTATTCTTCATAAAAGAAAGAGTGTTTATAATCCACTCTGCGTAAAAACATTTTAATCGCATTTTCGCGAAACTTGCTGCGTACGGGACCCGTGTTGATGGTGCTTACAAAGATATCTGTACCGGCAAGTTCGAGTCTGAGTGTATCATCCAGAGCCTCTATGGCATACTTGCTGGCATTGTACGCTCCACGGAAGCGAAGGCTTACCAGTCCCAGGATCGAAGAGTGGTTGATGATGCGTCCATACCCTTGAATGCGAAAAATCTTCACAGCCTTGGCTGTAAGCTCCCACATCCCAAAAAAGTTGGTCTCAAACTGTTCGCGCAGTGCCTCTTTGCTTATATCCTCAACCGCTCCTGGAAGCCCGTAGCCTGCATTGTTGAAAACGGCGTAGAGCGTTTTGTGGTTTTTTAGCACCACATCCAACACTTTGTCGATCTCTTCGCTTTTTGTGACATCGAGTCTGTAAGCTTCAAAGCCCTCACTTTTGAGTCGCGCCACATCCGCATCTTTGCGCGCTGTAGCGATGACTTTGTACTCTTTTGCAAGCGCTTTGGCGCAGTCGTATCCTATGCCGCTCGAACAGCCCGTTATCAAAACTGTTTTTCTACTCATCGAACATCCCTTGCATATCTTCGATGAAATGAACGGATGTCACGGTGTTGTCGTGTTTCAGCACTATTGCGGTGATTTTTCCCTCCTTCATCGGAAAAAGCGAACTCTCCTTGATCACCAAAACTTCAAAGGGATAATCCCGCATCTTTGGCAAAAGTATCCATCGCCTCACCAATCCCGGAACGGTATGAAGATCGAAAATCAAACAGATATGGTGACGACGCGAAAAATCTTTTTTTCGTTTTATAAAAAACTCTTTGAACTTCTCGCTCGTTTTTTTGCTGTTTGCTATAAGCAATAATGAACAGTTCGAACCATCAATCCTGTGCTCTTTGCCAAACTGATCCGGCAGCGTCACCGGGTGAAAAACAAATCCTTCAGCTTCTGCTCTCAGCCACAGCGATATTATCACAATCAAAATCTTCATCATTGTTTGGTTATTCCCATTTATAGATTATAATACAATCATGAAAGATAGTAAAGAGTATTTAGAAAAGAAAACGAAGTTCGAGCGGGTCATCACACTCTATGGCAGACAGACCGTCAAAGAGGTCTTGCAAGATGAGTCCATCCCTGTAGAGAAGCTCCATCTTGCCAAGTCCAACAAGCCCGATGGCAGTATAAAAAAGATTATGATGCTTGCAAAAGAGCGGGGGATCGAAACACTTTATCATGATAAAACCGCTCTAAGCCGCATCAGCAAAAACGCCAAGCAGGATCAAGGTGTGGCTGTGGACATCCTCTCTCCAACCTACCAAAATGCAAAAGAAATAGCAAAGCTCAAGAGTTTTCGTCTTATCGCTCTCGATGGCATCCACAACCCGCAAAACCTCGGGATGATCATTCGCAGCTGTGCCGCGGGCAATGTGGACGGCATCATACTGCCAAAGAAAAATTCGGCGAAAATATCTCCGCTTGTAGCAAAAGCGAGTGCAGGAACGCTTTTTAAGATCCCGATCTACTTCTGCGATACACTCGCTCCGGTTCTAAACGGCATAGAAGCGGACAAATATCTGCTCAGCTCACACGCCAAAGAGTCCATTTACAACCTTAAAGAGGGAGAGAGAAGCATCTTCGTTTTGGGCAACGAGAGCGAAGGGGTGAGTGGTGAAGTTGCCAAAGAGTGCAACAAAGCGCTTGCCATTCCAATGAATCGCGGTGTGGAGTCACTCAATGTTGCCGTCACCGCAGCACTGATAGCATTTATGAAAACATAATCTCATAAGGTCTTGCTATCTCAGCAACGACCTCATCCACACTCATATGACGACTCTTACGCAGGAACTCTCTGCCGTCTAAGAAAACAAGCAGTGTCGGAATGGCAAAAACACTGTAATGTGCAGCTATAGCTTGATCTTCACTCACATCGATACTGACAATTTCAAGCTCTTTGAAGTTCTCCTGCAGTGCTGCAAAAAGCTTGGGTTTGAGTGCGTGACAGACATTGCATGTCGGCGCTGAGAAGTAGAGCGCGACAGCGGGTTTTTCCGCTATCGTTTCCTGAACTGTTTGAAGTGTCATGACATCCCTTTTTTAAGTGCGATTATAATACAATTGCGCTTATGAGCCATATAATTTTCTCCATACTCAGTATCTACATCTTTATCGTCATGGGCTATCTTGCCAAAAAGTTCTTCAAAGAGCAGATTGACGACAAAACAATCACACTGCTGAATGTCTACTTTTTACAGGTTTTTCTCACATTTTGGGGATTGTTGATCCGTCCAATAGATATCTCGCTTTTTGTCGCACCGGCACTCTATCTGTCCATCGTCGCTATCAGCCTCGTCGTCACCGCACTTGCGGCCAGATGGCTCTTTACAAACAAAAAGGAGTACTCCATCGCCACCGTCGCCGCACTCATAGGCAACACGGGCAATCTCGGCATCCCACTCAATATCGCGATTTTTGGTGAAGCTTCCATCCCTTATACGACGATCATCAATCTGATGAACGTCTTTGTCGTCTATACCGTGGGAGTTTTTTACTACTCTCGCGGAACGTTCGATACCAAAACATCCCTCAAAAACATTCTAAAACTCCCTATCCTCTGGGCGGCACTGCTTGCCATTGCGCTGAGTTTGTATGGCTACAGACCCCAAAAAGTAATCCTCGATACTTTGATGATGGGTGCTTACGCTTCGATGACGATGCAGCTTTTTTTATTCGGAATTTACCTCTATGGGGCACATATAAGAGAGATCAACAAATATCTCATAAGCTGGGTACTTGGATTCAAATTTCTCTTTTTGCCACTGCTTGCATTTGTGATGCTGCATTTTCTCCAACTCGACCATATGCTCAAAGGCGTGCTGTTTATCGAGCTGATAATGCCGCTGGCCGTAGCCAACGTCAACCTCGCCTCTTTATACGACTGTAAGCCAAAAACTGTTACAACTCTGGTGTTCATTTCTTCTGTTGCCTTTTTAGGCATCATCTTTTTAGCGGTTAAATTCGTGGAGGTTTTATAAATTTTATGATAGACAATTCGATACGACATATACAAAACGCCCTGAGCGATCTTGACAAAGAGATGGAGAAGATCGTCATGAATCTCACTTTGTCATTGAAAGAGAAAGACAATCTGATGTTACCGATTTTACTGCAAAAAAAGGTACTCAAACAGACTTTGGAGGATCTGCAGTATCTCAAAGACAATCCACCGCCCCCCGATCAGCCTTGCGGCATATCGAAGTACCGAAACGATTAGGTTTCGTTGAGTGCTCTTACCTTGTAGAGGATGCGTTCACCGCTTGCAAATTTGATATCGAGAAGATAGTACGCTTCTATGTTTGATCCCTCTTTTTTGAGCGCTTTATAGATGCGAAAGCGCTTTATTTCGGCTATCTTGTCCACATCGGCATCGGTTTCGGCATCGAAGGGGTAGCTCAGCTTGCGAAGCGATTCCATGCGGTACAAAACGCCATCTTTGACGACATAGGCTACATAAGGGTAGAAACGGCTATGCAGCGAGTTGGAAGTCTGCAACAAGACGACATCTTCGTTTTTTTCCTGATTGAGCACGCTGACGCCGCTTTTAAAAGAGAGTGCGAAATCAAGATAGAGCATCCTCTTTATACGCCACATATGCTGCATCTCTTTGGTTATCGCCGTATATTTTTGATTGGACTGTTTGAGTGCATCATAGCTTTTGTAAAGAAACACGACAATCAGCGAAAAGATAACGATCGCGATCATCATCTCTATAAGAGTAAAGCCGGCTCTTCTCATGGGATGCGTATCCTCATAACCGAGGCTGAAGAGTCAGGAAGCTGCAAAACGGTTCTTCCTATCTCGATCACCAGCGGGGATGCTTCGTCCTCGCTTTGAGTCTGCTCATCCGTAACCGTATCGTCAAACCCTTTCGTATCGATCGTATCGAGCTTTTGGTAGATCACTTTGGCATGGATATCTTTGAGCTCTCGTCTGAGATCATCATCGAGATCGAAGCGTTCAACCGTTCTATCGAGTGTCAGCGAGTCGTTTTCCAAGCCGTATTTGCTGCCTTGAAGCAGTGAAGCGTACTGAAGTGTTTGCTGCATCTTTTTCAGACGTACAAAGGTGTTGGTGTTGTTTGACTGCAGTTGCAAAAGTGCGGCAACGACCACGGAGATGATCATCACCGCAACCATCACCTCTATAAGGGTAAAGCCCTCTCTTTTACTCATGTCCTAAGCCGATACGTATCGCCTCATCGAGGGAGGTTTCACCTGCAAGCAGCATCTGCCTCAGCTGATAGGGGATCGTTTTAAGTCCCTGTTTCTCCAGTTCCGTCTTGATCGTATGCTCATCGGTCGTGGTTTTGAGCAGATCTTTGACATGTTCGTTCATCAGCAGCAATTCACCGATGCTGCGTCTGCCGGCATATCCGGTATAGTTACACTTAGGACATCCAACCGCTTTGTAGATGAGACTCTTGCTTGGCAGATCATAATCCTTGGCAAACTCTTCGGCAAGTTCATCCTCCTCTTTGCAGTGGTTGCACAGCATCCTTACAAGGCGTTGTGCCAAGATGCCAAGCAGTGAGGAGGAGACCAAAAAGGGCTCGATCCCCATATCAACAAGTCTTGAGATCGTGGCGGCTGCGGAGTTGGTATGCAGCGTTGAAAAGACCAAATGTCCGGTAAGTGCGGCGCGCACGGCAATGGCGGCGGTCTCTTCGTCCCGGATCTCCCCTATCATGATAACATCGGGGTCTTGTCTGAGGATCGATCGCAGTGCCGCAGCAAAGGTGAGCCCCACCTTTTCATTGACCTGTATCTGCGAAATAGAGTCACTCTTGTACTCCACTGGGTCTTCGACTGTCATAATATTTTTCTCCGGACTCTCGACTTCACGCAAAAAGGAGTGCAAAGAAGTGGTCTTTCCGCTTCCCGTTGGACCCGTAACAAGGATAATACCGTGCGAGGAACGAAGCAGCTTTTTGATATCGCCCATGATCTCTTCGTTAAATCCAAGCTCATCTATATGCGGAATCTGCGAGCTCTGCATCAAAAGACGCATCACGACCCGCTCACCGTAAAATGTCGGCAGAACCGAAACTCGCACATCGAGCGTCTCACCCGCTATCTTGATCTGTGTTCTTCCATCTTGGGGGATACGCTTCTCACTGATGTCGAGGTTGGAGATAACCTTGATACGGCTGATGATGAGATTCACCACCTTTTTATCCAGATCGGCATTTTTGACAAGCATCCCGTCGATGCGAAAACGCACCTCGCCGCGTTTCTCCTGTACCTCTATGTGAATGTCGCTCGCGCGCTTCTTGATCGCCTGATAAAAAAGAGCGTTGACAAACTTGATAATGGGTGCGGACTCTTCGGAAGTAAGGATGTCCGAAGAGGTACGAAGAAAATCGGTAAGAGAGAGTTCCTCTTCTTCGGCAAGCTCCTCTTTTTCATCCTGCATCGACTCGATCGTTCTGTCCGTTCTAAGCTCCAAATACCTGTTGTAGAGACGATCGAAACTCTCCTGGTCAAGCAGTACGAGACGTAATTTCGTCTCAAGTTTGGTATAGAAGTTACTTGCTTCTATAAGATATTTTTGTGTTGCGGCAGCTACTGTTTCTTCTCCCTCTTTGGTAAAAAGCAGATAGTTCTTGATGCATAACTCGTTCTTGATACCTTCCACTTCGACAGGTTCGAGCGTGATATCATGGAGTGCTTCCATCACTGATGCTCCATTATCGTTGTATTGAGATCAATTCTCTCTTTTGCAGCGTCTATACGTTTTTCTTTCTCCAGTTTTTTAAACACTGCCTCTTCATACGCTTCCTGCATTTTCGAGAGTTCCCCAAGCTCCCTCTGCAGCTTGGAGAGCTGTTCGCTTTTGTCTATAACATAGGGAGTGAGTATAACAACGAGATTGTCATTTTCCACGCTCTCTTCATTGGAGCTGAAAAACCACTCTCCTATCCATGGGATATCTCCAAGAAGCGGTACTTTCGTCTTCGATCTCTGTTTATAGGTTTTCACGAGCCCGCCGATGATGATGTTTTCTCCATGACGCAAAATAGCTTCGGTTTTGACATTCTGCTTTGATGTAACCGGCTGTCCGGTCGCATTGTTCTTTCCATCGTCGATGACGTTTTCAAGTGTCGCTTCGACGTCAAGAGTCACTTTGTCTTTAGAAGAGACTCTCGGCTTGATTTTAAGGGTAAGACCGACATCTTCACGTTTGTAACTGTTCGTTATGCCCGATCCCACACCGCCGGTGCTGTTTGCCACTTGACCGCTGATAACCGAGATTGTCTTGCCGACATAGATGGAGGACTCTTTGTTGTTCACACAAAGTATGGAGGGATTGGAGACCGATTTCGCCGCTCCGTTTGTTTTGAGAAAATCGATCGCGGCATTGAGTGCAAATGCCGACGTGATATTCTCCGTATCCATCTTCGAGAGAATATCCGCAAGTCCCACAGGAGAAGCACCGCCGAAATTTGCCGAAAGCGTGTAAAGTCCGCCCTGTGACCCGAGAGACGCACCGTTAAATCCATACTTCACTCCGAGATTTTCTGCGTTTTTTCTGTTGATCTCGATGATGTTGGCCTGAACGTAAACCTGATATTTCTCTTTGTCCAGTTCGTCTATGATCTTTTTGATGCCATTAAGAATGATGGGATCACCCACGGCGATAATGGCGTTGATCTCATCACTCTCGCTGACATTTGGCTTGAGCGTCGGATCTTTAAACTTCTGTTTTGCGATGATGTCGTTGAGACTTTTTGCCACCGCTTTGGCATCGGAATTTTTTAAAGAAAAAATACGTACGGAGTTACTGGCATTCGCCTCTTTGTCGAGCTTGGCAAGAATCGCTTTGATCTTGTCCACATTTTTTTTCTTCCCTACAAGAATGATGCTGTTAAGCGCCTCGTCCACAAGAATTTTTACGGGCTCTTGCAGCACTTTTGGGTTGAAGATCGTTTTGTTGATCGCATCGAGCTTGCTTTGCAGCTTCTTCGCTTCGGTGTTTTCTATATGGATCACTTCGACAGAGAGCTTCCTTGGCTGATCGAGCTCTGCTACGATTTTTTTGATCGTTTTGATATTGTTCGGATAGTCGGTGAGTACGAGCGTGTTGTTCTCTTTGAGTGTCATCAGTTTGGCCGTTTTGGAGATCAGATACCGAATCTTCGCCGCAATGACATCAACGTTTTCATAGCGTATGGGCATCGTGTAGGTCACCATCAGGTTACCTGAGAGTTTCTTGTCGCTCGTCACTACTTTGGATGTATGCTTCGCGGCTTCGTTGGAACGTACAACACTGTAGAACGAGCCGTGATCGGCAAGCGTATACCCTTTTGTCTCAAGAACGGAGATCAAAATGTCCATCACTTCGTCGTCGTAAATCGGTGCACTGCTTATAAAATTGATATTGCCGTTGATCGAATAGTTTACAAGGATGTTTTTCCCCGTAATTTTAGCTACAAGCGTGATGAAATCCTTGATAGCGAGATTGGAAAAGCTGACATTGACCCTCTCGCGCGCCTGGGCAGTTCCCAAAAGCAGGGCAAGTGTTAAGACAATACTAACGATTGATTTCATAAACCAGTTCCTTTTCTTGATTGTTTCTCAAAACGACGATGGAGACTTCGTCGAGCTTGTCGATCTTCCTGTAAATGTCGATCGCATCCCTATAGGATCGCAATCTCTTGTTGTTTGCCTTGATGATAAGATCTCCCCGTTTCAATCCAAGAGCGGCGAATTTACTGCCCGGCTTGATCCATCTGACTTCAAACCCCTCTATACGTCCGCCTCTTCGCCTCTCCTGAATCGAGATATTCTTCCATATCTCACGCGGATGTCTCGCGAAATACTCCACATCGTTGTTCTCTACAGTATGCACCGTTTCCTCATTGGCGGCGGCACCGCTCTTCCTGTAATGTACTTTTGTTTTGATATTGTCGTTTTTTTGGAGTTTCAAAGAAAACTCTTTGCCTCCCTTGGTAAAAATTACGCCGTGAAGACCTATGGATTTCAGCGTATATCCTTCAAAACTCTCACCAATACCGACGATAGTGACTTTTTTCTCATTTCCTTTTTTGGCAACCAAAGCGAAACCTTTTTTGTCATTGCCGTAAAGTCCTTTGAGGAGCATTGAAGAGATACTCACAGCCGGCATCTGTGCCGCGGTTCGTGGAACGATAACGGATGCCGCTTTTTTCTGCAATCCAAAAGCTCTTGAGAGATCGATTCGCACAAAATCCGGAGTAAAGCTGTAGTGCTTTTTCAGCTCTTTTCCTTCAAGCGGCAAAAACCAAAAAAGCGCCACGCCGATCATCTTCGCTATAAGCAGCAATATCAATAAGGTTACAAAAAATGAAGCGGAGATTTTAGAAACGCTGCTCATAAGCATACTCCCCGTTTTTCTTTTTTTTCATCTGCCGTAAAAGATTTTTGTAACTGTTGCGCATCATCTTCGATGGATGCAAAACAACTGTGAGTTTACGGGTTTTAAGCAAATAGTTCCCCTCCGCTTCTCCAAACTCACCCTTTGCCATCAAGCGAATTTCAAACGGATCCCAAAGATCGTACGATACTTTGAGCGTCTCGATCCTTGTCGGCAGAAAGTTCTTTGCCATTCCACTTAAACGGATCCGATGCGCTTCCAAAGCGTTGTGTACAATGTAAACGGCAAGGGATGCCTCCATCACTTTTGCAACCCGTATCCCCTCCACGTATACATCGGCATGCTTTAGATTCAAAGAGAACAATCCTTCATTTACCTGCTCATGAGCAATGACCGTCTTGAATTTCGCAAGCTCCTCTTCGGCAAAATAGTAGAGATTTTTTTTAGGCAGAAAAAGCACCACTGCGGCGATAAAAAAACAGACAAGTAACACGATCTTTAAAAATTTCATCGCCATACAACCTCCATTTCGAGATCCACTCCCTCTTTTGCTTTTACAAGTGAACATCTTTTGAGATTGTAGGTGCCGTTGAGGAGTTTGGAAACAAGCATGTTCGCCGCTTCTATAGCGACATTTTTACCGCTTATGCTCAGACGGTCCCGCTTGTCTTCGTATTTGATACCGCTTCTACGCAGCACTGCACTGTGAAGCAGACGCAAGATCTCTCTCTTTCTTTTTGGAGAGTATGCGTTTTTCAAAGCTTTCAGACGCAGTGCGAGATCCTCCTTCACATAGTATTCACTTTGAATCTCTTCAAGCTCCTTCTCTTTTTTGGAGGCGCTGTATGCACTAAAAAGAGCGAGAATCGCGCTTAGAAGCAGTATGTAAAGAGGATTGAGTCTGCTCACAGTGCCGCCTCCACACGTAATGCTCCGCTTTTGAGCTTTTCAATCTGCGGTTTGAAAGAGCTCAAACGTTTTTGCAGCACGTCGCGCCGTTGAAGATCTTCAAAAACGGCTTGGACGCTCTTTTTCTCTACACGTACACTCCGGAGATGCCCGCCGGCAAACTGGGGCACTTTCAGTAAAGCAGCGACAATCCTACGCACTTTTTTCTGCTTTGTGTCGATCTTCTCATATTTTTTAAGCACACTTCTGTTTTGCATCATTGTCGGCAGAAGAGAGTATCTGCTAAAAAGTTCGTTCGAACGCTGTTTGAGATGTACCGCCTCTCTCTCTATCCGAAACCACTGCAGAGCGTAGAGCAGAGCAAAAAGCAGGAAAACGGCACAGAGGGTATAGAGCGTCTTTTTCTCTATGGGTGCGGCATAGCGTTCTATCTTGATCGCTTTTGACGAAAGCTTTATGGAGGAGAGATCAAGCGGCTTTGTCTCCGTCTCTTCTCTCAAAGGCAGTTTCACCACGATATCATCGATACTTGTCAGCATCCATGCATCGTTGAGTCGTACAGGCAGCATCTCTTCCGTAAACTCGCTTTGTGCGAAATAAAGTGCTTCAATAGTGCCAAGCTCCACTCCCTTTTGAACCAAAAGCGTTCGAACCTTCTTCTCTTCATACGCAAAACCTATATAGCGCTCTTTTTCGAAATACCCATAGTAATGAAACTCCCCTTCCGGTAAAAAATCCTCAAAGAGCGAAGGAAGCAGTTTTTTTGCCTCCTTCTCGCTTTTGAGAGGCAGATCGAACCCTCGAACCCAGTACAAAGCCGGTGAAAGGATCACTGCCGTTTTATCCTCTTTTGGCTCTATATCGACATCGGGATCAAGAAAGATGACTCTTCTTTCAGTTTTGAACTTCGAAAACAAACCGTTTAGCCTTTTTCTTTTTTATATCGTACTCGAACTCGATCATACCCGAAATATTCTCTTTCATTATGTCTATGTGTACCAAAATCACAGGTTCGAAAAAGCTGTAGTCAAAAAGCGAAAGCAACCTTTTCTCCTCTTCTCCAAGCCCCAAATCATCGACATTTTCGTAGGCGCCGCCGTTTTTTGCAAGCTCCTCACCACGTTCCCGGCCGACACCGGTAATGAGCTCCCACACTTGGGGAGTCGCGTAATTCAGATCGAGTTTCGTATTTTTGTCTTCATTATAGCAGAAGATTTTATCAAAATCGAGCTTAGCCATCGGATCGATTCCATCTTTTTTTGCATAATCCAACAAAATTCTCTCCATCTGCCTGGAGGAAACGATTGCATCCCGATAGAGCTCGGGATCGTTGTAAAACAGATCGCTTCTGTAGCTTCCATCCTCTTTGATCCCCTCCATTGAATCAAGAATATAGTCATACAGATCACCGTCAAACCCATGGGCAGTTAAAAAATTAGCCAGACGCTCTCTTCTTTGTCTCGCTCTTGTCGTGTTATTCTCGGCAAAAGTGTTGATATTGAGCCTGTCTCTGGCACTCTTGAGAGAGATAAGCACTCTGTATCCCTCGCTCTCAAAAGGGAGCATCGATGCACTGCTAAGGAGCGTAAAGAGGGACAAGGAACTGTTGTCGTCGGCAACGGCGTTGATCTCGGGAGAATTTTTGAGTACAGATAGGACATCCTCGACAATCATACCGCTTTGGATCATAAAGCGCTCTTTCTCTACCGTCGCCTTGGCTTTGTTCAGATTTTGCATGCTCCAGCCGATCACCATCGTCATCAGCATCACAATCACAAGTGTGATCAGCAGTGCCACACCTCTGCGCATCACTGGATACTCATAGAGAAGATCGGCAACAGCATAGCCGCAACGATAAAGCCTATACTCCCGCCTACAAAAAGCATTAACGCCGGCTCAAGAAGACTCAGCAGCATCGAGGTTTTGTCGCGGTTCTCCTCGAAGTAGAGCTCGGATATGTTGCCAAGAACCGCTTCGATCTCACTCGTCTCTTCTCCAAGCGCCACCGTCTGGATAAAGGCGTAGTCCACCTTGTAGGGAGCTTTGAGTAGTGAGGAGGAGAGTGTTTTTCCCTCGACCACATCTTTGGAGGCATCCAAAAAGACTTTTTTGATGACACGATTGTTCAGGATATTTGCACTGAGATTGATCGTCTGCACAAAAGGCACGCCGCTTCGAACCAGCAGACTCGCCATATAGGCAAAACGCGCCAACTCACTACGCTCTATCAAACTGCCGAAAAAGGGAACTCGAAGCAAAAAACGGTCAACCGTATAAGCGAACTTCTCACTTCTTTTTCGAAGCAGCATAAACAAAGCAACAAAAACAACGAGCAAGACAAGCAGAATCATATAGTTGTTTTTGAAAAAATCGGCAAGTGCAATGACCACCTTGGTTGGTGTCGGCAATTCCTGATGCATACTCGTAAAGATCGAAGTGATCTGCGGCACGACGAAAGTCAGCATAAAAGCTATCATGACAAGTGAAACCGCGATCATAAAAGAAGGATAGGCAAAAGCGCTCTTGATCTCCTTGCGCAGTTTCTCCTGCTCTTTGAGAAAATCCGCAAGTTCCATGAGCACCTCATCGAGAATCCCGCCGTCTTCACTCACTTTGATTGACTGCTTGTAAAACTCCGGGAGCTTGAGCACCTTCTGCTCGTTCAGTGCCGCATAAAAATTTTTTCCCTCATCGAGCAGCGTGTTGACTTCGCTTAAAAAAAGGGAGAGTTTTTTGTTGTGTGTATAATGATTTTGCACCACACGCAAAGCCTGCACAATACTTATCCCAGAGCGGATATAGGTCGCCAGTTCCCGAGAGAGGTTGGAAAGATCTTTAGGAGAGATCGCATAGGTGCGCTTGAAGCGGAAGCGATCGAAAAAAGAGGCTTTTTCCTCTTTTACGAGACTGTAAAGAATCTTTTGATGCTTCAGCTTCGATTTGGCTTCGGCGAGTGTGGAAGCCTCTATCGTGCCGTTTACTTTGCTTCCCTGTGCGTCGATCCCTTTATAGCGATAGATCATCGGAGCACCTTCTCCAAAAGAGACTTTTTGTATCGTACCGCAGCATCGATAGAGTCATATATCCCGACATCTTCAAAATAGTCACTGTAGTCATATACCTTTTTTTTATACTCGACAATGATCTGATCCCCTATGCCATCCTTATAAATCCGATAAGAGAAACAGACATCTTTTTGTACACCGTTTTCATCGAAAAACGGATCAGGCTCTATCTGCTCCATTCCAAACATCGAATCATATCGGTATATCTTAGGTATGGAATCGAAAAAACCGCTTACGTTTTCTGTTTTCTTCCCATCAAGCACGACACTGCACATCTCACACTCCTCAAAACAGACAAAACGCGCCTCTTTTTCAAAATTTTTAGTCAAAAGAAACGCTTTGAGATTTGTCAAAGAGGGAAGAAGGTTCTGACTTTTGGCCTTGATTTTATCGAGTGATCCAATCGCGAACATATAGACAATCCCCATTATCACAACGACCAGAATCAACTCGATAAGCGTAAAAGCCTTTTTCATCAACGATTATTTACATTCGCTCAGCTTGATATCTCCCGCTTCGCCGCTGCCACCTTCTTTATGATCCGCACCAAGAGAGATGATCTCCACTTTACCGTCGTCGTTTGTGTAGATAAAATCACCTCCCCAGCTGTCTTTTGGCATTTTGTTGTCTTTGAAGTAACCGCTTTTGGAGTAGTTGGGGTACTTGGATGGATCGGGATTTCGCACAAGTGCTTGTAGTCCCTCTTCCGTAGACGGGTACATCCCGTTATCTATTTTGAACATATCCAGCGGCCCGTTGTAGATCGACTTCATCTGCACACATGTCAGCTTCTCTTTGGCTTCTGCCCCTTTGCCTGTGAGGTTTGGCACGACCATAGCCGCCAACAATCCCAAAATCACGATGACGATCATCAACTCGATCAGTGAAAAACCTTTTCGCATCATTTTTCCTCATTTTTTGTTTTTGAGATTATAGCAGGTTTTGAAAAAGGATGGGAAAAGTTCGATTTGGAAGTTCTAAAAGCTGAACCTAATCTATGAAAAAAAACTATATATGACTAACTCATATTGCTTTTGGAATGCATAAACCGTGACGAATGCAACTGCAGACAGCGGGAAGGTGTGAACCCCTTCCCGCTGCTGTGTTTATGGTAATTCGTTATTGCAATCTACTCCATAGGAGTTCCCAAAATTTATGGCATCTTGTCTATTTTTAAAATATTTTATATTCATAGTATGTAAATACTCATCTGTCTGTGAATCTCTGGCAATTTTTTCTACAGTTAATGTCGTTGCATCTTTTGACATAAGAGTTTCCGTCTCTTTTTTGCCGTTGTGAACGGTAACGACCTTTCCATCAACTATAGAGTAAGAACCCGTCTCGCTTTGGATGGTTCCATTTTCAGACCAAGAAACTGTCAAATTTCCATTTGAATCAAATGTAAACTTTCCATTGCAATATGCTTCGCTATCGGTATATTCAATTCTATACCAAGGATTAGCGGATAGCATTTCTGCTGTAAAATTTTGAGCATCGCTAGAGGAGGAACCACTGCCGTTCTCACACGACTCACTAACCGCAGCCTCTGCGTCTGATCTCGAAAGGTAAAGCATGAATGTTCCATGGCTATCATGACCTTTAACATAACTGTTTGTAATTTCATCTATGTAATGGTCACCGATATCATCAACGAGTTTTCCATCAGTGTAATTCATAGAGTGTGTTCCATCTCCATTAGTCATACTACTTCCATCCTGACTAAAAATCATTGTATTTACATTGCCACACCATTTATTATAAAAAGTCTTTCCGGAAAAATAATTTTTGAGGTATTCTGCAGAATAGCCGTTTGAAGAGCTTGAGCTACCACCATCACCATTCATACTACTTTTTAAACTATTGAAATAGGCTTCCGCCTTTGTCTTGTCAAAATAGATTCGAGTTTTTCCATCAAATGAACCGTCTGCTTTGTAGTCGGTCACTTCGATATAGTCACCCTTGTTTGCTCCAACAACCGTATAGCTGTTATCCGAAAGCCAAACAAGTTTATTGCCATCTACTTTTATATGATCCGTTTCATCATCTGTTGGATCGTTCCAAATCCCTTTATAGTGCATCGTGGTAAGTTCTTTATCAAACTCTACACTTCCGGCAGCATGATAACCATCACTACCGTATCCTACAGCATAAAGAGTTTTGCCGCCTAACAGCTCTTTTAGCACACTGGTTTGCGTATGCGTTAGATGCTGCATCACTTCCTCGTCCGTTTTGACCTCACCTTTGAAGTCCGGCACCTGCTGTTTCACCTCTTCGACTACAGTCGTGAGTTGAGTATCCACATCCTGAACCGATGTAATATTGTTGTCTTTGAGTGCTTTTGTAAGGACATCGATCACTTTGTCCGTTATCTGGATACCGTTTGTAAGATTACCGTCTGTATCAATCGACTGTAAGAACTTCGCGACTTTAACATCTGTTTCGACTATTTTAGCATTGTCGGCAAGATCATCTGCAGGTACACTTCTTAGTGGTATCCCTGCGACGGAAAATGTACAGTTTTTTCCTTTTTCAAAAACAAACTTTCCATTTTCATCTGTCACGCCTGTTTGTGAACCACAAGTATAACTCACTCCCGCAACTGCGCTGTCTACGTAATATCCCGTACCAGTCGCTGAGCTTTGAGGGTTCGAAGAATCACCACTTCCCCCTCCACATCCTGTTAAACTGACTATAGTCGCAACCGATAACGACAACAACGCATATTTTTTTTGCTTTTTCATAGTACCTGCCTTTGAATTATTTTGCAACGCATAACGCCATTATACATCACAGAAAGCAAATATCTATAATTGTCTAAATTTCACATTTTTTAGTTATTAAGCATAATGGGCAAAAATTGGTCAAGCCTGCGATCAAAGGAATGATACCCAAATAAAACCAAACGATCCCCGTCACGACACCTGCTATAATCAGTGCAAGCCCTATAAATATACGAAACACTCTACAAAATTTTCTAATCTTTTGTACTTTTTCTGCTGAAAGATCTTTCAATCCCATTTTATCTCCTGATACTTGTGATAACTGTTATAATTATACATTATTGGAGTGTTTTTTAAATTTGAAGTTTTCATATAAACCTCCAACCTCAAAACTTTTTAAAAAAGTTACGATACAATCGCAAAAAACAAAAAAAGCGAGCAATTACAAATGAGAGAAAATACTTATGCCGAACTCATGGTGCATGTTCCCGTATGCACACATAAAGAACCCCAAAACGTCCTTATTATCAGTGATGAAGCCAGCGCTATGATGGATGAGATAGCCAAGTACAACACTATCGACGCCAAAGCGATTGGTACGGACGTCGATGCACTTCGTGAAATCGGGGAGAAAAGCTTCGATGTTGTCATCAGCGAGGCAGCCATCGACCCTGTATCTACCGCTCATATCAACCGCGTGCTCAAAGAGGATGGGCTGGCTGCTTTTGCGCCTTTTGATCTTGAGAACAGCGATGCAAGCACGACAAAGTTCAAAGAGCTTGGCAAATACTTCAAAATAGCAATGCCCTACTCCCTGCTTGCCACAACGGTCAACACAGCCGTTCTTGCTTCCAAAGAGTACCACCCTACAGCCGACATCAACCTCCAACGTGCAGACCTCACAGACGGCTTTACGGTCTATAACTCCGACTTGCATGTCGGTATCTTCGCGATGCCGACGTACATCAAAAAAGCCTATCTCGGTATCATCAAGAACTAAATGGCTTTTGAGTACGCCATCGCATTAACCGGCGGGATTGCAACGGGCAAAAGTACCGTTGCGTCTTTACTTGCTTTAAACGGAATGCGTGTCATCGATGCGGACAAGATAGCCCATACACTTCTTGATGACTCCAAAGAGTGGGTAGCCAAGACGTTTGGAGAGGAGTTCGTTACACCCAAAGGGGTTGATCGAGCCGCACTCGGCAAAGTTATCTTTAGCGACACTAAAAAGAAACGACTCCTTGAAGAGTATCTCCATCCCAAGATCAAAGCCGAGATCGAGCGACAAAGTGAAAAACAGGACAGCTTTGGCTTTCCCTACCTTATAGACATCCCCCTCTTTTTCGAAAACGGCAACTACCCCATAGAAAAAAGTGTCGTTGTCTATACACCGCCGGAGATTCAACTTGAGCGCTTTATGAAGCGTAACGGCTACAGCGAAGAGGAGAGCCTCCGCCGCATCGCAACGCAGCTTCCCATCGATGAAAAAGCAAAGCGCGCTACCTGGATCATCGACAATTCTCATGATCTGAAACATCTGCAAAACGAAGTAGAGCGCTTTGTGGAGGAGATCAAAAAGCGCTATATGATATAATTATAAAAAAAGGGAGTGCTTTATGCAGTTGGTTATAGATATCAAAGAGAATGCGATCGATAAAATCTTGTACTTTCTCGAACACTGTAAAGAGGATGTCAAAATCCTCAAAAAAGAGGATGATGACGAAACTCTCTCAAAAGAGGAGATGCAAGAGCTTCAGAAGCTGAGCCAAATGTTCAAAAATGGAGAAAAAGAAGAGTTTGTAGAGTACGATGTATAAACTCATTATTCACAAGAAAGCTCTCAAATTCTTAAAAAAGCGAAATGACAATGAAAAAGTGCAGATTGATGCTAAACTCAAACTTTTAAAATCAAATCCCTATCCAACAAATGAGCAACTCGATATCAAAAAACTGCAAAACAGCAACTTTTACAGACTACGCATCAATGACTATCGTTTTATATATGAGATTATCGATGACGAACTGATTATACTGCTTCTTCAAGCAGGAAATAGAGGAGATATATATTGACACTTTCAAAATACAGCGCGAACGGAAACGATTTTGTTATCTTTCATACATTTGTTAAAGAGGATAGAAGCTCTCTTGCCAAAGAGCTCTGCCACCGACAAAACGGGGTCGGTGCCGATGGTCTGATCGTGCTGCTTCCTCACAGTGAGTATGACTTCGAGTGGCAGTTTTACAATGCCGACGGAAGTGAAGCGGAGATGTGCGGCAACGGCAGTCGTGCAGCCGCACACTACGCCCACACAAACGGTCTCGCCCCTGCAAAAATGCGCTTTTTGACGCTTGCCGGAGAGATACGCGCAGAAGTGGATGGCAATATGGTCCAAAGCGAGCTCACTCCGCCGAAGATTTTGGCAAAGGAGATAGAGCACGACGGAAAGACTTGGTGGAAGATCGATACAGGCGTACCACATATGGTGACGTTTGTGGATGATATAGAGCATTTCGACATAGAAAGTGCCCGACAACTCCGCTACAAAGAGAATGCCAACGTCAACATCGCTAAAGTACTTGACGATGGCAATATGCGTGTACGCACCTATGAGCGGGGGGTGGAAGATGAAACTCTTGCCTGTGGTACGGGCATGGCTGCCTGCTTCTGGCGTGCCTTGCAGGAGGGGCGCATCAAAAATGCCATCGAGGTTTACCCTACAAGCGGCGAAACACTCTATCTTGGTGTGAATGAACGAACGATCACATTCAAAGGTGAGGTGAAGAAAACCTTCGAGGCACTCCTATAAACTTCTCTCGAGCCTTCGCAGCTCGAAAATCTCCCTGTGCTTTCGCACGACCGTATCAAGTATAAATCCGACAAAGAGTGAAACTATCGCCACAAGCATCAGTCCGACTGCCAGAATCGCCAGCGGTACGTGGGTAATGTAGTGCGTGTTGAAATACTCCATCACAACCGGTACTCCGGCTGCGAGCGAAAGTGAGAAAAAAAGCGCAGCGACAAGTGAGAAAAACTGCAGCGGCTTGTAGTCTTTAAAAAGCCAGAAAATCGTCTTGAGAATCAAAAAACCGTCTTTAAAGGTGTTGAGCTTTGATTCACTCCCCTCCATCCTCTCTTTGTAACCAACGGGAACTTCGACGATATGAAACTTTTTATCCAAAGCGTGCATGTTCATCTCCGTTTCTATCTCGAAACCGTCATTATGGATCGGGAAACTTTTTACAAACTCTTTGGTAAAAACACGATAGCCACTCATAATATCATGAAGATCGGTTCTATAAAGAGAATTGATCAAACTTGTGACAAGCTTGTTGCCGAAACTGTGAAACATACGACTGTTTTGACGATCATACTCTCCTGTCGAGTGGCGATCCCCCACGACCATATCTGCATTTTGCTCATGCTGTGTTTGCAGCAGTTTGTGTACATCTATCGCTTTGTATGTATCGTCCCCGTCAACCATTATATACAGATCGGCATCAACCTCCCGAAACATCCTTCGAACGACACTTCCTTTGCCCCGGCGTAGTTCGCGCCGCACAATGGCACCATGTTCCAGTGCCACTTTGAAAGTATTGTCGGTTGAGTTGTTGTCATAGACATAGATCATAGCTTCAGGCAGCTCTCTTTTGAAATCCTCTATCACTTTCCCTATGGCCGCCTCTTCGTTGTAACAGGGGATCACTACTGCTATAGTTCGACTCATTCATAATCCTTGTAAACAAAATATTTGTTCGTAAAAAAGCTCACACCCGCAACGACTATTGTCGCCACAAGACCGGATGCATAGAGGTTCTCCACTGCAAGGCGCTGCAAGAGTGTTATAATGAAGATGTTTAGAAAATAGAGTCCGGTATAGTTAAGGCCAAAACGAACAAAACTCCAAAAATCTCTTTTTTTACTAAAAACATACTTTCCAAAAGTTATGTAGCTAAAGAGGACACCTATCGTCGTTGCAAATAAAACCGCTGCCTGATAAGGAAAATTCATAAAGATAAAAAACGCATAGAGCAGATAGTAAAAAAGCGTATTGACACCACCTGTGACAACAAACCTAAAAAGCTGATTTTCTCTCATTTTTCTACCCTGAAAATCGTGCGCTCACGCACTATCTCAACAGGGACGATCCCATCTTTTTGAAGTTTCTTAAACGAAAGTCTCGCAGCCGGGGTGTGCATTATATGAATGTAGTAGGATGCACCGACATACTTTGCAAGTTTTGCAGTTTGAGCCTCGTCGATTCCCTCCTCTTTCTGCATCTGGATATAGAGCTTCTTCATCTTTTCGTTCGGTTCGAACCATCCTATACTGCAGCTTGGCACGAAGTGAAGTGTCGGATTGAGATAGAGTGCGAAGTAGATGTCGGTTGTAAGAGCATTAAGCAAAATCGTCTTGTTCTCAAAACGCTTCTCTTTATAAAACGCGAACTGC
>JALUFE010000129.1 GCA_027052175.1 Helicobacteraceae bacterium | reverse complement strand
AGTGTACTCCTGAGGTTATCGCACATCTTAAGAGTAAGGGTGTCTGGGATCTTGAAGAAAGCCTGCAAAGTAAGTATCAGTTATAAGAAATTTTTTTGATGTTTTCTTGATATAAGCGAGTTATAAACTTTAATGATGTAACATTATTGTAACGATACAAAGGCTGTGCGATGAATAAAAAACTTTTGCTTCTTATGACTGCGTTTGCACTCATTTTTTCACTCAATCTACATGCCGCATCATATAAAGGGCAGCGTATATATTCCAAACGCTGCGTGAAGTGTCATGGGCGACAGGATTTTATAGAGAGTAAAAAAAAGAGAGATTGGAAGAGACTGATGAAGCACAAAGGCAAGAAGTTGGCCGAACTTCATCTCAAGAGTAAAAAAGCGAAAAAATCGTGGAAGTATTTCAAAAGCAAACGTTTTCAGAGAAAAGCCAAACACCTTAAAGATTTCCTTGTAGAGTACGCAAAAGACAGTGGACGTGTTCCTGCGTGTAATTAAACAACAAGAGTCTTGTGCGGACTCTTTCCTTCTTTAACAAACTTCACTATAATCTTCAAAACAGTAACTCCATATTTTTAACTGACCTTAAGCACCATATCATAAACTGAGTGGTTTTTGCGATATGCGAGTGCAAGGCACACCGACGAGTCATAGCTGTAGCTATGGCGAGGAGGTGTAACGCAGTCAATCGTGTATTGCAAAAACCACCCGCAGGGCGAAAAGATAAAGCATCATCTGACTTCGTTGGAGAACTTCCACCGTAGCTTCGGCTACGCTGAAAAACCTCCGCCTTGCAGCTGACGCTTTCTATTTTCGCTCAGTTTGTGATATGGTGCGTAAGGTCAGTTTCTAAAATATTTTATACAACAGAAGGACAGCTATGCTTATAGAGGATTTCAACGAAGGATTGTTGGGCTTTTTGGATGCCTCTCCAACCCCTTTTCATGCGACTAAAAATATGGCTTCGATGCTTGAAAATGCCGGTTTTGAGCGACTCTATGAGGAGCTTGCATGGGATCTGCAAGAGGGAAAAAAGTACTATGTCACCCGCAATGACTCTGCACTTGTCGCTTTTACATACCCTAAAAGAGTTGACTACACAATCGTAGGTGCGCATACGGACTCGCCAAATCTCAAGCTCAAACCAAATCCGATCGTCAAGGAACACGGTGTCGTAAAGTTTGCGGTTGAGCCTTACGGGGGATTGTTGTTAAATCCCTGGTTCGATCGTGATCTCTCTCTGGCTGGAAAAGTGAGTTTCCTAAACACTCAAAACATTATCAAAGAAGCGATCATCGACTTTAAAACACCTTTGTGTATCATCCCCTCGCTTGCCATCCATCTCGATGACAAAGCGAACAAGGATCGCACCGTCAACAAGCAGACCGATATTGCGCCGATCGTGCAAACGGGTGAAGATTTCGATTTTGAAACATTTTTAAAAGCGCAGCTTCAAAAAGAGGGGTTTGAAGATGTTGTGGAACTCTATGCCAATGAGTTGAGTCTTTACGATACGCAAAAAGCCTCTTATGTCGGGGTGAAGAACGACTTTATCGCCAGTGCGAGACTGGATAATCTTCTAAGCTGTTATGTCGGCCTGCTTGCCATCTGCAGTGTCCAAGAGGACACACCGTTTATGTTTGTTGCCAACGATCATGAGGAAGTGGGCAGTGAGAGTGTAAGCGGGGCTGCCGGCAACTTTTTCGAGAGTGTCTACAGACGCCTTTTTGACAGTTACGAAGAGTTCGTGCGCTCAACCCGTCTCTCAACACTAATATCTTGTGACAATGCCCATGCCATCCATCCGAACTTCCCGCAAAAGCATGAACCAAATCATGCAC
>JALUFE010000128.1 GCA_027052175.1 Helicobacteraceae bacterium | reverse complement strand
AGTCTATGTGATGTTTGAGAAGCAGGCAGATGAGGGTATAGACATCAAAACTCTCGAAGATGAGATCATTGCCATCATCGAAGGGCTCTTCAAACGGGGTAAAGTGCCTTCAAAGGAGGAACTTTACAGTATGATAGAGAAAGAAGAGGCTTTTGACAAAGAGCGTTATAAAAACTTCAATCAAAACAGACTCAATCAGATCCTTGAGAGACTGCATATACAGTATAAAACAGAAGATTATGAGCAACTAAGCAAGAAGCTCAAGGATATGAAATGAAGAAGATTGTAGCGGCATCACTTATCACTTTTTCATTGGTACATGCCGATGTATTGTTTCATAAAGGGAGTGTGGCATTTGGTATGGGAATAGGAAGCGGCAGTGTAACGTATGATACACGCTACGGCGCTATCACGAAAAACTATTTTCTTTTTGGTGTAAGTGCGGATTACTTTGTCAGAGACAATCTCTCGATTGGAGTGAGTCTTTGGAATTGGAGCGACGCTTCTCCAAGCATTATGCAGTACACACTGCCTGTGACGTACTATTTCAATACCGCGACCAAAGTGAGTCCCTACGGGGGTGTTTATTATCGTCTGACGGACTATATGGGCAGTTATGAGGATGGTTTTGGAAACAGTTACACCGCGCAGAGCACCAATTCGCTCGGTTTACGTGCTGGGATTGCTTACAAGGTCTCTTTTGGTTATCTTGGAGTCGGTTTTGCCACAGAGAAAAGTCTTGAAGACGGTTCGACTTCCACCTACCCGGAGTTTAGTGTAGGCTTTGTTTTTTAAGGTATCCTTATGTGATTATAGGCAGGTTGATAGTCAGTTTGTTGGGCTTGATATCGAGATAAAAACAGGTCGATGTGATATACTCTTCCAATTCTTGGAGATGGAAATCATCCATCGAGTCTGACGATACCTCGATAGAAAAAAGCGAATACTTCTTCTCGTCATACTTGATATACTCCCCTATGCGGTAATACACACGTGTCAAAATACGCTCATTGTCCAAAAAGCATTTGTAGATCAAATTGAGTATCTTTACCAGCTTGTTGGAGTCTATAACGACATCCGGTATGGTCGGATCGAAATCTTTGAGGAATTCGATCGGGCGGCCGATGGAGTTTGAGGAGATGCACAGGTCGATAACGGTGAAAATATTGGTAGGTTCCCCTTGGGGTTTCTGGATGCTGTTCTTGTTGAGAGTAGGGAAGCGATAGAGTTTGATGCCTATTTGTTCATCATCGATGAATCCTACCGTAATGCCGAAAAATTTGTGTCTGCCGAACTCTATTTCCAAAAAGGTGGTTTTAAATCCGTAGGAAAGAGGAGCATGTGCTGTGGCAAGCTCAAATATCTCTTTTGTTGTGGCCGCCCCGAGCAGAAACTGTGCTTCCGCGTTGAGTGAGAGAATTTTTCCATCTTGTGAGAAGAGAATGAAAGGGTTGAAGTCATACTCCAACCATTGCTGTTCTAACGTCATTAATCCTCGATATAGTTTTTGAGTTTTCGACCGACTTTGGGATGTTTGAGTTTTTTGATGGCACTGCTTTCGATCTGGCGCACTCGTTCTCTGGTAACATTGAGCTCTTTGCCGATCTCTTCAAGTGTTCTGTCACTTTCGTCGTCGAGGATGCCAAAACGCAGTTTGATCACCGCTTTTTCACGCTCGTTGAGCTGTTCGAGCACCTCTTCAATCTGGATGCGCAGATCCTCTTTGAGAATGGCATCGGTAGGGCTGAGCGAGGTTTTGTCTTCGATAAAGTCACCAAAACGTCCATCCTCTTCACTGCCTATCGGTGCTTCGAGAGAGATCGGCTCTTTGGTGATCTTGATGACGTTTTTGACTTTCTCCACAGAGAGACCGACCTCTTTCGCGATCGTCTCTACATCCGGTTCTTTTCCTGTCTCTTGGAGATGCTTACGCATGATCTTGTTGATACGGTTGATCGTCTCTATCATATGGATAGGGATGCGGATGGTTCGTGCCTGATCGGCGATGGCACGGCTGATGGCCTGACGGATCCACCATGTGGCATAGGTGGAGAACTTGTATCCTTTTTGGTACTCGAACTTGTCGACCGCTTTCATCAGACCGATGTTGCCCTCCTGGATGAGATCCAAAAACGGCAGACCTCGGTTGGTGTAACGCTTGGCTATGGAGACGACAAGACGGAGATTCGATTTCGCCATTCGTGTTTTCGCTTCTTCGCTTATCTTCTTCCCGCGTTTGATCTGTTCAAGGATGTCGGCAAGTTTTTCCGGTTCCATATCGAAGCTGTTTTTACTCGCCTCTTTGGTCTGGATAAGCTTTTTGATCTCCATGTAGGTACTGACCATTGTCGCTTCGGGGACCATGTTTGTGATATCTTCTTTGGAAAGTTCTGTGATCTTGTCTAAAATTTTTTGGTGATTCTTTCGCAGCATATCGTTAAACAAAGGCAGTTTGTACTCAAGACGTTTGAGCTCTTTTTCATACCCTTCGTCACTCTTGAGTGCTGTTTCCATTGCACGAACGAGTTCGTTGATGAGTTTGGAGGTAGGGCCTAAATCGAGCAGTCTTTCTTTAAGGATTTTTTTCTTGAATGCAAGCTGGAGCTGATAGTGCAGCTTCTCTTCAGTGAGTGGAGGCTCATTGACATCTTCAGGCATTTTGTCAAGGAATTTCATCCAGTCTTTTTTCGCTTTTTCGAGTGCCTTGAAGCTCTGGGTGACTTTTTCTACTCGTGTTTTATCTTTGGCGGATTTTTTAGGATTTTCATCATCTGTATCATCATCGTCGCTATCGTCGTCTTCAAAGCTCTTAAAGAGCTCTTTGACGCGGCGTTCACGGTTTATAAGCGGCTCTTTGTAATCAAGGATGAAGTCGATAAGATAAGGAACGGAACAGATTGCATCGAGAATGATGGACTCACCCTGTTCGATTTTTTTGGAGATTTCGATCTCCTCCTCTTTTGTCAGAAGGGGGATCTGCCCCATTTCCCGCAGGTACATTCTTACCGGAGAGTCGGAGCGTGACCACTCAAGGAGTTCGTGCTCTTTGAGGATGTCGAATTCGTCGGTATCGTTACTGTCGATCATTTTGCGTTGTGCATCGCGCCTTGCTTCTGCTTCTTTGTCATTAAGCAGTTTCGCATGCTCGCTTGAGGTGTATATGCACTTGTTGTATTTGTTGAGCAGCTTGAAGACATTGCGTGCCTGTGCTGCAGTAGGAGCCTTTTCGAAAATATTCGCTATGGCTTCATATGTGACACATTCGTCACTGTTTTTATGCTCTTCGAAGAAATTTTCCAATGCTTTGTTGAGTTCTTTTGCAGTCATGAAGAAGAGTACCTTGTTTTGAAGTTCAGACTTAAGGAATGGATTATACCGAAAATATTTTAAAATGAGCTTTGGCATTAAGGAAATATTTACTGTAAATATAGTTAAATTTTGAAAAATATTTTCAACTGACCTTACGCACGAGCGTAAGATCAGTTTTTAAAGGGATACTTTGAAGCAGTTGCAATCAAAGATTTTTACAATGTTTATAACCTCTGCCGTAGCAGTAAGTTCTATATATGCGGCAGATATGTCTAAACGCATCTTGAAACCCAACAGGACTCTTGAATATTTGCAGACTCCAAAAAGGGTTGATTCGTTTGCGAAAATGTTTACAGAAGGGATGTTTTACGGACGCATTCGGTCGAATAATTTCTACTGGGATTGGAGAGATGACAGCAAATTCAAAGATTTTGGTGTATTGAACAAGAAAGACAACTATGCGATGGGACTTGGAGGTAGTATCGTGTACAAGTCAGCCGATTTTGCCGGATTCAGCGCTGAAGCGGCATTTTACGGTTCCGAATCTCCTGTGCATATGAGGGACGAAGAGGTTGGCAGGTTAAAAGCTGGAAAAGACGTAACAAGCAGGCGCAACGTGTATACAAACGGGAATTGGGGATTGTACACTCTTGCAGTGGCTAATGTCGATTATAAGTATTCCAAAACGGATCTGCGAGTAGGAAGAGTGATGTTTGAGAGTGTCCTTACTCGCAGTAACGATACCAAGATGATCCCCAATACCTTTGAAGGTGTTGTGTTGCACTCAGGAGATATCGATAAAACCAAAATTTCACTTGCGTATCTTAATCGCCAAAAACTACGTGATCATGCGACTTTCCATGATGTGATTGCCTATGGAGATTTTAGAGATAAAATTGCACCGTACAACAATGACGATTCGGCTTCACACAGAAAGTTGACGCCACAAAATCTTCAAGCGCATGGGAAAAAGACGCACAATGCTTTGATCGTAGCGGAAGTGAAAAATCAATCGATTAAAAATCTCGCACTGACACTCAATTATACTGCCGTACCTTCACTACTCTCAGATGCCATTGTTGAAGGTGCATATACGATACCGATAGGAGGATGGAAGTGTATACCTGCCGTACGATATATACAGCAGTTTGATAACGGTGCCGGGTCTGTCGGAGGAGCCAGTATTTTAGGCGATACAAGAGGTTATAAAGATCCAGATTCGTTAGATACCTATCTCATTGCCGCAAAAGTCGATGTCAAATCAAATGCAATGAAATTTCGTTTTGGTTATTCACATATAGCAGACAAAGCGGATATCGTAGCACCGTGGAGAGGATTTCCAACCGGTGGATATACTCGTGCGATGGGGCAGTACAACTGGTTTGCAAATACAACGACCTATCTTGGACGGGTTGATTATAATTTTGATAAAGCAGGGCTTGTTTCCGGTTTGAGTATGATGTTTCGATATGCATATGAAGATTTTGACGAGAAAAAAACAACAGTTTTTACCGATAGCAATGTTTATAATTTCGATTTGATTTATAAATCTCAATCTCTTTCCGGATTTGAAACGAGAGCACGTATAGCATATGTGGATATGGATAAAACTGCCAAAGGAATTGATTTCTCTTACATAGATTCTCGATTGGAATTCAACTATCTTTTTTAACTTGAATTCCTAATGCTCAATTTTGGTTTAAACTGGAACACTGTTTGCTTGTCTTGTGTAAATACGCAAAAGGGATGTTATGCAGACAGGATATTATCAAGCTGCAGCCGGGATGGTGACGCAGTTTAACAGGCTTGATCTTATCGCCAACAATCTCGCCAACGTCAATACTGCAGGCTTCAAGGAAGATGATGTAGTCATAGGCGATTTTATGCGCTTGTACAAGGAGGCGCGAGACGAACTGCCACTTGAAAATCAAACAAAAGATGCCGCAAAGTTTTTCAACAGAACTATGGCGCGTGTACCGCAGGTAGTAGAACGCTACACAGACTTCAAAGTCGGTAATCTCGAAAAAACGGACAATGCTCTCGATGTCGCTCTCACGCGTGAAAATCTCTTTTTTCTTGTCAAAACGCCCCAAGGTATTCGTCTGACGCGTGACGGCAGTTTTACGACCAATGAGGAAGGAAAACTTGTAACGAAGCAGGGGTATGAAGTACTTCCTGACAACTACTTCACGCAAGGTGGTTCGATCGAGTTTGACGGCTCGGAAAAAAGCATCAAGATCGATAAAAACGGTCAAATTTCGACAAATATACCCGATACGTTTCAGATGAATCCCACGGCAAAGCTCTTCATTTTTCAGCCGCAAAATCCCGCCTTTTTGAAAAAAGTCGGTGACAATCTTTATGTTTACGAGCACGAAAGCGATTATAAACCACTCGAAGAGAGCGGTGCGGTTAGACAGGGCTTTGTTGAAAAGAGTAACGTCAATGCCGTGAGGATGATGACACAGCTTATAGAAACAAACAGACTTGTTGGGATGTATCAAAAAGCTATGGATACTCAGATGAACGAAATGAACCGCGATGCGATCGAAAAGCTCGCCAAAAGGGCATAATGATGAACGGGATAATTGAGAAAAGAGGGATAAAGGTTCCCTTCAATTTAATGAAATTAAATCCAAGAGCGGCAATGACCGCGAGGGCTCCCCGCCGAGGGGAACATAGCGTTAGCGTAGGAAACGGAATTACTTCCGTTGCCGTATGTAAAGGGATAAAGGTTCCCTTCAATTTAATGAAATTAAATTTAAGGATAGCGTCATGATGCAATCACTCTACACCGCTTCAACCGGTATGGTCGGGATGCAGACACAGATCGACACGACAGCCAACAACATAGCCAACGTCAATACTATAGGGTTTAAAAAGTCCCGTGCGGAGTTTGCTGATCTTATGTACCATGTTATGGAATACTCTGGAACGGCGACAAGTGACGTTACGCAGTCTCCGACAGGTATCGAAGTGGGACTCGGTGTGCGCCCAACTGCGATAAACAAAATCTTCAGTGAGGGAAATCTCAAGCAGACGGACAACAAACTCGATATTGCCATTACGGGGCAGGGCTTTTTTAAATTGCAGCTTCCGGATGGAACGGAAGTATATACCCGAAACGGTGCCTTTAAAATAGATCAAAATGGGACGATAGTCAACAGTGACGGATATATGCTTATTCCACAGATCACTATTCCGGAAGATGCGACAGATATTTCGATAGGAACGGATGGAACGGTAACGGTTGTGCAGCCTGGACAGACACAGGCTTCGGTTGTCGGTCAAATCACGACGACAAGTTTTATCAACCCTGCCGGGCTGCATGCTATGGGAGACAATCTTTATGTAGAGACAGACAGCTCCGGTCAGCCCATAGACGGTGTGCCGGGACAAAACGGTCTTGGAACCCTCAGACAGGGATTTGTGGAGATGAGTAACGTGCAGTTGGTCGTGGAACTTACAGATCTTATCACAGGACAGAGAGCCTACGATGCCAACTCCAAGATTATAACGACGAGTGACGAGATGCTTCAAACGGTAAACGGGTTGAAGCGTTAATTATAGCTAAAACTTTCTCTATTTTTGGGAGAGTTCTCTGGCACTGACCGAATAGATAATTAATTCATTCATTTCCCAAGATTTTTATTGACAAAAAACCAAGCGAGTCTATTATCAAGCCACTCAAAGCTTTTGG
>JALUFE010000127.1 GCA_027052175.1 Helicobacteraceae bacterium | reverse complement strand
CTACACCTGTTTTTGCATAACTTTCTATTGTTTGTAGTGAAATGTTTCCACTTGCTTCAAGAAGAACAAAAGAGAAGTTTTCATTGCGATAACGTACGATCTTTTCTACTTCTGAGGGAGTCATATTGTCACACATCACTATATCCGCTCCTGCTTCAAACGCTTCTTTCGCTATTTCGAACGTTTCAGCTTCGACCTCTATTTTTGCTGTAAACGGTATCTTCGTTCTGGCTCGTGATATATACTCTTTGAGATTTTCTATCGTTTTGAGATGGGTATCTTTAATCATCAAAGAATCATCCAGACCCATTCTGTGATTGACCGCACCTCCACAACGCGTTGCATATTTTTCAAAGACTCTCAAATTTGGTCTTGTTTTTCGCGTATCGAGCAATTTGACACCATATGGGGCAATAATGTCGACATATTGTCTCGTCAATGTAGCGATAGAACTTGCATGCAAAAGCATGTTCAAAACAGTCCGTTCATTTGCCAGCAGTGTATGAGAGTCTCCTTCCAAAAAAGCTATCTCTTTACCTTCAGCAAAACGCTCGCCGTCATCGAGATTCCAACGAATCGAAAATCCTTGCAATTTCGACAAAGTCTCGGCATACTCAACCCCCGCCAGTACACCTTCACTCTTTGCAACCACTTTCGCACTTGCCGCTTTTTTAGGCTCGACAAGCGCATACAAATCGCCTCGTCCTATATCTTCATACAAAGCTTCTAAAACGAACTCTTCAACACTTTTCACAGTTCAAGCATCCTCTCCAACGCAATTCTCGCCCATTTGACGGTCTTTTCATCGACCTCTATCTCATTGACAGGCTTTCCATCTTCGATACTTTTGAGTGTAAGATAAAGATCCTCGAGTGTCGTTTCGTTCATAGTGGGACATTCCGGCTTTGTAGAACTGAGTACATAAGTATTTTTCGGGCGCAGACGGTTGACAAGGTTGTACTCCGTTCCAACAGCCACTTTTTGCTCTTCTGGCAATTCGGAAATATAGCGGATAAGCTGAGAAGTCGATCCAACAAAATCCGCCGCTTCACAAATTTTTGGATCACACTCTGGATGAACCGCTATCTTGATGCCCGGATATTTTTTACGGTAAAACTCAATATCTTCTACTGTAAACAGCTGATGTACAGAACAAAAACCGTCATAACAGATTATATCCGCATCTTTTGGATCGGTATCGTCCACTCCTATAACCATCGACTTCAGACCCATCTGGTTGGCAATATTCTGCCCAAGGCATCGATCCGGGACAAAAAGAATCTTTTTCCCCTCTCCAAGTGCGGTTGTGATGATCTTCTTGGCATTGGCACTGGTACAGACCATACCGCCCATTTCTCCGACTTTAGCCTTGACGTCCGCATTGGAATTTATATAGGTTATCGGGAGTATCTGCTCTTTTGGTATTCCCCTATCTTCAAGAAACTTCACACTCTCATCATAATAGAGCGAATCGATCATTCTAGCCATAGAACAACATGCCATTTTCGGCATCAACACACGTTTTTCCGGTGAAAGCACTTTGACACTCTGCCCCATAAACGCAACGCCGCAAAAAACGACGAACTCTTTGTCATCCGCTTTCGTTTTCATCGCCAGTTCCAAAGAGTCTCCCGTTATATCCGCCATTTCATACACTTCATCTCTTTGATAAAAATGCGCTACAACGGTAACATCGAGTCTCTCTTTGAGCTCTTGGATCTTCTTTTTCAGTTCTTCATTGGTATAATTCAAAAAACATCCTTACAAGGAGATATATTTTCCGAATTATAGCTTATTATCTATAACCCTTGTGTTAAAGCCCTGAACTTTTCTCAATGGAATGTTTTTATTTAAAGATTTTACACCTTCTCACAGA
>JALUFE010000126.1 GCA_027052175.1 Helicobacteraceae bacterium | reverse complement strand
AATGCAAGCTCCTCTTTTTTCCCACTCAAAGCTTCCATCAGCTTCGTTTTATGCTCGTTGAGTTCTCTTGCGAAATTTGCTTTCTCTTCATTTGGAATCGATTTCATCTTGGCAAACTCGGCCGCCAGGATGCCTTTCTTTCCGAATATGGCTACACGAATCTCCTCTATCTCATCAAGGGAGCCGGCGTTAGCTATCTTGTCGTACCACTCTTTCAATTTCAGGGTCTCCAATAAAATAAAATAATTTTAGTGGGGTATTATAATAAAAATATGATTATATTTTGCTTCAAATGTCAATATGCAAACAAATACGTCATTTTTCGTAAAGATAATTTGAGTACAATAGCAATAAAAAAAGAGAAAAAACATGCCAAATAGATTAATACACGAAGACTCTCCATATCTGCAACAGCACGCGAACAATCCAGTTGATTGGTGGCCGTGGTGCGAGGAGGCTTTTGAAAAAGCGCAAAAAGAGAACAAACCCATCTTTATCTCCATAGGTTACAGTTCCTGTCACTGGTGCCATGTCATGGAGCACGAGGTATTTGAAGACCAAGAATGTGCCAAAGTTCTCAACGACCACTTCATATCCATCAAAGTCGATCGCGAAGAGCGTCCCGATATAGACAAGTTTTACCAGGAAGTACATATGCTGCTCAACAGAAGAGCGGGAGGTTGGCCCACTTCCATCTTCGCCACACCGCAGAACAAGCCTTTCTTTGCAGGCACTTATATCCCCAAAGAGAGCCGGCCCGGAAGCGTGGAGGGGATGGGATTTTTGGAGTTGACAAAGCTCATAGCCAAAAAAGTGGAAGAAGGTGATCCAAAGCTCTTTGAAAACGCCGACGAGATAGAGAGCTACATCAAAAACATCTCCCACCCAAAAGAGGCGACAATCCTCACAGAGGATATCTACAAAAATTTCCTCCTACAGGCAAAAGGCAACTATGACAGCACTTACGGAGGCTTTAGCCACAAACCGAAGTTTCCACAGGCATCAACTCTGCTGGTACTTATAGATATGGACAGACTCTATGACGACAAAACGATAAAGTCGATGCTCAACACCACCCTTGAAAATATGACAAAAGGCGGGATATACGACCTTGTAGATGGTGGTTTCTGCCGCTACAGCGTCGATGAAAAATGGCTTGTACCTCATTTTGAAAAGATGCTTTATGATAACGCGCTTATGCTCAAAGTTTTTGTAAAAGCCTATAACACCTATAACATCCCCCGATACAAAGATATCGCATTGGAAATCGCTTCGTTTATAGAGAAAAAAATGAGCGAAGATGGCCTGTTCTACAGCGCAAGCGATGCCGACAGCAACGGTGAAGAGGGAGCCTACTTTGTCTATACCTACGATGAAGTCTATAGCGCACTTGAAAAAGCCGGCGTTGAAAATGTCAAAAAAGCTCTGGCACAGATATCCATCTCCCCCTATGGCAACTTTGAAGGAGACAAATGCATCGTCCGCATCGAAAAACATATGCCAAAAGAGTGGAGAAAGATCAAAACGGTCTTGAAAGATTTACGAAAAAAACGAACCTATCCCTTTATAGACAAAAAGATTCAGACATCATGGAACGCGATGGTCGTCGATGCGCTTTTCGAACTCGGAACGATAGATGCGGCATACATAGGAAAAGCCAAAAACAGTCTTGAAAAACTCCTTGGGACGATGTTTGACGGTGAGAAGCTCCACCATACGACAATGCCGGGCAAAGAGCCAAAAGTTCAGGCTTTTTTGGAGGATTACGCCTTTTTGTCCAAAGCGATCCTCAACGCTTATGAAAAAACTTTCGACGAACTTTACCTCATTCAGGCACAGCGTTTTGTTAATCTTGCTCTTGCGGAGTTTTATGAAAACGGTGTATGGTACTTCTCTCAGGATGATTTTCAGACAAAAACGGAGACTTACGATGCGACCTACACAAGCAGTGTAAGCATTATGATCGACAATCTTCTCACACTCGCAAGTCTGCTTGGAGACGAAAAGTATCGAACTTTTGCCTTTAAAACACTGGAGTACAACTCTTATGATCTTTCCCGCAAACCTATCTACTATCCGTATATGTTTGATATGATGATGCGTTATCTCAAAGAGGACCGAATCATCAAATCCTCCGCAATGAAACTGAAACAAAACTTAGGTGAGCTCGCCCATATACGCTATCCGTACACTTTACTCAAAGCGGAAGAGCAGGAGGCATTTCTCATCTGCGGAATCATGAGTTGTTTTTCTAACGTGAATGATGTTAAAATGATATCTGCAGAAGTAGAGAAAACTCTTACAAAATAAAAAAGGCTGACATATGGGAAAAAAAGAAGAAATAGAACCGGAACTTATCAAAAGCGAAATCAACGACGACTCAGATATAGAGGAGAACGTTCACTATGACAGACGCAAGCCTCTTGACCAACAAAAAGCTGAAGAGAAACGCAAAGACAAAGACAAAAAACGAGTACCCGTCTGGGTCAAAGTCGAAACCCTGGAGTATGAAGCCGAACTCCGTGATCTTCAAATAGAATTGCTGAAAATGCAAAACCATATAAAAGCTACCGGTCAAAAAGTGTTGATGATCTTCGAGGGACGTGATGCAGCGGGAAAGGGGGGAACGATCAAACGTATTACCGAACATCTCAACCCACGCGGCGCGCGCGTCGTTGCACTTGACAAACCGAGCGACGTTGAAAAAACACAATGGTATTTCCAGCGCTATGTAGCACACCTGCCTAGTGCGGGAGAAATTGTCTTCTTCGATAGAAGCTGGTACAACCGTGCAGGCGTCGAACCGGTGATGGGCTTTTGTACACCTGCAGAACACAAAGAGTTTCTCCATGAAGTACCGGAGTTTGAAAAAATGCTGATCAACAGCGGCATAAAAATCTTCAAGTTCTATTTCTCCGTCTCCAAAAAAGAGCAGCAGCGCCGCTTCAAAAAACGTGAGACAGATCCGCTCAAACAGTACAAACTCTCTCCGGTAGACAAACTGAGTCAACAACTTTGGGACAAATACACAATCGCCAAATATTCGATGCTTCTCGCTTCTCATACCGTGCACGCTCCATGGACTATCATTCGAAGCGACAACAAGAAAAAAGCACGGCTGGAAACCATCAAACATATTTTACGTCATTTTGATTACCCTGAAAAAATCAAAGACAAAAAACTCAAACCAAATCCAAACATCCATATCGGTGCCGATGAAGAGATCAAGCTGATGGAAGAGCAGATGAGATTACAACAGGATAAATCATAGGAGCGGCATCGGTGTTTGAACAACTTAAAAAATATGGCTATATGATTATACTGGGTGCAAAATATATAAAAATTTTTAAACAAATTTACAATCATCCCTATATCTCACTCAGACAGAAACACAAAGCACTCTCGCATGAGCGACAGAACTACTCCAACGCCGTTTTGCAGTTGCTTAACATTGAAGTCGCCACTCATGGCGATATCCCGAGAGAGGATCGTATCGTCTATGCCATCAATCACCGTTCGCTGCTTGATATCATCGTTATGGAGCACATTTTCTCACGCACGGATAAAATGGGTGTATGGATAGCTAAACAGGAGCTTTTCGATGCTTTTTACGGCGACTTTTTCAAATACAGCGGATGCGTTAGTGTCGACTTAGAAACAAAGCGCGGACTTGTCACATTTTTTAAAACTATCAAATACCTTCTTAGCAGAGTTGAAGATCTCAATATATATATCTTTCCTGAGGGTGAACGAAACAAAACAGAACATCTTCTCCCATTCCAAGGAGGAGCGGTCAAAATTGCAAAAGCAAACAATATGAAAATCGTTCCGGTTTACATCAACGACAGACTGGAAAAAGTTTTTCAGAAATCTCCGTTTTCAATCCCCCATACGGTACACGTTCATTTTGGAGAGGTGATAGAAAAGCCCGAAGAGCTTGAAAAACGCTACCATGCACTTGTAGAATCTGTAACAGGAGAAAAACAATGACACTAGGAGTAAATATCGACCATGTGGCAGTGCTTCGAGAAGCAAGACGTGTCAACGCCCCAGACATCCTCCAAGCGATGTATGTCGCCATAGAGGCAGGTGCCGATCAGATTACAATCCATTTAAGAGAGGACAGACGTCACATTCATGATACGGATGCCTACCGCATCGCCAAATTAAGCCGTATCCCCGTCAACTTAGAATGCTCCATCAACGAAGAGATCATCGATATCGTCTGCGATATCAAACCTCATCGTGCCACCCTTGTTCCTGAAAAACGAGAAGAAGTGACGACCGAAGGGGGTCTGGATATTGCATCCAACAAAGAGAGAACGAAAAAAGCAATCCACAACCTTACAGAGAGTGAAATCTCCGTCTCGCTCTTTATCGATCCCGACATCACCGCCATCGACCTTGCAAAAGAAGTCGGCGCAGATATGGTGGAACTTCATACCGGAGCCTACTCCAACATCTTCGCGACACTCTACTCTAACCTTGCCGCTTCCCATCACCGCATTGAAACACTCCAAAAAGATCGGGAAACACTCAAAAGGATGCTCCACAGATCCCTTGATGAGCTCAAAACTGCGGCAGAGTATGCCACAGGTCTTGGTCTTGAAGTCGCTGCCGGACATGGACTGAACTACCAAAATGTCCACAACATAAACGCCATCACAGCCATAACTGAGCTCAATATCGGCCAAAGCATTGTCGCACGTAGTGTCTTTACGGGACTTGACAAAGCCGTAAGAGAGATGAAAGCGCTTCTCAATGCCTAAACCCGTCATAGCCATCAGCATAGGAGACCCAAACGGCGTTGGCATCGAGATCGCTCTTAAAGCACATGAAGAGATCAAAAAACTCTGCACCCCGCTCTACTGCATAGGTGAAGCGATGCTCAAACAAGCAGCCAAGCTTTTAGAAGCGGATATCCCCGATGATTTTCGACTTCACGAAATAGATGGTGCTTGCACCATCGAACCCGGCACGGTCACTAAAGCAGCAGGCGAGTACAGCTACCACTCCTTTTTAGCTGCGATAGAGCTTACAAAAAGCGGCAGGTGTGACGCCATCACCACACTGCCCATCCACAAAGAGGCGTGGGAAAAAGCGGGGCTTTCCTACAAGGGACATACCGATATGCTGCGCGATATCTTCAAAAAAGAGGCGATTATGATGCTTGGATGCGAAGCGATGTATGTCGCACTCTACACCGAGCACATCCCACTTCACGAAGTGGCAAAAAGAGTGCAAAAAGAGCAGCTTACGCGCTTTTTGCTCGACTTTTACAACAGTGTCCACCCCAAAAAAGTCGGCGTACTCGGGCTCAATCCCCATGCAGGCGACAACGGCGTGCTCGGTGACGAAGAGAGAATCATCGAAGCTGCCATCCAAGCCGCCAATGAAACGATCAGCAAAAGTGTTTACGAAGGATCCCTCGTCCCCGACATCGCCTTCACCCCCGCAAACCGCCAAAACTACCGCTACTTCATAGCGATGTACCACGACCAGGGTCTTATCCCCCTCAAAGCGCTCTACTTCGATGAGAGTGTCAACATCTCTCTCAATCTCCCCATCATCCGAACCTCCGTCGATCACGGTACAGCCTTTGACATCGCCTACAAAAACAAAGCAAAAACACTCAGCTACTTCAATGCGATAAAAGCGGCAACCGAACTTATAAACAATTAATTAATACTATTTTCGATAGTATTATTTTATGAAAACTTATGAACTAAAAATAACCCTTACACTCAAAAGAGATATCCATCTCAAAGAGTATATCGAGTTTGTCTCAAAAAACATCAACTATATCTTCTACAACTCCGTTATCCTGCGCGCCATCCATGAGAAAAAAGGTTTCAAGCCCTATGTGGTTGGAAGTATGTATCCGTTTGAGAGCAAAATAAGGATGTACCAAAGTGGCAACACCTACACCCTCACTCTGCGCACCATCGACGAAGCCATAGCAAATGAAATCGTCAAAGCCTCCAAAAAAGCGTACAATCTTGACTTCGATATAAAAGATGTTAGCTACAAGGAGCTACGTATTGGCTTTATCGACAAAGTCTATACTGTAACGCCCGCCGTTCTTACCCTTACCGATGAGGGAGAAAAACCAAGATACTGGACGATAGAGGATGACTTGCTGCTACTTCAAAGACGCATAGTGGAAAACTTGGAGAAAAAATATAAAGAGTTTTTCAAGCGCGATATCAAACCACCCGAAGATACGATCAACTTCTTTACTATCCACAACCAAAAACCGATCGTCTATTACTACAAAGGGGGCAAAATATTTGCCAACAAGTTTACCATAGGTTTCAACAGCGACAAAGTAAGCCAAAAACTGGCAAAACTGAGTTTTGGTGTGGGGGTTTTAGAGAAAAATCCGCTTGGGTTTGGGATGGTGGTGAGAGGAAGATAGAATCCCACAAGTTGTGGGAGAAAATAGTTACGAGGAGAGACCATGAAAACATATGAAGATATTGTGAAAGCTATTCACAGAAGAAACGAAAGCTTGATTTATAATTTTGCAGGGAAGTTAAAAAGAGAAGGCTTGAGCGAGAATACAATCAAAAAGCATGTTGACAATGTATCGTTTTTTCTCAACGAATATGTTGCATATCAAGATATCAGTGAAAATGAAAATGAAATAACTCTGTGCAACGCCGAAGAGGGTATCGATCTAATCGATGATTTTTTAGGAAACTGGTTTACAAGAAAAGCGATGTGGTCGGATGAGAGTAACATCAAATCAAACATCACGAGTATAAAAAAGTTTTACAAATTTATGCAAAGCCTCAACTTAATTTCCAAAGATGACTTGAAATATTTGGAAAAGGAGATAAAAGAGAACAAAAATCGTTGGATAGACACGGTAAATCGGTATAATGATCCTGATAAAGAGTTTGATTGGAATACTCGGGATTAAAAAATATGAGGAGATGGGAGTTTAGTTGTGAATAAATTTTATAAACGATTTCCAGTTAAAGATGTTTTTTTCAATAACGGAATAGTCAATCTTTATCAATTTTTAGCATCAAGAGAGTT
>JALUFE010000125.1 GCA_027052175.1 Helicobacteraceae bacterium | reverse complement strand
TCCCTCCTTTTGGGCGGAGAGTTCGTTTTTGGAGAGTCTTTTCCAGTCCGGCTGCTTTCCTTTGCCCTCTTTATCAAAAATGTTGATCTCTTTGTCGCTTGCATAGCCATAATCACCGTCATCGAAATAGTGCACTTCCTCAGCCTCTCCGATCACTGCGGTATCACTCGAAGCGAAGTAGATGTCGCCGTTTGTATTGCGGCCGATCAGCAGCGGGGAACCCTCTTTTGCGAAGAAGATTTTATTCGGTTCCTCTTTGGTGACAAGCAAAATGGCATAGGCACCTTCTATGGTTTGGACGGTTTGTTCGAAAGCTTCAAAACTGTTTTTGCCGTTTTTCTTCAAGTCCTCGAAGAGATGCACGATGACTTCGGTATCGGTTTGGCTTAAAAATTCGACCCCTTTTTTCTGCAGCTTTTTTTTGAGTGGGGTATAGTTTTCGATGATGCCGTTGTGTACCACGTAGCTTTCATGCCCGATGTGCGGATGGGCGTTGAGTTCCGTCGGTTTCCCATGGGTTGCCCAGCGGGTATGGCCAATACCTATGCCGAAACCTTCCGTTTGAAAATTTTTGGCTTTTTCTTCAAGGTTTTTGAGTTTGCCTACCGCTTTGTAGATGGAAAACTCTCCTTTGTTCAAAACGGCGATGCCTGCACTGTCGTAACCTCTGTATTCAAGTTCTTTAAGACCGTTTAAAAGGATCTCTTTAATGTTTTTTTCACCGAGATAGCCGACTATTCCGCACATATTAGCTCTCCTTTGTCAATTTTTCGATAATTTGCCGTGTATTATCGCACAAATTGTTTTGTTTTGTCATTAAAAAGGTGTCGCGCACCGTTTTTTTGTTGGAATGAATCTTCGCCGAAGCGATATTGATGCCGAGCTCTTCGAATTTTTGCATTATAAATGCGAGCAGACCCCTCTGGTTGAGTGTTTTGAGCGAGAGGCTGGCATATGTCATCGAATGTTCACAGTCTATCGTTATATCGTTTGGTTTGATCTGAATGTTTTTAAGCGCGATCTTTTTTTGCATATCGAAGGAGTCCTCTACAATATGCTCCAGTTCAGGGATCATCGATTTTTCGACAGCTTCTTGAAACTCGATTTTGAAGTATTTGATCTCGTCAAAAAGAGTGAAAATTTCCATTCCCGCAACATCGAACTGCGAAAGCATCGCCAGCAGATAACCGATATTGAGCGGTATTCTTCTGAAAATTTCGATTGTCAAAGAGGGATCCGGTGTGATTGTATAGGAGTATTCTCTGGTTTCTTTCGCCTTCTTTGCGATTTCGACGATATCTTTGGGGGAGTGCCTGAAGAAGAAGAGGTTGGATTCGACTCCGAGTATTTTTTTCTGGAGCAAACGTCCGAGCGATTGGAATTCGGGGAGGTTCTTAATGCGGCGCTCTACTCTCAAACGTCTCGAAGCATCGGTGATACGCTCCTTGTTTTGAGATATTTCCAGTGCGTTTTGGTAAAGTTCACGGAGCAGTTTGGAATTAAACGAGGTGTAAACATCGCTTCCTACACCGTTGATATCGGCGTATGTATGGACATACAGGAGTTTTAGGTTCGTTTCGTCCTTTATCAGCGACATAAACGTATAGAGTGTTTTTTCATGATAGATATCCTCTTTAAAGGCGATGCCACTCATAAGTACGTGATGTTTGACAAGCAGTGCGGCGCGTTCTTGCTGCTCTTGGGTAAAACCAATCTTTTTGGCAAAATTTGTGATGAGTTTGGCACCTACTTCGCTGTGGTCCTGCTTGCGTCCTTTGCCCGTGTCGTGGAGAAGAACAACCGCTTTGAGAAGCTGCCGCTGCTGTGTGTCGAAACTGTCATAAATCTCTTTTACGAAAGGGTCTTGGATGTTTTCAAGGGCTTCGACGCATTTGATGGAGTGCAGATCGACGGGATAGGTATGATAGCCGTCGAACTGCGGCAGATGGAGTACTTTTCTAAAGTTTGTAAAAAGCTCGTGGAGTATTCCGGCGTCGTAAAAGAGTTTTAAAAAGCTGTAGATATACTCCCGTTCCAAAAAGCGCCCAAGCAGTTTGTAGGTCGAATTCGGCAGGGGGTGAGTGATCTGCGCATAAGTGAAAAGGCGTAAGAAGCCGGCATCGAAACGGTATTCTCTGTCTTCGAGATTTAAAAGCAGTTTCAAAAGAGTGTCGATATCTTGCCGTGACAGAGAGTAGGATGCAAACAGGCGGTTTTCCTGAAGATAAATCCCTTTCGTGATGCGCAGATGTCTGAAAAGTTTGATATTTTCTCGTTCATATATGTAACTTCTTACCATCTTTTTCGTAAAGATCTGGGTGAAGTTGTTGATGCGCCATCCCGCTTCGAGAACTTTTGATGCAAATTTGAAAGTGTTTCGAAATCCAAGCAGTTCCGTGATACGGGGCATATGCTCAAGCAGCAGTCTGTCTTCCTGCTTCCCGGTAACGATATGGAGTGCACTTCGAACACGGTAGATAAGTTCAAGCGCTATGCGATACTCTCTGTACTCTTCGTCGCTGAAAATATCGCCGCTGAGTTCCCGCAGTGTACGCACACCGTAGATGGTATGCGCGATCCAAAAGAGCAGATTGGCGTCACGAAGTCCTCCGACACCCTCTTTGATATTCGGCTGCATCGAGATGGGGTACTTTTTTCGCCGCCGCTGCGCCTCGGTGATTTTTGCAAGAATGAACTCCTTTTGGCCGTCTCTGCGGATACGTTCAAGTTCACGTTGCGCTGCATGCCAGGTAAAGGAGGAACCGGTTATGAAACGTGCTTCCATCAAAGCCGTCTTGATCGTAACGTCTTCGTTGCTGGCTTTGAAAAGATCATCAACTTCATGGACTCTGTGGCCGAGCTTGAGGCCGGCATCCCATGCCAGATATAGCAGTTTTTCGATGATGAGATCGAGATTGTAGCCGGGTGTCGGTTCATACACCAAAAGCAGGTCGATGTCACTGTGTACACAGAGCTGCTCGCGCCCGTAACTGCCAAGCGCGACGATGGCAATGGGGATGGAGCCGCGCATCGGCTGGTAGTTGCCAAAGAGACGGCGCAGTACGATCTTGTACATAAGCGAGATGATATGATCGAGCTTCTTTGTGTGTTTGACAAGAAAGTCCTTGCCTTGTGACTCTTCGAAAATCTGGGGCAGACTCTCTTTGTACTCCCTGATATACTCTTTGAAAAGCTTGGAGAGTTCGAAATCACTCCCGCCATCTTCCAAAATATCTTCTATTTTTAATTCTATATCCATTTTTTGCTTCTAACTTCTTTTTTACGTAAATTATAGTAAAGTTCCAATAAAAAAAAGATGAGTAGATGGGAAGAATCGATTTTGAGACAGCACTAAAACTTTACGATGCGGATTTTTTCGATCTTGGTGATGAAGCGGATGCCGTCCGAAAGCAGTTGCATGGTAAAAAAACCTACTTCAACATCAACCGCCACATCAATCCGACCAATGTCTGTAAAGATGTCTGTAAGTTCTGCGCCTACAGTGCAAGCCGTAAAAACCCCAACCAGTACACGATGAGTCATGACGAAATTTTAAAAATCGTTGAAGAGATCGACAAAAAGGGTGCAAAAGAGGTGCACATAGTCTCAGCCCACAACCCAAACACCGGGCTTGAGTGGTATCTGGAGATTTTCAAAAAGATCAAACAAGCCTACCCGCATATTCATATCAAAGCACTCACTGCCGCTGAGGTGAACTTCCTGGCAAAAGAGTACAACAAGAGCTATGACGAGATCCTCGATCTGATGATAGAAAACGGGGTGGACTCGATGCCGGGTGGCGGAGCGGAGATTTTTGATGAAAAGGTACGAAACTACATCTGCAAAGGCAAGGTCAGCTCCGATGAGTGGTTCGAGATCCATCGAAAGTGGCATGAAAGAGGTAAGAAGAGTAACGTTACGATGCTCTTTGGGCATGTCGAAAAGAGAGAACACCGCATTGATCATATGATGCGTATCCGTGATCTGCAGGATGAAACGGGTGGATTTAACTGTTTTATCCCGCTTGTCTATCAGATGGAGAACAACTATCTGAGTGTCAAAGAGCCTATAACAGCCAACGAAATCCTGCGTACCTTCGCCATCAGCCGTCTCGTGCTTGACAATGTCCCCAATCTCAAAGCTTACTGGGTCACCTCGACGGTCAATCTCGCGCTCGTTGCGCAGGAGTTTGGCGCAAACGATCTTGACGGTACGATACAAAAAGAGTCCATCAATTCCGCAGCCGGTGCGAAAAGTGCCAACGGGATAGAACTCGAAGAGTTTGTAGGGCTTATCAAAGACAGCGGCTTTATCCCTGTAGAGCGTGACAGCCTCTACAATGAACTCAAAGTCTGGTAAGGATTACGACTCCAAGAGCTTTTTGGAGCCTGATTTTTGATCGCTTAAAAGCTTTGTCAGCTCCTTTTTCACTCCCTTGTCGAGATCCTCTTTTACGATAATCTCAAGTACTTTTGTCACTTTTTCATGGTGTTGGCGGCTCTCTTCGAGATAAGCCTGATGGCGGAGCTCCTCTTTGTGAAGCTGAAGTTTGAGGTTTTGGCGGTGGCGGTAAAGGAGGTAGATAAAAATCATCAGCAGAAGTAAAATGAGAGCGCCTACGATAAGGAGCTCTCTATAGAAGATGATCTCTTCATGTCGGCGTGCAAGAGCCGCTTTTTGACGCTCCTTCTCCGTAGCTATCGTTACCTGTGCGTTTGCGGCGGCGATCTGGGTGTTGGCAGTGTTCGTACTTTGGGTCTGTCTGAGTTCGAGTTCTTTTACGATCTGCGTTTTGTTCGCCTCTATCTTGGCGGTGGCGATGGCCTCTTGTGTCTCCAACTTTTTGAGATTTTCCGCTTTTTTTGCTTCGATCTGTGCCAAACGCGCCTTGGCTTCCGTCTCGGCTTTGAGAAGACGGATCTTTTCATCTGTTGGGTTTGTCGTTTTATGCACCGAGTAGCCTGTGGTGACAGGCGGATATGTCATCAGTTTGGCTTTGTGCGTCTCGTCTGTTTTGCAGCCTGCAAAGACAAGAGTAAGTAGTATAAAAAAAATGAGATAAAATTTCCGCATGATCGAGCCTGCAAATTGGTTGGTTTTTGGAATTGTAGCATATAAGTGATGAGGCAAAAATAATTTCCATATCAATGAGATTGTTTATGCTTCATGATTTCCATCTTTAATAGTTTTTCAAGCATGTATAAATTAAAATGGGGCAAATCCAGAGCAGAGGATAACCTATGCAGTTTAAAAAGGTATTCATCGCTGCGGTAGTATTGGGCGCAGTTGAATTGATGGCATTGTCCCAAGTGAAAGTCATCTGTGATAAAGATGGTGAAGAGATTTATCTCGACGGCAAGTTCAAAACGGAGTGCGACAAGGATGAGGTCGTACGTCTGATGGTAAAAGCGGGTCGTCACGACATCGAAGTAAAAAAACGGGACAAGGAAGCAAGGTACGGTTACTCCAAAAAGTTCAAGATAGGTGACGGCGTTCAAAAGGTGGTCGAGCCGCAGGTTAAGCCTGTATATAACGAGTATCACTACTACAAGAGTGCTTTGGAGAACGAAAGTCTTGCTTCTTGCAGGGAATATATGCAAAAATATCCAAAAGGCCAATATCTCAAAAAGATAAAGGAGCTGCAAGCCTATCTTGAGGCGAAGCAGGAGTTTTCAAAGTATGCACCGTTTAAAAGAAGATATCCAAAAAGCCCATATTTGCAAAAACTTAAAGCTCACTATCTTAACAATCCGCTTATAACCACGCTCAAAGGACATACCAAAGCAGTCGAGACGATCGTTATGAACAAAGATGCGACCAGACTCTTCTCGGGTGGAGATGACGAGAGGATCGTCGAGTGGGATTTAAACACGAACAAGCAGATAAAAACTTTTACCTACTCTCATAAGAGGGGCGGTACACTTACGGTCTCGACGCTTGCGCTTTCACCAGATGAAAAGTTTCTCTACAGTGACGGACGCAGCGCTTTTAGGAAGTGGAACATCCAGACCGGTAAAGGGGAGGTGATAGCAGAGTATTGGCCTGAGAAGATACTGCTTTTAGATAAACATCATGCCGTTACTTGTAGGGGAGACAGAGTCGATATATGGAATCTGCCAAGCGAAAAAACAACCTATACCTATCTTCCAAACGATGGATACGATGCCAATCTTTACGGCTGTACGCTTTCACAAGACAAAAGCTTTCTCTATTTCGGTTTGTATGATGACAAAGCTGAAGAGTATGCTATCGTAAAACTCGATCTTAAAAACAAAAAGATTGCAAACCGATACAGCGATGCGAAGCTGCAGGACAAAGTGCGCTCTATCGCCCTCACTCCCGATGGGCGATACATCCTCAGCGGCACCGACGGCGGTGAAAGTTTGGTGTGGGATGCAAAAAACGGCAGAGTTGTCAAGATATTGAAGCAAAAAGGGATCATCCTCGCTGCGGCAACGGATGAAAAAAAAGAGATTGTAGCTACAGGTAGTAGCGACGGGAGCGTCAAGATATGGGATGACAAGACATGGATGCTTATAAAAGAGCTTCCAACCTACGTCAGTGTCAATGATTTGAAATTCAGCCAAGATGGCTTGAAACTTGCAGGTGCGCTTGACAGCGGCGATATCGACATCTGGTACAGCGGATTTTTCGACAAATCGGCTGCTATGGATGCGCTTTTGGACAAATGCCAAAACGGAGATGTTCCTGCGTGTAACGACTACATCGTTAACGGCGGTAAAAAAAAGGCGGCGGCAAAGCAAGCACTGTTAAAAGAGCTTCGATCTATCGTGCGTGCAAACGGAAGCGACATAGAGTACAAAGATCCGAAAATTTATCTCTATACGCATAAAAACATTGATACCCTTGATGCGCAAAATGCTCACACGCTCTATACGGTGGAGACCATCGTCAAAAACGGCAAACAGATCTATGTGCTTGTCGATATGAACTTCAACAACACCGGCTTTACTTTTAATGCTCCAATTCGTCTTATCCAAAACGACAAAAAGCAAAACTATAGCCAAAAAGTCCCTGAGGATTACAAGATAAAAATAGGCACTCAAGATGTGAAGGTCGTTTTTGTCTATGATGATTTTGGTCTCTCTGAAGGGAAGTATCAAATCATAGAGGGTGATGGATGTGCAAACTGTTTGAAATTAAGAGACGGTGAGATTGTGGAGATATATTGATGAAGCGCTATTTTTTCTTTTTTTTCATACCGGTGGTTTTGTTTGCGGGGATGGATGATTTCGAGGCGTTCGAGGCCTTTGACAAGCAGGACAAAAGCGAGTTCGAGACTCTCAAGAAAGAGATCCAAAAGTGCATAAAAGGCTGGGACTTTGCATGTGCTCAAAAAGACCTTGCTAAAATCAGAAGCAAAGTCACTTCCAAAAAAGACGCCCAGACCATTGCTATGCTCAAAACGGCTTTGTCGGAGGAAAAAGAGAAAAAACGGGCTTATGAGGAAGCACGAAGAAGAGCCAATGCGAAAAAATCCATCAGAATCGCCGACTGTCAGAACTCAAGCGGCGGGACCATTATGTGTACACTCTATGTCAACGGGAAGTATGACGGCAATATCTTCTACAAGCTTGAAGACACCGACAAATACAACATCTTCATACTTGGTTCAAAAAACGCCGCGAATATGGCAGGATACTACAGCATCGAGCTCAACAGTGTCTGGACGACGCGATGTGGCGACTCCGTCTTTGGGAGTTCCAACAAAATCTTCGTCTATGATATCTCCAAAGCTTTGCAGATGTATGCCAACTGTGCCATCAACGGGGGGTATTGAGTGTGAAGGTAGAGAGATTGAAAACCATCTTTGCATCTTGAGTCGTAATGATGATATCGCATCCCTTTTTTTCGATCGTTTTTGCCTCTTTGATTCCCTCAAGGAGCGTGATCCGCTCTTTGGTCACCGGATCGATCGCGTAGAGCGTTTGCTCTTCTATGACAAACTCTCTGCCGCCGCCGCAGCCGTCACCCGGTATACCATAACATGAAAGCTTAGAACCAGCTGTCATCTTCACAATCCTCCTTTGCCTCTTTGAGAAACTTTTTGAAGTCGCTTCCGTTTTTATCCAAAGCTTTGTACTCTTCGTAGGTGTAGTTTTTAAATATCGCATCGTCCAGACAACGGCAAAGCGTAGCGTTTTTTTCTACACTACAGTTCGCAAGCAGCGTTTTTTTCTCTTTCTCCTCCCATTGAACATAGCTGTTGTAGTAAGGATAAAGCGCCCAAAAGGCAAAACCGACAGTCAGGACGATATTGACGATATACTCTTTTTTTTTCGTTTGGCGGTACTTCTTGACATCGAACCATATAAGCAGAACGAAAACGATCTGTAAAAGGATGTTGAACCAGTCACTGTCTAAAAAATCGAACATTTTTTACTCTTTACCATTTCAAATTTGGCTGGAGGATCAGCTGATGCGCGTTGTATCCCTCTTGCTGCAGTCTTTGGCTGTATCGGTGCTTCCCATAATAAAGATAACCGACTCCCAGTCCAAAGGCGACACTTTCTCCCCATCTATGCAGCGGCCATTTTTTTTCAACGACGATCTGTGCTTTTGTGAGGCTGGCGAGTTTTTCATCTACCTCTATGATGGTATTGAAGGCGCTGTTGTAGCGCAGTGACCAGAGACTTTTTCCAAAGTCGATACTGCTGCGTCTTGCACCGATATAGAGCGTATTTGTAAAATCTCTGCTGTTATTATAGCGATATCCGATGCGGAAGCTCCAGTCGAGATCTTTCTCTTTGAGTTCACGGGTTCCTTTGAGTTTGTATTCTATGTTGATCCAGTTGTCTTTATAGGAAAGATTGTCTTTGATGGTTTTGTTGCCTATGGAGCACAAGAGTCCCATAAAAGCTCTGTTTTTTCCTATGTGAGTGGCATCTTCACGTTTGAAAACGAGCATCCTTCCGACAAAAAAGGAGATCGAATAGGGCTCCTCCCATCCGGCCGTAATCGCTTTGACGATGTTGAAATTGTTGATATTTGCGTGGGTGTATTTATCGGGGTAGTGTTTTCTGTACCATACCCCACCCCATGACATAGGATGGAAAGAGAGTTCTGTCAAAAAGATATTCGGTTTGAGGCTGTTTTGCAAAAGTCGCGTATATATCTGCCGTTCACTGAGGTGTGTGCCGTCGGTGATGTTTTTGTCTTTATCGAGGTTGATAAAAGCCGAGACATTGGAGTAGTAGAGGTCAAGTTCGTAATCGAACTCTATGCGATGCTTTCCCCAGCATGAGACGGGTATGAGAAAGAGGAAAAAGAGGTACTTCGTCACCGCTTTTCAACCGCCTTTTTCACCGCCTGGGAGCACATGGCAAGACCAAATGCGGCAGTCACTCCCATAAAGCTGCCTTTTTCTTTGCATTTGGCACTTTCGGTGGAATAGACAACGGTGTATTTTTTGTTAAATCCCCGTTTTTTGAGTTCATAGCGGATTTTCGCTCCAAAACGGTCTCCTTTGCTCTGCCAGATGTTTCCCACTTTGATTTGGGTAGGATCTAACCGTTTGGCGCTTCCAAAGGAACTAACAAGCTTTTTGTAGCATTTTTGCGCCAAAGCGATCTTCGCCTCTCTGTCGTCGATGGCATCGAGGATAATGTCATAGGAATCGAACTCAAAATGTGCCACCCACTCTTTGTCCACTCTCGCTTCGATGATCTCGATATCCGGATAGTGGCTCTGCAGAGACTGCACTTTCGATTCGCCTTCATGGAGTTCCGACCACATTTGGCGGTTTTGATTGGTTGCATCGTAAGTATCGAAATCGACAATCGTGATATTGCGGATTCCGCTTCTGTAGAGGCAGTCAAGACAAACACTCCCCACTCCTCCGACTCCAAGAAGCAGGACTTTGAACTCTTTGAGTTTGTGGAAGTCGTCTCCAAGAAGCAGTTTCGTTCGCGAATCTCTCACAGCCACTCCTTGAGTCTGTGCATACTCTCATATGCGCTCATGTCGAGCTGTATCGGAGAGATGGAGATGAATCCTCCAGTGATGGCATCGTAGTCGCACATCAGATGCTCCTTTCCTTTGCGCACGTCAAATGCAAGAGGGTGCAGTCCGAGCCAGTAGTACTCTTCTCCTCTTGGATTTCTGTGAAGATGTGCATCGTTGCAGTAAAAGCGATATCCGGCATAGGTCGGCCGCATCTTTGCTTCTTTGAGACCGTTGGGAACGTTGACGTTGAGAAATTGCCGTTTTGGCAGTGGAAAAGAGCCGTTTTTTATCTTTACGACAAGTTCTTTTGCTGTCTTTGCTGCTAACGTGTAATCTACGAACGGCTCGGTAAAGTCCACCACCTGACTTATGGCAATAGCCGGAATATCGTGTAAAACTGCCTCCATAGCCGCACTTGCCGTTCCACTGTAGGTGATGTCTTCACCCATATTTGAGCCTTTGTTGATGCCACTGATAACGAGGTCGGGTTTTCTCTCGTCTCCATAAATTGCGGAGAGACTCAGATACACACAGTCGCTCGGTGTTCCGTCGGCAAGTTTGAAAAAGTCGTCGTCTACTTCGACGAATTTAAGTGGATGATGGAGTGTTAGCGAATGGCCGCATGCCGACTTTTCGTTTGCAGGAGCGACGACTGTAACATGGACATCCTCTATGGACGAGATGGCCTCTTTGAGTGCATGCAGACCTTCGGCTTCGTAGCCGTCATCATTGGTTATAAGTATTTCATAATTGTTCATAGGTGTAATTTTATCAAAAAAATGCCGATATAGTTTCAAACAAAACACTTCGAAGGCAAAGCTATGAGAATGGAAGCACTCAGTGCCTATCGTGCACATGACCTCTCTATCATGATGAAAACAAGCAGCGGAGATATTATAAAGCTCGACTTCTCCAACGAACGATCTTTGCAGTATGCCAAAAAACAAAGCGGCAGCCAGAGGGAAGAGATGATGCAGTTTAGTTCGATGCAGAGCTTCTCTTTTTCGATGGAGACAAACGGGATCGATGAGCAAGACAAAAAAGAGATAGCGGCGTTTATGAAACTTGCCCAACCTCATATAGACAAGTTTTTAAAAGAGCTCAAAGAGGATGCACCAAAATCCCCTGTAAATAAGATAGCACAGCAAATCGCCGATATCTTCTCCCCTATGAAAGAAAAAGATGCAGATACCAAGGCCTATACGAAAAACTCCATAGTCAAACTCTTTGACGATGCGATGGCTCAAAACAAAGAGATAACCAAAAGTTTCGATGAACTTTTCAAGCAAACGCAAAAGCTGCTTGAAAAAACTCTGCACGCTTTTGACAAAGAAAAAACTCTTTACGCATAGTGGTATAAGTTTTGCTTGTTTTCGTGTATGAAACGAGCACTTCTTATACTTTTACTCCTATGTACAGCCACACTCTTTGCCGATGCAGAGCCTAAAAAAGAGATAGAACTCTACTACAGCCGACTCAACCATAAACTCGATACTCTCTCAGCCAAACTCAAACCCGAAGAGAAGGTAGAGCTATACTATCTCATCCTCGCAACACACGAGAAGATCGCATCTACCCTCGCACTGGATAAAAGTCATGATATACTGCTTCAACAACTTGAGCAAAAAACTCTGCAGGCTCTGAGCAAACTGTATGAAAACAATCCAAACATAGATACCGCCACTCTCGATGAAATCAAGTCGCTCTATACACAGATGAATGAGCGTGCCGTAAAACTGATAGCAAAGAGCAAATCTGCACAACAGCCCGTGCAACAAAAAAATGTACATAATTTCAAGCAAAACGGGACACTTTTTTGGTGGCTGCTTGTAGTTGCAGCAGCGCTACTTGGTGCTTTTATCACTTTTATTTTCGTTAAAAAAGAAGCTGTTAAGCAGCTCCTGCGTATGCAGACACAAGAGCGACAAAAAGCAAAAGAGTTTACACAAAAGCTGCAGATACTGCAAGAAAATCTTGCGCAAAAAGAGCAGGAACTTCAAAAAGCCGACACAAAGTGGAGATCTCAGGTAGAGCACTGCAAAGACAGAGCCAACAAAGAGCAGGCATCCCTCCAAAGAGCGTTGCAAGATAAAGAGGAAGAGATCCATACACTGCAGCAGCAGACAGCTCAAATGAAAGAGGAAATACAATCACTGCAAAAAGAGCTGCAAATTAGGACTATAGAGTTGGAAGATGCCAAAAAAGAGGCACAAATCTCCGGCTCGCTCGATGCCGATTTGGAAAATCTCGCACAACAAAGCCAAAGTATCTTCGGAGTCCTTGAGAACATCGCTGAGATCGCCGATCAGACCAACCTCCTTGCCCTCAATGCCGCCATCGAAGCCGCCCGTGCAGGTGAACATGGCAGAGGCTTTGCCGTCGTTGCCGATGAGGTGCGAAAGCTTGCCGAGCAGACACAAAAAACACTCGATGGGGTCAAGGTGGAGATATCTGCCATCGTCGATACGATTTCATCTTTGAGAAAGTAAAATTGCAGTATAATCTCCTCAATAAAATGACCTGTTAACGGTCTTAAAAAAGGTGTGTTATGGATTGGGGTAAAGTAGTTTACGTCTTTTTTTCACTGATGAGTCTGACATCCATCGCCGGATTTTTATATGAGAACAATTCCATCTCGCTCTTTATCGCTGCGAGTCTGAACCTGATCTCGACGATCCTCAAGATCGGGGTGCGCAACCTGCTCTCAGCCGAGTTGCTTGCCTCTTCTCTTGTTGCGGATTTGCATCTCATCCCCGCATTTATTTTCCTTGTGATCATGGGGGATGACAAGTGGGCTGTGGCACTCTCCATCGGCGCACTTATAGCCAATGTTTTCTCGATGGGACTTGTCTACATAGAGAGCAGCAAAACACATGAAGATTATGAAGTTTAGGAGATAATATTTGGAATACAACGCAAAAGATATAGAATCAAAGTGGCAGAAGTTTTGGGCCAAGAACGAGAGTTTCGAGCCTGAGAACGATTTTAGTAAAGAGAAAAAGTATATCCTTTCCATGTTCCCGTTTCCAAGCGGACGACTACATATGGGGCATGTGCGCAACTACACGATCAGTGACGCATTTGCGCGCTACTATCGCCAACAGGGGTTCAATGTTCTTCATCCTATAGGTTTTGACAGTTTCGGTCTGCCGGCGGAGAACGCCGCGATCAAAAACGGCGCTGATCCAAGAGAGTGGACTTACTCCAACATCGATTATATGAAAGGGGAGTTCAAGACACTCGGCTTCTCCTTTAGCAAGAAGCGTGAACTCGCAACGAGTGACGAGCTTTATACGAAGTTCGAGCAGGGATTTATCATCGATATGTATGAAAAGGGGCTGCTTTATCGTAAAAAAGGGCTGCTTAACTGGTGTCCCAACGATCAGACCGTTTTGGCAAACGAGCAGGTGGTTGATGGCTGCTGCTGGCGATGCGATACGCCGATAGTCAAAAAGGAGATGAACCAGTACTACTTCAAGATCACGAAGTATGCAGACGAACTGCTTGAAGATCTCAAAAAGTTAGAGGGTGGCTGGCCAAAGCAGGTGCTGACGATGCAGGAGAACTGGATCGGCAAGTCCAACGGTCTTGAGTTCGATCTCTACTTCGATGACGCTTCCAAAGAAAAGCTGGGTGGCAAGTTTGCAAGCTTCGATGTTTTTACGACGCGCCCCGATACGATCTATGGGGTAAGCTACACGGCACTTGCTCCAGAGCATGGTATCGTTACCTATATGCTTGAGAACGATCTTGTAGATGCAGCGACAAAAGAGAAGATCGAAGCGATGAAAAACGCTTCGAACATCGACCGTCAAAAGACAAAAGAGGGCGTTGCTCTTGGTTTGAGCGTTATCCATCCGCTTACCAAAGCATCCATCCCTGTATGGGTTGCCAACTTTGTCTTGATGGACTATGGAAGCGGGGCGGTCATGGCCGTACCTGCGCATGATGAGCGTGACTACGAGTTCGCAACGAAGTATGGTTTGCCTATCAAGGCAGTTATCAAACCAAAAGAGGGCGACTTGCAGCTTCCATATACCGAAGCGGGCATCCTCTTTGAGAGCGGTGAGTTCAGCGGCTTGCCAAGCAAGGAAGCCAAAGCGAAGATCATCGAACATTTCGAAAAAGAGGGCATCGGCAAAAAGACCACCAACTACAAGCTCAAAGACTGGGGGATCAGCCGTCAGCGCTACTGGGGTGCACCGATCCCGTTCATCCACTGTGATAAGTGTGGTCTTGTAATGGAGAAAAAGGAGAATCTCCCCGTAGCACTCCCGCGCGATATAGAGATCACGGGCGAGGGCAATCCGCTTGACCATCATCCGACATGGAAATTTACGAAGTGTCCACAATGCGGGGGCGATGCGGTGCGCGAAACCGATACGATGGATACCTTTGTCGAGTCGAGCTGGTACTTCCTGCGCTACTGTGCCGATGAGAGTAACTGGGAAAGTGAGCCTTTCAGTAAAGAGCAGATAGATTACTGGATGAGTGTCGATCACTATATCGGCGGGATCGAGCATGCGGTGCTGCATCTGCTCTATGCACGCTTCTTTACCAAAGCGCTGCGTGATCTGGGATACATCGACGTCGATGAGCCCTTTAGCAGACTGCTCACTCAGGGAATGGTGCTCAAAGACGGTGCGAAGATGAGCAAGTCCAAAGGCAACACGGTTGATCCGGATGAGTTGATCCAAAAGTACGGCGCCGATACGGCAAGACTTTTCATCCTCTTTGCCGCTCCTCCGACGCAGGAGCTTGAATGGAACGACAGCGCAGTTGAGGGAGCATACCGCTTCATCAAGCGTTTTTATGAGCGAAGCGCCAATGCCGCGCCGTGTGAAACCAAGCCGGTTATCGATCACGCAAAACTCTCCAAAGAGGAGAAGCAAGCCCGCAAAAAGGTCTATGAAGCACTCAAGCGTGCAACGGAAGTGTACGAAGAGCGTTACACCTTCAACACGATGATAGCGGGTGTCATGGAGGCGATGAATGCGCTTGCCAATGTCAAGAACGAAGACCTCTGGAGCGAAGCCTACTGGATCTTTACATCCATTATGGAGCCTGTTATCCCACATACATGCTGGGAGATAAGTGAGAAACTCTTTGGAAGAAAGAACCTTGGCAAGCAGGAACTTGTTGAGGAGGTATTTTTTGAAGATTCTGTCGCTTACGGCGTTGGAGTCAACGGGAAAAACCGTGCCTCCATTGAAGTTCCTGCCGATGCTTCCAAAGAGGAGATCGTCGCTGCGGCCAAAGAGGCGGTCTCAAAGTGGATTGAGGGCAAGGAGATCGTCAAAGAGATCGTCGTGCCGAAAAAGTTGGTCAATCTGGTAGTAAAGGGATAATGGTGAAGAGCGTGATGCAAAAAGTTTTTTTGATGCTTTTTGTGCTTCTTTTTGCATCGTGCGGTTACAAACCGAGTGCGAAGTATGCACGTGAAGTACTGGGTCAAAAAGTCAGTACAAGTGTCGTCATTTCACAGCAAGATCCTGAAAACTCCGTTTTGGTCAAAGATGCCGTCGATGCGGCTCTCATTAACGTCTTTCACACTTCACTTACCGACAAAGCGCACAGTGACACCCATTTGATCATTACGCTTTCTGCCCCTTTCTACACACCCATACAGTATGATAAAAACGGCTTTGTCGTCGCTTATCGCATGCAGGTTCTTTTGGGAATAAAGCGCTATCACAAGGGGCAGGAGAAGCGTTACACGGCCAAAGGATACTATGATTTTGCTGTCGAACCGAACGCGGTTGTCACGGATCAGCAGCGTTTTGATGCGATTCGCAACGCCGCACAAAAAGCGATCGTTGCTTTTGTCGCACAGATATCATCCCAAGGGGTGAGGAGAGAGTGATGCAGATTAACAAGATCATAAAACTGGCGATCAAACGACTTGAGCGGGAAGGAAAGATGCTTACTCCCGACTTCTATGCTGAAGCGTTTTGTAAAGAGGCGAGACTTGCAGGTGTGAAGGTTGGTGATTGTTTGCATGTCGAGAAGATGCTTGAAACACTCAACCCCGAAATAAAGAAGGAGTTGAAAAATTATCGGATTCACACACTTGCCGAACTCTCACGCTATCTTATAGCCAAACTCAATCGAACGAACAAAACGCTGTGCAGTGAGCAGCTTGAAGTACAGACGGCTTTGAATATTTCGATCATAAAAGCGATAGCCAAACTGCATAATCATCAAGCCAGAGAACTGGCCAAAAGGAGCTTGGAGCTGTTGAAAAAAGCTCCTTCGACGGCGGAGCTCAAATATTTCAAACAGCTGTGGGACAATTTCGCCGCCAATTACGATGAGACGTTTTTATATAGACTCAAAGAACTGGGAACAGTAGATACAAACGATCTGAAAAAAACGATAGAAAATTTACAAATTACACACCGAGAGAGTCAAAAGCATTTCGATTTGGAAAAGATCTCCGCCTTGCTGATCGGTGCGCTCGCTCCCTCGATATCGTCGCGTATCGGTGAAAATATCGAAACTCTCACAAAAAAACTGCATGATCATCCGGAGGCACTGTTGCAGCATTCGATCCAGGAAGAGGTGAAACAGGCGATCGCAGCACGTATAGCGCTGGACAAGGAGAGTGTCAAAGAGATGGTCGAATCGCTTGAAGCGATACTGGACAAGCTTTCGATGCGTCTTATAGGGATGATAGAGAAATCCGACGGCTCGACGGTGGAGATACAGCGTATCAAAAAGGAGCTTGAAAACTTTACCAAAGCGAGTGAAGTGAATTTTCAGCTTGCACACAAACAGCTCTATACGATCGCTATCGCACTTGAAGAAAATACATTGGAGTTCAAAAGTGATCTGCAGGACCACTCTACGGATGTAAAAACACTGCAAAAACGTGTCAGAGAGCTGGAAATGGAGCTTGAAAAAGCGCAGGAAGAGGCGAAAACCGATTTTTTGACAAAACTCTACAACAAGCGTGCTCTTGATGAGTTTTTACATATCAAAGAGAGTGAATACAAGCGTTTCGGTCATAACTTTTCAGTAGCGATGTTTGATCTGGATCATTTTAAAAAGGTCAACGACACCTATGGGCATGAGGCCGGGGATGTCGTTCTTCGCTCTTTTGCGACGATTTTGAAAAACGATTCACGAGATGTGGACATTGTTGGGCGTTTTGGGGGAGAGGAGTTTATGGCGATTTTAAGCAAAACGGACATAGAGGGGGCGGTGCAGTACGCCAAAAAGGTCAACGAGCATGTTCAGCGTGCGAAATTCATGTACAAAGGCAAGCGTGTTCCTCTCACTGTCAGTGTCGGCGTAGCGCAGAGAAAAGACTGCACATCACTTGAAGAGATGATAGAAAAAGCGGATATCAATCTCTACAGAGCGAAAAATTCAGGAAGAAATCAAGTTGTCTACAAGTGATGTCACACGCTTTTTGGAGCAGAAGCCGCTTTATTATGAGAAGATAGATTACGAGCGTTTTCCCCGGATTTTCAACCGTATTCGTTTCCGTTTCAAGATACCAAAAATCATTCACATCGTCGGTACTAACGGGAAAGGAACAACGGGGCGCTTTTTGGCTTCGGCTATAAAAAGTGCAGGGGAAAAAGCTGGACATTACACCTCGCCGCATATCCTGCGTTTTAACGAACGTATTTGGATAGATGGCAGAGATGTTGATGATGCTGCACTGCAAAAAGCGCATGAGAAGCTGCAGGACATTCTTGCACCGAGTGAGAGTGAGGCTTTGAGCTATTTCGAGTATACGACACTGCTGGCGATGCTTTGTTTCGAGGAGTGTGAGTATGTTGTGCTTGAAGCGGGGCTTGGAGGCGAGTATGACGCAACGGCGGTTTTTCCAAAAGTGTTGACGATAGCGACGCCGATCGACAGGGATCATGAAGCGTTTCTCGGTGATACCATAGAAGAGATAGCCGCAACCAAACTCGGGGCGATTTCAGATAGACTTCTGCTTGCAAAGCAACCCCACAAAAAGGTGGAAGAAATAGCTTTTGAGATGGCGAAGCAGCGGAAAGTACAATTGTATAAAACAGAAGAACTGCTTTGCCCGGCAGATAAAAAGTTCGTTGCAAAGACGGCATACAATCTTCATCTTCCGATTTATCTGAAAGAAAATCTTCAAACTGCGATCGCAGCTTTGAAAATTCTTGATATCTCCTATGACGAGCGGAGTTTTCATGACGCAAGACTTTTTGGGAGACTTACTCAGGTTTTGCCAAACGTCCTGATCGATGTCGGACACAATCCTCTTGCCGCAGCCTCCATAGCAAAAGCTTTGGAAGGTGAAAAAGTCGTACTTGTCTATAACAGTTTCAAAGATAAAGATTATGCGAGGATATTGTCTTTGCTTTTAGATATCATCAAGCGTGTGGAGATTTTGGCTGTCGAAGATGAACGGATAGAGGAGAAGAGACGTCTTCAAAAAACTTTAAAAGATTTAAAGATACAATATACCGATTTCCATCAAATTGAAAAAGATGAAAAATATCTCGTCTTTGGGTCGTTCAGCGTTGTAGAGGAGTTTTTAAAACAAGTGGATGCATAACCGTTTTACGATAACCATCACTGACAGCGAGTGTGGTCTCAAGCAGTACAATCTTAATAAAATAATCAAAAAAACGGTGATATATGCTCTGCTTTTTCTCCTGCTTTTTATCATAGTGCTTGTATTGAGTATTCTCTATCTCAATCAGAGTGTCGAGGAGAGTGAAGCGAAAAAAGCGAAGATACACCAAGCTTATCTGGCGCTTGAAAGGAAAAACGGAAAACTGCGTCGTGAGATTCTCAAGACGCAAAAGCAACTCGATGAGAAACAGACTCAGCTTCAAGAAGTCTCCAGCTCTCTGGCGGAGATCGAAACACTTATCGGGCTCAAGCCCTCTGAAAATCTCACATTGAAGCAGCGAGTGGATATTACCAAGCTCTCTTCGGAAAACATAGCGGCCATTTTGGAGTTTATTCCAAACGGTTCGCCTGTGAAATATGACGGAATTACCAGCAAATATGGCTGGCGCATCCATCCGACTCTGAAAAAAAGAGAGTTTCATCCCGGAAGCGATATGCGGGCGAAGTACGGTACACCGGTTTATGCGACGGCTGACGGCGTGGTTGAATTTGCGGGGTCGCATCGAAAAAGCGGGTACGGCAAGCTGGTTATCATCGATAACAATTACGGCTTTAAAACATATTTCGGGCATCTCAGCAAAATTAAGGTGAAGGCGGGGGTGTTTGTGAAAAAAGGTGATGTGATCGCTCTTACCGGCAATAGCGGGCTGAGCAACGGACCGCATCTACATTATGAAGTACGGTTCATTTCAAGACCGCTCAACCCCTACTGGTTTATCAAATGGAGTGTCAATAATTTCAATGAAATATTTCAAAAGGAGAAAAAGGTTCCATGGCAATCTTTAATAGCAATGATATCAAAAGTCAAAATCGTCAAAACTCAGATACCAGCACAACGATCATCACGATCGGATCGGAAATCAAAGGTGAAATGAATCTCGAATGCAATCTCTTCGTCGATGGAGACTTCGAAGGCACGATCAACTCCCATAAAGAGATAACGATAGGAAAAAACGGCAGAGTTAAAGGTGAAATTTATGCTAAACATCTTGTTGTGCAAGGCGAAGTAGTAGGTAATGTTTCTGTAGAGATTGTCGAGATCAAGTCTACGGGAAAAGTAAGTGGTACAGTAGAATCCAGCGAGCTTGTCATCGAACCCAAAGGCCTTTTTGAAGGAAACAGTATCATTAAAGGATCAACTTCGATAAAGAGCGATACGAAAAAACCGCTTCCAAAAGAGGGTTAAGAAAATCCGGCTAAAATTGCACTCAAATTTTAAGCGGAACGGATGATGACATTACAAGCTCCTTTTTTTCACTATATAGAAAACAATACTCCTCTTGATATTCTGATATGCGAAGATGACAAAGAAGCGACATCTTTAGCAGATGTAGGGCGCTTTTTTGGCAAAGAGGTTGTGCTCTTTCCAGACTTTCGAGCGGCATACGGCGATGACCTTCGCTCTTACGGCGAGGAGCTTCATCAACTTTTTGGCGCGCTTAAAAGCTACTACAATGCCAAGACAAAACCGCTTGTCATCGCACCCCTTCGCGCACTCCTTTTTCCGCTGCCAAAACAAGAGCTTTTTGACTCATTTACGCTCTCTTTTGGGGATGATATCCAGGTGCAAAAGCTTAAAAATAGGTTGCTGCAGTGGGGATATAACTTCGTCGATATCGTCGAGCTATCAGGTGAGGTAAGCTTTCGTGGCGATATCATAGACATCTATCCGCCATCAAGCGATACGCCCTATCGCATCTCGCTTTTCGATACCGAGATAGAGCAGATAAAACCCTTTGATCTCGATACGCAAAGAACGACAGGTGACGAGATAGAAAGCATCGAGATAGTACCGGCATACTTCTCTTTAGAGAGCGAAGCATACGAACAACTCCAAAGCAGAGTAGAGAGATCCCCCTTCGATGCACTCTCCAAAGATATCGCCAGTCTTGGGTTGTGGCATCTTGAAGATCTTGCCGAGAACTTCTTGGAGGGCAAAAAGGCGATCTTGAACAAAAATATGGACGCACTTTTGGCGGAGGTCTATGCCATCAACAACCCACAGATCCCACGGGAGTTTTTCGACCTCGACATACTTCCCGAAGATGATAACTACAAAGATGTCGTCGTCTCCCAAGTCAAACCGCTGCTGAGTGTCCACAGCGACAAAAAGCGCACCATCATCGCCCAAAACAGAGCGATCCTCAAACAGCACGAACTTTTCGATCTTGACGATATCGAGGTGGTTGAAGCTCCTTATATAGTCAATGTCGTCACACTCGATCGCCTTGTTATCTCGCTGAACAAGTCGCAGAAAAAAGCGCGCAGAAGAAAGACGACGATCCTGCTCGATGATCTCAAAAAAGGGGACTATGTCGTTCACGAGAACTACGGGGTAGGAGTGTTTGACGGTATAACTCAGGCAGAGATACTCGGAGGAGTCAAAGATTTCGTCGTCGTTCGCTACCAGGGTGATGACAAGGTGATGCTACCGGTTGAAAACCTCGATGCGATCGATCGCTACATCGCCGCAGGCGGGAGCGTTCCTACTCTCGACAAACTTGGTCGCGGCAGCTTCGCCAAGCTCAAAGAGTCGGTAAAGAAAAAACTCTTTGAGATCGCCGGCAAGATCGTCAATCTCGCAGCAACCAGAGCGCTGATCGAAGCGCCGAAGATGCAGATCGATCGTTCAAAAGTTTTAGAGTTTCAAGCAAAAGCGGGCTTTGAATACACCGAAGATCAAAAAAGAGCGATAGAGGAGATACTAAATGATCTTCAAAGCGGCAAGATAATGGACAGACTTCTTAGCGGCGATGTCGGATTTGGCAAGACCGAAGTGGCGATGAATGCGATCTTTGCTGCCAAAAATGCCGGATACCAAAGTGCTTTGATCGTCCCAACCACACTGCTAAGCTCCCAGCACTTCAAAACGCTTGATGAGCGACTAAGCCAAGAGGGGATCCGTGTGGCAAGGCTAGATCGTTTCATCACCACAAAAGAGAAAAACAGCATCAAAAAGTCGCTTGCAGATGGCACACTTGACTGTGTTGTCGGTACACACGCGCTTTTCAATCTTGAGTTTCAAAATCTCGGACTTGTCATCGTCGATGAGGAGCATAAATTCGGCGTCAAACAAAAAGAGAAGATCAAAGAGCTCTATCACAATGTCCATATGCTCTCGATGAGCGCCACCCCCATCCCGCGAAGCCTCAACCAAGCCCTCTCACAGATAAAGACGATGAGTGAGCTCCTCACCCCACCAAGCGAGCGGCAGGATGTGCGCACCTTTGTCAAAGAGTGGGATGAGAAGCTTATTAAAGAGGTGATTCTGCGGGAGATCCGTCGAGGCGGGCAGATCTTTTATGTACACAACTCCATCGAGCATATGCCGCTCAAACTCGGAGAGCTCAAGGCCATACTGCCCGATCTTCGCATTGTGATGCTCCACTCCAAGATCAGTGCCGCCGAGACCGAAAAGGAGCTTTTGAAGTTTGAAGCAGGTGAGTATGACCTGCTCTTAGCCACCAGTATCGTTGAAAGTGGCATTCATATGCCGCGGGTCAATACCATCATCGTTGATGGAGCCGACAAGTTCGGCATCGCCGATCTGCATCAACTCCGTGGGCGTGTGGGACGAAGCAGTGTGGAGGGGTTTGCCTACTTCATCGTCAACGACAAAGAGCGCCTCACCGACGAAGCCAAAAAGCGCCTCCTGGCTTTGGAGTCCAACTCTTATCTCGGTTCTGGCAGTGTGCTGGCACACCACGACCTCGAAATCCGAGGTGGCGGCAATCTGGTAGGGGATGCGCAAAGCGGTCATATCAAAAACATCGGCTACTCCCTCTACCTACGAATGCTTGAAGATGCCATCCGAGAACTCACCAACAACGCCAAACCAAAAGAGCGCCGAGTGGATATCAAGCTCAGCATCAGCGCCTACATCTCCAACGAAGTCGTCGGTGAAGATCGACTTCGTCTTGATCTCTACCGCCGCCTCTCCCAAGCCGAGAGTGTCAGCGACATCTACGCCATAGAAGAGGAGATGATCGATAGATTCGGTGAGCTCGACACCCCGACAAAGCAGTTCATAGAACTCGTCGTCATCAAGCTACTGGCTCTACAAAAGAGCATCAAAAGCATTATGAACTACGCGCAAAACATCACCATTGCTTACGAAGACGGCAAAAAAGAGATGTTGAGGGCCGCCTCCAAAGACGACGACGATATCATCGCGGAGATTTTGAAGTTTTTAAGAAGAGAAAAGTAGATTGTTTAAGGAATATTTTGTGTGTTACTGCCAGATTCTTCCAATTAACACACAAAAGTGTGTGTTAAAACGCTATGTTCCCAGTAACACACACAAAATCTTTAAGGATTATGAACGATTTCAATCAAAAATAGCAAAAATATTGCAAAATGTCATATTTTTGAAAATTAACACACAAAGATTTGTATTGTTAATATTGACTTTTCGGATAAAAATACGTAAAATGTGTGTTAATAAATAGTAGCCTCGGACGCTTCGCTTACCGAGGCTACGGGGGCGCGGGC
>JALUFE010000124.1 GCA_027052175.1 Helicobacteraceae bacterium | reverse complement strand
CGATACCGAGTTTGCCAAAGATTAAAGAGAGTTCATTGACAAATGCGATGTTGATATCACGTTGAGCGTTTTCTATCACTTTGGCGGCTTCGGCTACTTTGATGCTCGAAGCCAGATGCGTGCCTGCCTCTATGATGCTTGCATACAGTTTGTCCACCGCTTTGGCTACTTCCGGCGTGCTACCGCTGGTGACCTTCTTGATCTTGGTAACCGTGTGCTGCTTGTCACCCGGATTGATGCGCTCCGGCGAGTAGCCTACAAAAAAGTCTTCATTGAACTTCAGTCCGCTCTCTTTTTCCAGCTCCGGCACGCACACCTCTTGGGTACATCCGGGGTAAACCGTACTCTCATAGATGACAATATCCCCTTTTTTCAGCACTTTTCCCAGGCTTCTGCTTGCCATAACAAGTGGAGTGAGATCGGGATTTTTGTGCTCATCTATCGGTGTAGGGACGGTGACTATATGTACGTTGGCAGACTGCAAACTTTCAAGATTGGAAGTAAACTCGATGCCGTTTGCTATCGCCTCCTGTAACTCTTCCTCGCTTACTTCCAACGTTTTGTCATAACCGTTATTTAGCTCCTCGACTCTTGCATGATTGATGTCAAATCCGATCACTTTGTACTTCTTGCTAAAAGCCACGGCAAGTGGAAGACCCACGTAGCCCAAACCGATGATGGATAATTGAGAATTAAGAATTGAGAATTGAGAATTGTTTTGGTGCATTATCTATTTCCTGTGAGATTATTGATATACCATTGTATCGACTCTTTCAACCCCTCTTCAAGCGTATGCGTAGGTTCATAACCGATTATGCGCTTTGCTTTGTCTATGTTGGCATTGGAGTGGCGGATATCTCCGGGGCGGAAATCTCTATAAACCGGTTCGGGAACTTGAAGCCCCTCTACATTTTCTTCCAGTCCCTTTTTAATAGCATAAAAAAGATTGTTGAGTGTTTCTCTGCCGCCTGCACCGACGTTGAAAGGCTCACCGAACGCCTCCTTGTTGGTCGTTGTCGCAGCGAGAATGTTCATCTGAACGACATTGTCGATGTAGGTAAAGTCACGACTGGTCTCTCCATCACCGTTTATGTACACATCCTCGCCCTTTAACATCTGCGATATCCACTTGGGTATAACCGCCGCGTACGCGCCGTTTGGGTCCTGCCTTTTCCCAAAGACATTGAAGTATCGAAGCCCTATCGTCTCCATCCCATACTGACGATGAAAGACATTGGCATAGAGTTCGTTTGTCGCTTTTGTTACCGCATAGGGAGAGAGAACATTACCGGTTCGCTCTTCGACTTTCGGTAGCTCTTTGGAGTCTCCATAAACCGAGGAGGAAGATGCATACACAAAACGCTTCACACCATTGTCTTTGGCAGCAGTCAGGAGGTTGAGAAAACCCGTTACATTCGCATCGTTGGAAGCTATGGGATTGTCGATAGAGCGCGGAACGGAACCAAGGGCTGCTTGATGGAGAATCATATCGACATCTTTCGTGACACTGTGACATATCGAGAAGTTCGTTATATCTCCCTCCACGAAGGTGAAGTTCTCCCACTCCTCTTTTGAGACGGCATTCTTGACCTGCTCAAGGTTGTAACGATGCCCTGTTGCAAAGTTATCTACGGCGATCACTTTTTGATCGAGCTTGAGCAGCTCTTCAAGCAGATTCGATCCTATAAAACCGGCTACTCCGGTGATGAGCCACTGCTTTGGATTCTTTTGTAATTCTGCCCTTATCTTTTGAAAATTCATCTTTGTCTCCCTGTTGTATTGTCTCTTTACACAAATTATTTTGCATATTTTTTTCATTCTTTCTGCTGGAAGACAAAATTATAACAAGTTTGTCAAAATTTCTTTCTGTTTTTTGCATATTCGACAAACATACCGTGAAAACGAGCATAAAAAAGCGTAGGATTATTTTCATACTCGTTTCGAAGCAGATACCACTCCCTCTCTATTCCTCCTTCAAGAAAGGCTTTGTACTCATCATACTCTTTATAGATTATATCAAACTGCTTCAACACTCTTTTCGTATAAGCATCAATCACCATAACAGGGCGAAAGCAGCCATAACAAAGGATAGCATCCGCACTCTCTTTGCCTATGCCCTTGCGGGCAAGCAGCCATGAACGCTCCGCAAGCTGCTGAAAATGCTCAAAGGTACCGAATTCCTCCTGGATTGCACGCGCAAGCATAAGAAGTCTCGGCGCTTTTTGATTGTAAAAGCCGCTTGATCGAATACGCTGTTTGAGATCATCTTCACTCAATTCCAAAAATGTATCGAGAGTGAGATGACCTTCGAGATTTTGCAGAGATTTTTCAACATTTTTCCAGGTTGTATTCTGCGTTAGTACAGCACCCACAACCACTTCAAACGTTCCGGCAGCAGGCCACCAGTACTTTGGAGCATTTCGAAGCAAATCAAACTTTTTGAGATAATTATATATCTCAAATGCACTCATCCAAACACCACCCGCACTCCGCTGCACTCGAAATAGCGCTCGGCAAGCTCCATAAGTTCCGGCTGTCTGCCAAAATACTCTACAGCTTCAAAAAGAAGCCGCTCTGCCTCTTTATACGCTTTTTGACGGATCAAATCGGCTATACGCCTCTTTGCAGCGGTGTAGAACAGTAGTTTGATACTCTCCCGTTTTGACGCTACGGGTAAAAAATCTTTCACAGTCCGATAAACATCCTCCATATCCCCTCTCTCTGCACTGCTCTTTGCTCGCTTGAAACAAGTATGCCAATGCTTCTGCAGCAGCCTGGCAAGTAAAGAGTTTTGTACTGCGTTCTCGCTCTCTATCATCTCATAGCAAGCGTTCCACTCCTCCTTTTCATAATGTTTTTGAAGTCTTTGCAAATCCGCAAGTTTCTTTTGCAATCTTCTTGCATCCGGCAAAAAATTTTCCCACTCCCAAAGCAGAGAAAAATCACTTCTTAGCTCCATAGTATCCATTATCTTCTCTAAAAAAGCGAGCTGTTCCGTCATCTGCTCTTTCAGTACGATAAACGAGGGAACTTTGGCAAAATCGGGATGAAGCTCCAAGGCGGAAAAAACCACTTCAAGTTCTTTGTCGCTCACTGCCTTTAAAAATTGCAAAAACTCTTCTCCAAAAGCAAGCAGCAGTTTGACAAGAACACGTTTTTCTTCTATGCGGGCATATTCACCGATCAGCTCTCGTGCTCTGTAGGCTTGATCTCTTTTGATGTGGAGTGCCGCAAGTTTGAGCAGAGTATTGAAATGCTCCTGCATTTCGGCATACTGCGGAGTATTTTTAAGTTCAGGATATTTTGATGCGACGATAAAAGCATGCGGGTACTTCTTCTCTTGAAAAAGCGCTTCGAAGCTCTTTTGAAAATTCGGTTTCTGCTCACTTTTCATCGTTCTCATAGATTTGCGAGACAAGCAGTTGCATAGAGATGCGGTTGTTATACTCGTTTTTGGAAATAGTATAGCTGCATGTAAGATGTGGCTGCTTGGATGGGTCTATCACACGTTTAAAGAGAGTAAACTCGTGTATCTGTCTATCTTCTGGATGCAGCTGCAAAGCGAGGCGAGAATGCGATTTGTCAATTCCAAATGTCTGGACCCCGACTACTTTCGCCTCTTTGGCCAAAAACTTGGGTCTGGCGTTTGCCTCGCCATAGGGCTCGAAAAATTCGAGAAGATCAAGCAGTTCATCATCGATAATCTCCGACGGGAGGATACCAAGCACTTCGTCTTTTGGGATGAACAGCTCCGGTGGAAGCTTGAGAGCCTGTGCATTCAGCGCTTCTCTGAAAGCATCTATATTTTTGGTTTTCAGTCCCACTCCGGCAGCCATCTTATGCCCGCCAAACTTTTCAAGCAACTCACGATTGGCATCGATGAGTGCAAAAATATCCACCTCTCCAATGCTTCTCGCACTCCCTTTGGCATTCTCTCCATCGATGCTGAGCACTACAGCCGGACGACCAAGTCTGTCAACGAGTCTCGAAGCCACAATGCCGACAACTCCCTCATGCCATCCCTCTTTGGCCACAACGACGATACCATCCTCACTCTCGCCCACGAGCTCCAGTGCCTCGGCTACCGCTTTGGCTTCCATCTCCTTGCGATATTCGTTCAGAGCGCTTAACTCTTCAAAACGTTCATAGGCTTCAAAAGTAGTTTTGGCACAAAGAAAATCAAGCGCGATGGAGGCATCTTCAAGTCTGCCGGCAGAGTTGAGACGCGGAGCGATCTGAAAGGCGATATCTTCGGAGGTGATACGCGATTTGTTCAAAAAGTCGCGAATGATGACACATGCAGGACGTGATGAACGCATAATCTGACGCAGCCCTTCTTTGACCAGGGCACGGTTTATATCCACCAGCGGCATGATGTCAGCGATCACGGCTATAGCGAGTATATCTATGAAGCTTCGCATATCGATGTCAACTTGCAATTCACGTTTTACAAGTGCCAAAAAGAGCCATGCGACCTCCGCCCCGCATATCTCTTTAAAAGGGTATCTACACTCATCCAGCTTCGGGTCGATCACTGCATAGGCATCAGGCAAAATTTCAGGCGGAGTATGATGATCCGTAATGATCAGATCACATCCCCGCTCTTTGCAAGCTTCTGCCGCTTCTCGTGCTGTTATGCCATTGTCAACCGTTATAACGACATCGGCGTCGATGCGCTCAAGTACGGAAGGACTCACACCGTATCCGTCACGAAACCGATTGGGAATGACTGCCTCAAGCGGATAGCCCAGACGTTCGAAAAAATCAACCATGATTGCGGTTGAGACGACTCCATCGACATCGTAGTCACCTACCACGACGATACGCTCCTGCTTTTTGATGGCTTGGGCAACCCGTACGGCTGCTTTTGGAGCATCCTTGAGCAAGGATGGATCCGGGATATCGCTCAGGCGCTTCTCTCCATCTGCAAAACGGGCTTTTAACAGTGATTCTATGCTAGATTTATCTAGCAGCCGCACCGTTTCACTCCTCGGAGGCAGCGTTTAGAGATGCCTTTACAAATGCGAGAACAGAGGGGTTTGGGCTTTGAAGTCGAGAGGTGAACTCCGGATGGAACTGCACACCGAGGAACCATGGATGATCTTTCACTTCAACCGCTTCGATCAAGCCGTTACTCTCGCCTGTAACGATCATCCCTGCATTTTCAAGCTGCTCTCTGTAAGCCGGATTGGCTTCATAGCGGTGACGATGACGTTCGTAAATGGTTTTTGCTCCGTTGTATGCCTCGCGCAGAAGTGAGCCCTCTTTTGTATCGCACGGGTACTCGCCAAGGCGCAGTGTCCCGCCCATCGGACTTGTATGAGTACGAATCTGCTGCTGACCGCTGTTGTCGATGAAGTTCTCGATCAGATAGATCATCGGATGCGGGGTGTTCTCATCGAACTCGATGGAGTTCGCACCCTCCAGTCCCAGGACGTTACGTGCATATTCAACCAGTGTGAGCTGCATACCCAGGCAAATACCAAGATATGGAACCTTCCGCTCTCTTGCATACTCGATAGCCTGGATCTTACCCTCTACACCGCGGCTGCCAAATCCTCCGGCAACTAAAATCCCGTCGCAGTCCCCAAGCAGTGCTTCCGCACCCCGTTCCTCGATCTCCTCACTGTCTACCCAGCATATCTCCACGCGTGCATCGAGATGCGCTCCGGAGTGAATAAGTGCTTCGGTAAGAGATTTATAGCTCTCTTTGAGAGCGAGATATTTTCCGACAAAACCGATGACCACCTTCTCTTTTGGCTGAACAATTTTTTTCACAAGGGTGTCCCATTCGCTCATATTCGGCTCAAGCTCACCGAATTCGAGTGCTTTGGCTATGGGTTTGAGGATGTTTTGACGCAAAAAGCTCATTGGAACATCGTAAATGGTTTTCGCATCGAGCGCTTCGATGACACTGTCAGGATTTACATCACAGCTCATCGCAAGTTTCTTTTTGAAAGTTTTCGGCAGCGCCATCTCGCTTCGCGCGATGATCATCTGGGGCGTAATACCGATACGGCGGAGTTCCTGAACAGAGTGCTGTGTAGGCTTGGACTTGAGTTCACCGGCTGCCTTGATGTAAGGCACAAGTGTCACGTGAATGAAGAAAGTGCCCGCTACATCGTCATCATGTTTCATCTGACGGATCGCCTCCATAAACGGCAGCCCTTCAATATCGCCGACTGTCCCTCCCAACTCGACGATAAGCACATCATGTCCTTCACCCGCTTTTTTGATACGAGCGACGATCTCACCGACAATATGCGGAATAACCTGAATCGTCTGTCCGAGATAACCGCCTGCACGCTCCCGCTCGATGACACTTGAGTAGACCTGGCCCGTCGTGAAGTTGCTTGTTTTGAGAAACGAGGTATTGAGAAAACGCTCGTAATTTCCTATATCGAGGTCGGTTTCCGCTCCGTCTTTGGTAACGAAAACTTCTCCATGCTCCAGCGGCGACATCGTTCCCGGGTCTACGTTGATGTATGGATCGATTTTAAGCATTCCGACATCAAGACCGGCATGCTTCAAAAGTGTACCGACACTTGCAGCCGTAATCCCTTTTCCCAAAGAACTCAAAACTCCACCTGTCACAAAGATGTATTTTGTCATAATTACCTCGATTTCTCTCATTTTCTTTTTGGAATTATAGAGAAAAGTGACTTATAACTGACTTTACACATCCACATCAACTACCAATAAGAAAGAGTTGCATTGGCGACAACCACCCATCCTGAAAACAGTTGGATGCAAAACCGGCTGCACTTCACGGCACCGGCATCATTCCATAGTTTTATTACTCCACCAATAAATTATCTGAACCAGCAATGCAGTGATTTTGTTCATAATCAAGGATGACAATCCGCTTCTTTGAAACCGTCTCATTGTCCCTCGACGATACGAAAAGTACATAAGGCCGGAGATTACAACAATAAAGTCAGTTGTAAAGAGTTTTATTATATAATTTTACAACAATTCAGCAAGAGGAACGACTATGGCAGTAAAAGTTGCAGTAAACGGAACGGGACGGATAGGGTTGATCGCTATCAAAATAGCGGCAACGCGCGAAGATGTCGAGCTTGTCGCACTCAATACGACGGCAACTCCGGAGATGCTTGTGCATCTTTTGAAATACGACACGATTCATACGGGAATCGATGCGAAAGTGATCGACGAAAATACGATCGAGATCGCCGGCAAAACCGTAAAAATGTTCAGCGAACGCGATCTTGAAAAGGTGGATTTTGGAAGTGCGGGTGCACAGGTCGTACTGGAGTGCACCGGTGTTTTCCTCACAACGGAAAAAGCGAAGCCATACCTCAAAAACGGCGTGAAAAAGGTCGTGATGAGTGCACCGGCGAAAGATGACACGCCGACATACGTCATCAACATCAACACCGATGACTACAAAGGAGAAGCGATCATCTCCAACGCCTCGTGTACGACCAACGGCCTGGCCCCCATCGTCAAAGTACTCGATGATGCTTTCGGGATCGAAAACGGATTGATGACGACAATTCACTCTTACACAAACGATCAAAACCTTCTGGATGTCAAGCACAAGAAAGACTTGCGCCGCGCACGTGCAGCAGCGGTCAATATGATCCCGACAACTACAGGTGCCGCCAAAGCGATCGGCAAAGTTATGCCGCACCTCAACGGCAAGCTCAACGGCTATGCGATGCGTGTGCCTACACCGGATGTGAGCGTCGTTGATCTAACCGTCAACCTCAAACAGGAAGTTAGCAAAGAACAAATCAACGAAGCGTTTGAAAAAGCGGCAGCAACCAACTTCAAAGGGTTGATCGAAATCGACAACGATAAAAGAGTCTCAAGCGACTTTATCGGCTCAAGCTACAGCTGCACCTATGTACCGGATATGCTCAGCATCGTCGAAGGAAAAACGGCGAAAATCCTTGCATGGTATGACAACGAGTGGGGTTACACCGAACGGCTCGTAGATATGGCCGTTTTTATAGCGGATAAATAGATTTTAAACTGTATTTAAAAAACAAGAAAAGAAGGAAAGACAATGCCGTTACTTGACAGTTTTACCGTCGATCATACGAAGATGCCCGCCCCTGCGGTACGCAAAGCCAAAACGATGAAAACACCATGTGGAGATACCATAACCGTGTTTGATCTGCGCTTTATGCGCCCCAATGCCGAACGTATGGATGCACGTGGTCTGCATACGCTTGAGCACCTCTTTGCGGGCTTCATGCGCGAACATCTCAACTCAGAGAAAGTCGAAATCATCGATATTTCGCCGATGGGATGTCGGACTGGATTTTATATGTCCGTTATAGGCACGCCGAGTGAAAGAAAAGTTGCAAAAGCCTGGAAAAAGTCTATGAAAGATGTTCTTGGCGTCAAAAGCAAAAAGGATATACCGGAACTCAACATCTACCAGTGCGGCAGTTACAAAATGCACTCTCTTAAAAAAGCCAAAAAAATCGCCAAAAAGGTACTCAAGGAAAAGATAGGCATTATGAACAATGAAAAACTCAAGCTTTCGGAAAAACGACTCAAAGAGCTTGAAAAAGGAAAATAACGGTGCATATACTTCTTCCTATGGACAGCGAGAATGTCCAAGAAGCGGAGCTCACTAAGATTGAAGATGCCAAGGTCTGGGCACAACTTCATATAGAAAACGGCGAGCTTGTAGAAGTACAACATGCTACGCAATGGGAAAATTTCGAGTGGCCGAGCGGGTGCATCGTCGTTGCCGACAGCGGCGAATATGTCTGGCCGTTTATGGAGCTGAATATGCTTGTACTTGTTGCTCCTTTTCAACGAACGATCGATGACATCGTCGAAGCCTATCTCTTCAAAGAGCTCCATGAGCTCGAGTACTGAAAATGCAGCAGTTTTTAGAGCTTTTTCATCCGCTGCCTGGCAATGGTTATCTGCTTGTCACATCCAAAATAGATGGGCTTGCAAACGCTCTGAATGACAAAATCACCGAAATCGGCGGCAACTTCTCCATAGCACTTTATGGCAAGGGAGACTTTGAAGATGCGAAAATACAAAAAATCGACTCCCTCTCCAAACCCTTTCATGCTCTGCCGCGCGACAACGACCGTGTCGTCTTGTACGACATTTTTGCCAAACATACTTCAAAGAAGATGCTGCTGCAACTTGCCTACCGCACTCTCGCAAATGCCGCGGAAATTATCATAATCGAACCGAAAAATACACTTCAAAGAGAAGAGACCTGCGCTTTGCTAGAAAAGATGGAGTTTCGCGCCCCAAATCGTATCGAAGATATCCTCGAAGGATATGACGTTTTCATAGCGAAAAAAATGCATATGTGGGGCAATGGTCTGTAATGCAAATCTCTTTTAACAATGGCCTGCATACGGCAGTTCCAAGTGAAGATGGTTCCTACACCGCCTACTCCAAAGAGTATGGCGAACACTACCACTCCACTAAAGACGGAGCCCTCAACGAATCACTCAAAAAACATATCGTTCCGGCTTTTGAACATGTCAAAGAGAAAGATGAAGTACATATTCTCGATATCTGTTTCGGATTGGGCTTGAACACTTTGGGAACGATTTTGTATTATCGAGAGCTTGCACCCCAGACAAAGCTGCACATTCACTCACCCGAACTCGACGATAACTTGGTACGTTCGCTGATGTATTTTCGTTACCCGCACTCTTTCAAGCCTCTGCGTCCAATCATAGAGGCCATCAGTACAGTTGGTTCTTATGAAGACGAAACACTCTCTGTAGAAGTTTTTTTAGGTGATGCCAGAGAATATGTAAAAAAATTTCACAAACACTTCGATATCGTCTATCAGGACGCTTTCTCTCCAAGTGTCAATCCTCTTTTGTGGACAAAGGAGTACTTCCGCGATATAGCACACGCTATCAAAGAGAATGGCATCCTTACAACCTACTCCACAGCCCTGAAAACCCGATTGGCACTCCATCAAAACGACTTTTTTGTCTATCTTGCACAAGAAAAAGGCGTACGCGACTTCACTCTCGCATCTCTGCAACCCATCCCGAATTTGAAAAGAGTCGATATGGCACATAAAATCAGCTGTAATCCTCACGTAAAACCGCTATGCGACACCCAAGTGACACAAATATCCCACTATTAAGCTATAATTCCACTCGAAATTCGGTTTTCAAATACCCCCGAACCTACAGGAAACATTTATGAGCCTTAACAAGTTTTACGAATATATCAACTCACACGACGAAAGCGAGATGCACGCAAGCGAGATCGCCGAACTCCTTCGCGGTCTTGATGACGACGAATTCAACGAAGCGGTCAAAAAAATCCCCAAATCGATCCTTGGAGATGTCGCTTTAATCCTGCCGGACCGCTACTTCGACGATGTCGTCGAAAATCTCAGTGTCGAAGAGCTCAAAGAGGTCGTCGAAGAACTTGAATCCGATGATAAAGTAGAGTTTCTCGAAGAACTCGAAGATGTCGATAAAGAAGTAGCAGACCAGGTCTTCAGCAAACTTGACAACGAAGATAAAAAAGAGATAAAAACACTCCAGCAATATGATGAAGACGAAGCGGGTGCCTATATGCAGACGGAGGTCTTCACTGCGCGGGAAGACGAGATCGTCGAGGATGTCATCAAGCGCTTTGCCAAACTCAAAAAGGCGAACGAGCTTGAAAACGTCCAGAACCTTTTTATCACTGATGAAGAGAACAGACTCAAATATGCCATCAGCCTTGCGGATCTTTTGATCTTCGACTTCAAAAAAAGCATCAAAGAGAACATCGAAGCAAGCGAAGAGAATTTCGAACCTATCAAAGCCTACGATAAAGAGAATATCAAAGATGTCGTCCACTATTTCGAACAGTATGATTTGAGTGTCATTCCCGTCGTCGACAGCGAAGGGCATCTTCTGGGTCGTATCACTTCTGATGACATTTATGACATCATCAACGAACAGGCGACCGAACAGATGTACAATCTCGCCGGTGTCGATGACGAAGCGGAAGAGGATGACGATATTATCGAGGCGGGAAAAAAGCGGGCGACTTGGCTTGGCATCAACCTTGTAACCGCCATTCTTGCCTCTTTGGTTATCGGACTATTTCAAGATACGATCAACTCGATGGTGGCGTTGGCGGTCTTGATGCCAATTGTCGCATCGATGGGAGGCAATGCCGGTACCCAGACGCTTACCGTCGTTGTCCGCCAGCTTGCATTAGGAGAAATCGCAACCGACGATGCCATCCGCATCATCAAAAAAGAGGTACTTATCTCTCTTATGAACGGCGGCATATTCGCCGTAGTGATGGGAGTGATCGCGTGGCTTTGGTTCCATATGCCGCTCCTTGGCGTCGTAATCGGTCTTTCAATGATCATCAACCTGCTGATGGCGGGTTTTTTCGGTGCTATCATTCCGCTTATCCTCAAAAAACTTCGTATCGATCCGGCTGTAGGGAGTGCTGTTGTCTTGACGACTATTACCGATGTGATGGGCTTTTTCAGCTTCCTCGGGCTTGCAAAGGTGATGCTTCTCTAACATCCTCCTCGCATCGGATATCAATGACATAGGCATCTTTTATAAAATTTTTGATGATATAAGCGGCCAAATCGAACCATCTTGGCGCATGGACCAGGATCTCCGAGTCGGTCGTGACGGCCACGCCGTTGCATGCCTTGATTTTGGCATCGACTCTCTCCGTAGCGTATGCTTCGCTTGGAACATCCAAAGCATCAGAGAGTTCATCGACCAAAGCGGCAAGCCGACCGCTGTTGGATACCGGTCTGTCAAAAAGCCATTGTGCTTTGGCGATTTTCACTTCTTTGAGAGTTTCCAGTACAAACGTTACGGCACTTCGTGTCTCTTCTCTAAAGCTGTAGGAGGCGTGAACACCTGCTATATCGCGATAGCATCCATCCATGCCGACAAGAACGATACCGCCTCCGAGTGCCGTCTCAAGGGTAATAATCAGATTGAAACCGTCTATACAGAGTTCCTTTCCCTCAAGCGCTTCAAAAGAGAGTGCCTCCCCTCTGCTTTGTCCGTCGCTTGCCACGTGAGAAATGGCAAAACGCTCGCGCTCCGTCAGCTGGTAATGATTGCCAACGAAAGTCATACTGGAACTTACTTTGTAACCTCGCTGCAGTAGGCATGAGAGATCACATACAGCTTTTTTGAGAACGGCCTGGCGTCCTCTCTCTAAAAAAATTTTGTCCTGCGGTGCCATTCCCCGATGTTTTCGCATCGTTATACCCTGTACTCTTGAAGAAACTCCAACACTGCCGCTTCATCTCCCGTAAAGATGATCTCCTGTGGTGTTTTTTGTATCTGATAGTCGTACATTGGATCGTAGTAATCTCGCAGTAAAATCTCTATAAACTCTTTAAACTCTTCCAAAGAACCACTCTGCCTGTATGTCTGCAGAGCGTTGTCAAAAATGGCTGCAAGTGTCCGGTAGCGAAGATCACCAAGCCGTTTACGGATCTTGGAAAGACGAAAAAGCGTGCGCTCGCGCCACATCTCCATGCCTGCTTCTTCTCCAAACTCCTTGGTATACTCCTCTATGGCATTTTGCACATACTCTTTGTGTGTGATCTCGACTCTCTTCTCCATTGGAGTGGTTAGAAGGATTAGTTTGCCGTTCATAAGATTGGCATACACCTCCGGCGGCATATAGCAGCGCCCTATATTTTTACTCTCATGCTCGATGATGATTTGACGCAGACCTGCATGATACTTTTGTATCAGCTCGTAGGCCAGATCGTTCTCAAATCCTATCTGGCTGTTTTGCTCTTTGGCATAGCCTCCAAAGGAGGAGCCGCGGTGATTTGCAAGCTTTTCGAGGTCTATGGCATTGTCGATCTTCTCAAGCAGAAGCGTTTTGCCGCTGCCTGTGCGTCCGCCGATGATGAGGGTGTCCATCGCATCCGAAATCCTGATCGATTCGTTGATGAGGTAGTTTCGAAAGGCTTTGTAGCCTCCTTTGATGCGGGTGATATCGTATCCGGCCTCTTTGAGCCACTCCTGGGCTATGCGAGAGCGCTGTCCGCCGCGGAAGCAGTAGAGAATAGCATCCGGATGCGTACCAAGCCACTCCAGCCACTTCTTCGTTCTACACTCTTTGCCCTCCTCTTTGATCAACTCTCGCGCAAGTCGTACGGCCGCTTCGTTGCCGCTTTTTTTGTACTCGATCCCCACAAGATGGCGCTCCTCGTCTTCGAGGATGGGGATGTTCACCGCATTTTTAAATGCCCCCTTTTCAAACTCTACAGGAGCACGCACATCCAAAAGTGGTGTTTCATTGAGAACAATGGAGAGAAAATCTTCGGTTAGACTCTCCACTACACAACCTCCACCGCATACTCTCCTTTAGGGATCGTTCTGCCTATAGGTTCAAGCTCCAACCCTGCTTTTTTGGTCACTTCCAAAAATTCGGGGATGCTGGCTTCTTCCACAACGCAAAGCAGCCCGCCGGAGGTCTGCGGGTCGCAAAGGATATCCCGCTGCCTGTCTGTCAAAGGTGCGATCTTGTCCCCATAAGAGGCAAAGTTACGCCGTGTTCCTCCCGGCACGCAGCCGAGTTCGAGGTATTTTTCCACATTTGGCAGGAGAGGGACTTTCTCAAACTCTACAACGGCACTGATATCACTCCCCTCGCATATCTCACGCAGGTGTCCAAGTACACCAAATCCAGTTACATCCGTCAGTGCGCACACTCCATCGATCTGTGCGATATCCGCTCCGACTTTGTTGAGCGTCGTCATCGCGTCGATGGCATTTTGCATATCTGCATCGCTTATCTTGCCCTGTTTTTGCGCTGTTGAGAGGATACCTATACCCACAGGCTTAGTGAGAAAGAGCGTGCAGCCCGCTTTTGCCTGGTCGTTTCTCTTTATCTTGTCGTTATCAACGATGCCCGTCACTGCCAGACCGAATATGGGCTCAGGAGAGTCGATACTGTGTCCGCCTGCAAGCGGGATACCGGCATCATTACACACAGCACGTCCACCCTCGATCACTTGCTGTGCGGTTTCGCTATCGAGCTTGTCGATTGGCCAGCCAAAGATCGAGATCGCCATGATCGGCTTGCCGCCCATTGCATAAATATCACTGATGGCATTGGTAGCGGCGATGCGCCCGAAAGTGAAAGGGTCATCCACGATCGGCATAAAAAAGTCGGTCGTACTGATCACAGACGTGCCATTGCCAAGATCATACACTGCCGCATCATCTTTCGTGTCGTTACCTACGATGAGATTGTCATAGCAGACCTTGTTCTCTGTTTTGAGTATATCATCAAGAAGTTTCGGTGAAATTTTGCATCCACATCCTGAACCGTGAGAGTATTGGGTAAGTTTTACATCGGACATGTTCTACCTTTTATGAGCTTTTTTATGTAATTGTACTACAATAGCGTTATGAATGAGATAACGATCCCCAACTATACTACTTTACACCTTGAACACATCATGCTGGACTACAACGGTACGATCGCCAAAGACGGAATACTCCAAACAAATGCAAAGAAGTTGATCGATCAACTTTGCAAAGATTACACCGTACATATCATCACGGCCGATACATTCGGCTCTGTCGCCGCCCAAAGCGAAGATCTGGATATCGTGCTCAAAATCCTCACAAGCACCAACCATACAGAAGAGAAAGCCGCTTATATCAACTCCCTTGGAAGCAGCCACTGCGCCGCTCTTGGTAACGGCAACAACGATGCAAAAATGCTTAGTGAAGCTGCTCTTGGCATAGCTATAATGGGTGAGGAGGGATGTGCTACATCGACATTGCTTGCAAGTGATCTAGTATGTAAAAGTATAAATGAAGCTTTGGAACTGTTTTGTTATCCAAAAAGATTGATTGCTACATTAAGAAAGTAAAAGGGATGGTGGAGCCTCTGGGATTCGAACCCAGGGAGGTGTGACCCTCGCCGGTTTTCAAAACCGGTGCTTTCGACCAACTCAGCCAAAGCTCCACATGTAAGGGTAGTAAATGGAGGTGCCACCCAGATTCGAACTGGGGATAGCAGCTTTGCAGGCTGCGGCCTTACCACTTGGCGATGGCACCATTTCCGAGTGACGATGGTGCCCGAGGCCGGACTTGAACCGGCACGCCCAAAACGGGCGAGGGATTTTAAGTCCCTTGCGTCTACCAATTTCGCCACCCGGGCAAGACACGATGTTTTTTAAACTTCGATTTTCGGTACTTAAAATAAATATGATTTTTATGGAGCGGGAGACGGGGATCGAACCCGCGGCCCCAACCTTGGCAAGGTTGTGCTCTACCACTGAGCTACTCCCGCATAAAAAAAGAGGGTACTTATTTTAAGTGGGTGGAATTATAGCTATTTTTTTGTTAAATGTAAAGAGTTTTTTTAAAATTTTTTGGAAAAAATCCATTTTTTCTTTCGTGCTATAATTTGAACAATATTTATAAGCTAAAGGTTTTCTATGAGAAGTGACATAATCAAAAAAGGGTTCGAGCGAACACCGCACCGCTCACTGCTTCGTGCAACAGGGCTTAAAGATGAGGATTTTGACAAGCCGTTTATCGGGGTGGCGAACTCCTATATCGACATCATTCCCGGGCATTTCTTCCTCCAGGAGTATGGTCGTATCGTCAAAGAGGCGATCCGCGAAGCCGGTGGTGTGCCGTTTGAGTTCAACACGATAGGTGTGGATGACGGGATCGCTATGGGGCATGACGGGATGCTCTACAGCCTGCCAAGTCGTGAGCTTATAGCCGATAGTATCGAGACGGTGATGAATGCACACAAGCTCGATGCGCTTATCTGCATTCCAAACTGTGACAAGATCGTTCCCGGAATGATCATGGGGGCGTTGCGTGTGAATGTTCCAACTGTCTTCGTGTCGGGTGGACCAATGCCTGCAGGTCACAAGAAAGACGGTACGGCGATCGACCTTGCAACGGCGTTTGAAGCGGTTGGAGAGTTCAACGAGGGGAATCTCAGCCAAGAGGAACTCTATGAAATCGAGTGTGAAGCATGTCCAAGTGGAGGAAGCTGTTCGGGAATGTTTACGGCAAACTCGATGAACACACTTTGTGAAGCTATGGGGATCGCACTTCCAGGAAACGGAACGGTACTTGCGATGACGCCAGAGCGTATCGAAATGGTCAAAAAAGCTGCAAAACGCATCGTCGAGATGGCGAAGAACAATGACGACGGCAAGTACAACATCCGCAACATCCTCAATGAAAAAGCGGTACACAACGCTTTTGTCGTCGATATGGCGATGGGTGGAAGCTCCAATACGGTACTGCATATGCTGGCAATTGCCAAAGAGGCCGAAGTCGACTTCCCGATAGAGAAGATCAACGATATAGCCAATCATGTCGCGCATATTGCGAAGATCTCTCCATCTTTGGAGACAGTCCATATGGAAGACATCAACAAAGCGGGTGGTGTAAACGCAGTTATGCATGAGATCAGCAAGCGCGGCGGACTGCTACACCTCGACAACCCAACCGTTACGGGTGAAACGATAGGTGAACGCATCAAAGATGCCAAAATCCTCGATGAGCAGGTTATCCATCCGATCGAGAACCCATACTCCAAAGTGGGCGGACTCTCCATCCTCTTTGGTAACCTCGCAACTGAGGGTGCGGTTGTCAAAACAGCCGGGATCGCTCCAAGTATGCGCCAGTTCAAAGGGACTGCAATCTGCTTCAATTCACAGCAAGAGGCGATCGATGGTATCATGAACCGTAAAGTCAAAGCCGGCAATGTCGTCGTGATCCGCTACGAAGGGCCTAAGGGAGGGCCTGGTATGCAGGAGATGCTCGCTCCTACAAGCCTTATCATGGGTATGGGGCTTGGTGAGAGTGTGGCACTTATCACTGACGGACGTTTCAGTGGAGCTACACGGGGTGCGAGCATCGGGCATGTGAGTCCCGAAGCGGCCGAGGGCGGTCTTATCGCGCTTATAGAGGATGGTGATGAGATCGAACTCGATGTCGATGCGCATCTGCTTCAACTCAATGTCAGCGAGGAGGAGATCGAGCACAGACGCCAAAACTGGAAACCGTACAAGCAGCCTGTCAGCTCCAAATGGCTCAAGCGCTATCAGTTGCTTGTTTCCAATGCCAGCAATGGAGCGGTTTTAAAAACTGAATGTTAGATGCGCGTTTATCAGCAAAGTCTCCGACTTCCGGCAAAGCGCCGGGGGTTTCACATCATCACCGACGAGATAGCAAAGATAGTTGCAAGCTCTGGCATACACACAGGTCTTGTCAATATCTTTCTTAAACACACCTCCGCCAGCCTTTGCATCAATGAAAATGCCGATCCGAGTGTAAGAGAGGATTTTGAGAGCTTTTTTAGCGATATCGCCGATAACAAGCCCTACTATGTTCATATCTACGAGGGAGATGACGATATGCCCGCCCACATCAAAAACGCGCTGCTTGGCACGTCATTAACAATTCCCGTAACAAACGGACGGCTCAATCTCGGTACCTGGCAGGGAATCTATCTTGGTGAGCATAGAGAGTTTGGCGGCAGTCGAGAGATAGTTGTAACAGTTCAAGGAGAATGATATGGTATTGTATATACACGGTTTTGCAAGCAGTGGGGAAGGAGAGAAAGCGCGGATCTTTCGTGAGCATTATAGAAAGATAGGCAAGAAATTTTTAGCACCCTCGCTTAGTTTTATCCCGGAACTTGCCGTGGGTACGTTGGAGGAGATCATCAAAAACTGCGAAGACATCAAGCTGATCGGCTCTTCGCTTGGCGGATACTACGCTTTGTTTCTTGCCCGCAAATACAATCTCAAGGCCGTGCTTATCAACCCTTCACTCCATCCGCAGGCCACTTTGAAAAAGGTGCTTGGTGAGCAGAACTGCTACTATGACGGAGAGAGTCGCTTTTGCTGGGATAAGCGACACATCATGATGCTTGCAGAGTTCGTTGTGACAAAGCCGCCTTTGGAGAATCTCTTTGTGATGCTGCAAAAAGGAGATGAAACACTCGACTGGAGTGTTGCGGCAGAGGAGCTCAAAGGGGCAAAGATGCTCGTAGAAGAGGGTGGCAACCACTCCTTTAGCGGAATCGTACGCCATTTTGATACGATTGACAACTTTTTGGGTATAGAATGAGACTCTCCCACCTTAAACAGATCACCGACTATCTTCAAAAATTCAAAAAGATCGTCGCAGCCTACCGCGTCGATGACAATCTGATCAAACTGGTCTTTGACAAAAACGAAGAGCTCTACTTCGATATGCGCAAATCCAACTCCAAAATCTTCAAAACCAAAAAGCCGCTAACAAGAAGCAAAGTCTATAACGCGCCCTTCGATGTGATGCTTGCCAAGCGCTTTAACCGTTCAGAGATAGAGAAGGTGGAACTAGTGAGCGGCGACAAGATACTGCGTTTTACAACGGCTCTTGCGTCTGCGTACAAAAAAGAGCGCACCCTTTTGCAGTTCGAATTTACGGGAAAACATACGAATGTCATCATCCTTGATGAAAATGAGGTGGTTTTAGAGGCACTCCGCCATGTCGATATCTACTCCTCTTTCCGCGAGGTTAAAGTGGGACAAAAACTTTTGCCGCTCCCAAAGCCCAACTTCATACCCAAAGAGTATCCGCTTGAAGACGTTGAGGCATTTCTCTATAAAACCTACGAAGAGGAGTTTGGCAAAAGGTTAGATAGCCTCAAAAAGCAAAAGATCACAATGCTTCAAAAGAAGCTTGAGAAACTCACAAAACGCTATAACAAACTTGAAAACGAAAAGGAGCTGTTAGAGGAGGCTAAAAAGGCGGAACACTATGGCAATCTTGTGCTCTCCAACCTCCACTTGATCAAGCCCTATACCAAAACACTTACGCTCAAAGAGTATAACGGTGAGGATATCGTTATAGAGTTGGACAAGCTCTATGCGCAGCCAAAGGAGATAGCGGATGCCTTTTTCAAAAAATCCAAAAAGCTCAAGCAACGAGCAAAAAACCTGCATATAGAAAAAGAGTCGCTCGCTTCGAAGATCAAACATCTTGAGAACTTTATCGAAGCGGTGCGAAATGCCGAGGATATAGCCAAAATCCAGATGCTCTTTCCAAAACAGCAAAAAAGCAGGCAAAAAAAGGAGCACGACTCTATTGAGACCTTCTTTATCGAAGGCTACAAAGTACAGCTTGGCAAAAATGAAAAAGGCAATATCGAACTCTTGGAGAGTGCCAAAGCACGCGATATCTGGTTGCATCTCAAAGACCGTCCAAGCACCCATGTCATCATCAAGACCGACAAACAAAACGTCCCCCAAAATATTCTGGAGTCTGCCGCAAGGCTCTGCGTAGAGTTTACCACGTCTCAAAAAGATCGCTTTTTGGTCGATTATACTCCAAGACGAGAGGTCAAGATCCAAGAGGGCGCAAATGTCCTCTATAACAAATATAAAACTGTCGAGGTCGATACTAGAAAAACAGGAGAAGAAAAAGAATGAGAAAAAAGATCCAGACAGCAGTTCTTACAGGTGCGTTACTTACAGCATTTGCTACACCGATAATGTCAGATGAAACAATATATGGAGTGGGTGCAAGTTTTAACGGTGACGCAACATTGCTAAGAGGTACTGTTGATATAGAAGACGATATCCGTTTTGAACCGTTTTTAGGTTTTTCGCGAGTAGATCCCGATAGAGGTAATACTGTTACTCATTATACTCTAGGAACAGCTATTGAGTACACAAAAGAATTGCACACTAACATCAATGGATATGTCGGTGGTTTTGCGGCAATTGATCGCATCGATGTAGGAAACAGCTCAACTAATTTTCTTTTCGGACCTGTTGCAGGAGTTGAGTATGCTTTGGATGCACATTTTACAGTTGGCGGAGAGGTCCGCTTCGACATTGGAGTGGGTGACGATACGATTTTAAGTACCGATTCATCCATTCTACTTCGTTACTACTTCTAAAAAGTCAAAAAAAGAGGGGGCTGTTATGGCTATAGGACCGGTAGGAAGCGTTATCTACGTCAATCAGCAGACCCCTTATGTCGCTTCGATAAAGACCGATCTCAACGGGCGCATCGAGATACAAAACATCATAGTCCAACACCTTGCCAACGAAAAAGAGAAAGAGATTTTAGAAGTCAGAGAACCGGAGGAGACACACGCCATCGATCCAGACCGAGAGCATCAGCGCCAAGAAGCGCAAGAGAAGCTCGAAGCACAAAAAAAAGCGACGGAAAACAAAGAGGAAAAGACTACTCCGCCGCTTCATCTTCTGGATATTAAGGTTTAAAAACTCCTTAATGAAAAACTCAACTCTTTTTTTGAACCCTTAAAAATTATAATCTATACGGGCGACAAAGCGGTTAAATTCATTATCACTTTTTTGCATTTCAAAATGTGCTCCCACAGCTTGAATCTGCCATTTTTTATCTAAACTATAGGTATAAACGAGATCATGTTCTCGTATATAATTGTCATCACAACTCATATAGCCATAAGCATATTCAAATGAACTATGCCACTCCTCCATATCGTAACCTGCAGATAAGCGATACATATCTATATCTTCGCCAGGGACTATTTCACTTGCTCCGGCTATTGTCGCTTCGTCTAGACTTGTAAAATATGGCCCTCCACCAAAGCCATCTGTAACGCTATCTCCACTATCAACTACAGCGAAGTTGACAGCTGCTCCAATAAAAAAACTCTTATAATGCCATATAGCCATAGCACCGTAAACATCTCCATCCACATGAGAATTACCTTCTTGCATAATATGTGCATCTTGAAGACCATAATCAAAATGAATATTTTTATTTATTTCGTACACACCATTTAACTCTGCATATACAATACTAGCCATTTTATCTATATAGTTGTACCACAGACTAAACTCACTGTCAGCATTGTATTTATAAGTTATGGAAGCACCTGCCATACCATGACCATCTTCTACAAGTTTTTTAAATTCATTTTGCGATACATTATCATCTGAAGAATCATATCCTGCCCAGCGAATAATATAAAAAACTTGTGAAGACCATTGATCATTATAATGTATAGCTCCCCATCCACCCTCAAATGTGTTCTGGCTCATTCTTGTATCATCAGTGTTTGCATATGGCATATCTATCGCAAAACGTCCTATTTTTGTTTCTAGATATTTTGAACTGTATTCTAAACTTGATTCAGCCAAATAGGCATAGGATTTCCCATTTGCAGTATAAAAATCATTCGATCTTTTGTCTGTATCGTACAGAAATGGCAAGTCTTGAGAGATGTACATTGCAGCATTAAGACGGATTCCTTTATATGCAGCGCTACGAACACCAAGTATACCACCAACTGCTGCGGCAAAACTATTTTGCGCATCACTGTTTTCTTCATCAAACTTTCCTGCAAAATAACCTACACGAATCTTGCCATATGCATCGGCATATCGAAACATATCATCCAAACTATCTGCTTTTTTTGGAAGAACTTTGACAACTTGGTATCGTTTAGTCATCTTTTGATGAATCAAACCAATAGACTGCTCATGTTGCGTTTTTACTTGAATTATCTGCCTAGGAGAAGAATTATCTAAAGCTATATAAAGACCGTCTATCATAAATAATTCCATTTTTAAAGTTTGAATCTTTGAATTTCATGATTGATTTTTTCATTGACCTCTTTTAAATTTGCAGATACATCTACCAGGTCTTTCGAAATCTTATCGGCTACCTCAGCTTCACTAACAAGCTTTTCTGAAACCTCCATCACTTCTGTCACTTTTGTATTGATTTTTATGGTTTCTTCTACCGCATTTTTAGAAATAGCAATAGTATTATCAAGCCTGTCTTTGGTTTGATCAGCTTTTTCAACCAATACACTTGTAGATTCGGCTACTCTTTGAGACTTTTCTACAGTTTGCTCCATCTCTCCTCTTGTCTCTTCGACACCTTGTACAATCATTTGGATAACACCATCGATTTCACTAACACTTTTTTGTGTTTTCTCCGCTAGTTTTCTAACTTCATCTGCAACAACAGCAAATCCTCTACCATGTTCGCCCGCACGTGCTGCTTCAATCGTGGCGTTAAGAGCAAGCAGATTAGTCTGATCAGCTATATCCTTAATCATCGAAATAATATCTTTAATCTCCGATGTCTGATCTGCCAAAGTACTTACTCTATCGGCTATCTCATTTTCCGCTTCAGCATCTTTGTTAATAATATCTACAACCTCACGTAATGATACGACCAAATCATCCAAAACCTGTTGAGTACTTACAATATCTTCAGATGTACTAACAACACTCTGTTTTGAATGTTCCAAGTCATTAGGGATATCACTAATGAACTTTTGCGTTTTCATGATCTCTTTTTGTTGTCTATTAACACTCTCTTTTGTTAATTGAGCATCATGCTCTACCTCGCTGGTTACATCTTGAGCCAAAGAAGCAGAAGATTTTAAATTAACAATCATATCTACAAGCTTGTCCATAAATTTATTGACATTTCTGGCTATATCTCCTATCTCATCGTTTGAAGATGCTTCTATCCTCTCTCTTAAGTCTGCATCATCACTTGAGAGTTCTTTGATTTTATCATTGAGAATTTGTATAGAAGTAATAAGGTGTTTTTTTGCCAGCAATGTAATGAGTATGAGAGTTATAAGAGAAAGTGCTGAAAATATCATCATTGACGACTCCATCATGTTTATTGCACTATCTACTTCCTTATTTGCATTATCAAGCAAAGTATTTGCTTTTGCAACTAAAGTATCAGTCTCTTTAGACATCGCTTGTTGTAGCACTTGTTCTTGTTGAAATATTGTATGGAGAGTCACAAGACCTTTTTTATAATTTTGCAAATAAATAGGTATTCCTGCATCCTCCTCTAAGGTTCCATCAGTATTATCTATATGTTTTTTCAATTTTTGAAGTAACCCTAAAATAGTTTGATAGTCTTTCTCATCCTTATAAAGTAGATAATTCTTCTCCTTTATCTTTATTTTAGTCACATAATCAAGTAGTTTTATTTGATCTTTAAGAACACTTAACGCTTTAAGACTAAAACTTTTAGATAAACTTGTTATTGCATTTTTCCTAAGTTTTTGAGATGCCTGTTTCGCTTTATTGATATTTGTACGATTCTTTTCAATCAATTGTTTAGACTTATTTGCAAGTTTAGTAT
>JALUFE010000123.1 GCA_027052175.1 Helicobacteraceae bacterium | reverse complement strand
GTATGCGGCCGTAGGAGCGATAGGGATCGAGCCCGGAGATGAGGTGATCGTCTCCCCCTATACGATGAGTGCGACCGCTTCGGCGATACTGCTTTATGGCGGCATCCCCGTCTTTGCCGATATAGAAGAAGAGTATTTCTGCCTCGATCCAGACGATGTCGAACGCAAAATCACTCCAAAAACCAAAGCGATCATGACCGTGGATATCTTCGGTGGTGTGAGTGACTTTGAGAAGCTCCGTTCTATCGCCGAAAAACACAATCTCAAGATCATCGAAGACAGTGCACAGGCTCCCTATGCGAAACTGGGTGACAAGTTCGCCGGCACGCTTGGAGATATCGGCGTCTTTTCACTTAATTACCATAAACACATCCACTCAGGCGAAGGAGGCATCGCCGTTACTAACGACGACAACCTTGCCGACCGACTCCGTCTTATCCGCAACCACGCGGAGTCGGTTTTAGCAGCCAGAGGCTATAAAGATAAAAAAGAGCTGCACAATATGCTGGGTTTCAACTACCGTATGACCGAGATCGAAGCCGCCATAGCAAAAGAACAGCTCAAAAAACTTCCCACACTTGTCGAAGAGCGAAGAAAAAATGTCGCGTTTTTGGAAGAGCGTTTAAGCACATTGCCGTTTTTACAAATGCCAAAAGTCAGACCAAACTCCACCCACTCCTACTATGTCCATCCGATTATTTACGATGAAAGTGCAGTAGGTATACATCGAAACCGCTTTATAGATGCCGTCAAAGCGGAACTCCCGCCAACGAAACTGCGTGAAGACTCTCCCGTTTTACTCTCCTACGGCTATGTCAAGCCACTGTACAAACTGCCGATATATCAAGAGAAGGTCTGCTTTGGGGAGTATCCGTTCTCTTTGAGTGATATCGACTATACAAAGACGCATTGCGCAGTTTGTGAATCTATGCACAACGAAAAACTCGTTATACATGAGTTTATGCGACCGGGAATGAGTACAGAAGATATGGAGGATGTCGTCAAAGCGTTTGAAAAGGTATGGGAATACAAAGATGAACTTGGAGAGTGAAAGAGTTTTACTGCGCCCCTTACGACTTACAGATGTGGAAGGCAACTATCCACAATGGCTGAACGATCCTAAAGTTTGCCGCTACAACTCACATGGGGAGAAACTTTATACAAAAGAGATGGCTCGCGAATATATTGAACTCGTTAACAGCTCCGACTCTTATGAAGTGTTTGCAATTATCGACAAAGCAAACGACATCCACTTAGGCAATATCTCTTTACAGCAGATAGATCGAAAAAACAACAATGCGGAGTTTGCGATCCTTATCGGAGAAAAGGCTTACTGGGGAAAGGGTTACGCTTTTGAAGCGGCACAAAGAGTGCTTCGCTTCGGGTTTGAGACATTGAAGCTTCATCGTATATACTGCGGTACTTCAGAAGCGAACATTCCGATGCAAAAACTCGCTTTGAAACTGGGGTTTTCACAAGAAGGGCGCAGTAGAGAGGCTTTTTACAAGAAAGGAGCGTTCTACGACATCATTCACTACGGTTTGCTCGATACAGAGTACTCTCCTGAATGATGTGAAGAAGATTTTCGATCGTCCCACTGAAACTAAAAAGCCAGAAACGGTGTGCGAGTATCCACTGCAATGCTTTTCTTTGGTTCTCTTCAGGGTTGTCGACATATCTCACTTTGATCTCTGCGAGTTCCAGCTCCATATTGTACAGCAGCGGCTGCATTATCGAAGCGAGAAACTTGTTGTAGATCTCACTTTCTTCTATTATTCTTCTCACGGTTGAAACAGTATCGAGCAGCTCGATAGTTTCGCCTATTCCAAAGGAAGTGAGCATCTCCTCTTCACTTTTGTTCTCCAACTTTTTCGTTCCTTCCGATATCTTCAAAAACGCTTC
>JALUFE010000122.1:13296-23879 GCA_027052175.1 Helicobacteraceae bacterium | reverse complement strand
CAAAAAAGGGGCGGCTTTTGAAACAGGAAGAACTAAAAGAGATTATTCTGACTATATTGCATTACCTCAAAAGCCAAATAAATCCCGACGCGCCCGTAACAATCGAAGATGCGATGAAACATCTTGAGACAAACGATACCCTTTTACGCGACATCGGTTCTCAAAATCTTTCAATCAATGAAACTTTTGAAGCAATGAAAGAGGAGTATAAGCAACTCGCCGTAGAAAGTATAAACTCCTATCAAAAATCCACAAAAAACATGCAAAACATCGCGCAACAACAGCATACACAACTTCAAGAACTCACCTCAAACGAAGAGGATGGGACGATAGACGTCGATCTTATCAAAGAAAAGTTCAGTTCCATTCAAGAGCATATGATTCGAGAAGTAGAGCGTGCCAATGCACAGATACATCAATTAAAAGACAAAATAAAACTGCTCGAAGAGAAAAACAATCTCGATCCGTTGACTAAAGTTTTCAATCGTCGTGCACTCCAGAGTTATCTGCAAAATCTGACTCACAAAAGAAACATTAAAAGAGAGCTGCATCTGCTGATGATCGATATCGACAATTTCAAACTGATTAACGACAAATACGGTCATGTGGCCGGAGACAAGATTCTGATATTTATCGCGCAGCTGCTCAAAAAAACTTTAAGAGACGGTGACAAAGTGTTTCGTTACGGAGGAGAGGAATTCGTGGTCATTCTCAACCGAATCGATACAGAGCACTGTATAAAAATAGCCGAACGTCTGCTCAACCTGATCAGCAGCAACAAACTGGTATATAAAAGCGAAACGATTCAGGTGACCGTCAGCATAGGCGGCACAAAGTTTAGAGCGGGGGATACCCCCGAAATGATTTTGGAACGCGCCGACAGTGCACTTTACAATGCAAAACGAAACGGAAAAAACCAATTCAAACCATACAACGAGGATAACAACTAATGGATCTTAACTATTTCGACCTGATAGCCGGCTCCATCATTTTACTTTTAGGGCTAAAAGGCATTATCAATGGATTTTTTAAAGAGCTTTTTGGACTCATTGGAATCGTCGGTGGTGTTTTTATAGCATCGAGACTCTCCGAGAACGTCGGAAAAATGTTAAGCGATCTCATCTTTCACTTTGAAAATTCCGCTGCCGTCAACTTTACAGGTTTTCTTGTGGTTCTCAGTGTTTTTTGGATTGCCATGATCATTGTTGGGCATCTGCTGAAAAAACTAAGCGCTCTCAGCGGACTTGGGATGCTCGATCGAATTTTTGGATTTGTTTTCGGTGCGGGGAAGTTTTTCTTTATCTTCTCTATCATTGCCTATGCACTGTACAACGTCAAAACCATCCGCGTCAACATCGAAAAACCTCTCAAAAACAGCATCCTTTTCCCCATTATGATAGAGACTGGAAGCTATATAATGAAAATAGACACTGTTGACTATATGCAAAAAGTCAAAAAGAAGCAAAACGAACTTCAAAAAGAGCTTCAAGAACAACTGGATCAGCATGTAAAAAAACAACTGGAAGAAAATACAAAAGAGATCAAAGAGAACATTCAAAAAAAGATTCAAAAGAGTACAAATGGAGAGTGATATGCAAAAAAACTTCCAAACGAAAACACTCGACTATGAGACACTATTAGAAGAATTCAAGCAAATTCTCAAAAAAAATACGCTGAAATTCACTCTCCAACGCGAGGTCATACTCAAAACGCTGTACGACAGTACGGAACATCTTACGCCGGAGGGACTTCATCGTCTCATCCAAAGCAAATACCCCGATCTCAAGATAGGGATCGCTACCGTGTACAGAACACTCTCTCTTCTTGAAGATTCAAACATCGTCACTTCACTCTCTTTCGGAGCACAGGGAAAAAAATACGAGCTTGGCGCAAAAGAGCATCATGACCATATGATCTGCACAGAATGTGGAAATATCACCGAATTTGTCGATGAAGAGATCGAAAAACGTCAAAAAAAGATTGCCAAAGAGTTCGATTTTTTGATGAAAGACCACTCGATGCAGATATATGGCATCTGCAAAAAATGCCAAGAAAAAAACAAATAAGAAGGAAATAACTTGCCACTATCAAACAAATATGTCCAACAACGAATAGAAAAAGCAAACAAACTCAAAGAACTGGGCTTCAACCCATATGCAAACAACTCCAAACGCAATGCAACGATCGAGAAATTTCTCAATGTCAATAGCGATGTTGAACATCTTGAAAACAAACGTGATGAAAACCGCCGTTACACCGTAAGCGGGCGTATCAAGTTCTTACGTATTATGGGAAAAGCGAGCTTCATCAAAATAGAAGACGAAAGCGGAATGCTGCAAATTTACATCGCCCGTGACAATCTGCCTGAGGGTTTCTACAACAATATTTTTAAAAAATTGATAGAAGTAGGTGATATTGTCGAGGTCAGCGGCTATCCGTTTGTCACAGGAAAAGGAGAGCTCAGTCTCCATGCCGACAGTTTCAAACTCCTCACAAAAGCACTCTCCCCTCTTCCCGAAAAGTTTCATGGCATAACCGATAAAGAGGTGCGTTACAGAAAACGCTATCTGGATCTCATTATGAATGCCGAAGTACGCAAAACATTCCAAATCCGTTCCCAGGTCATCTCACTTACCCGCCGCTTCTTTGAGGATAAAGGTTTTCTGGAGGTAGAAACACCAATGATGCACCCCATCCCCGGAGGTGCAAACGCCAAGCCCTTCGTCACTCATCACAATGCGCTGGGAGTGGATAGATATCTGCGTATCGCTCCGGAACTTTATCTCAAGCGCCTCATCGTCGGCGGTTTTGAAGCAGTTTTCGAAATCAACAGAAACTTTCGAAACGAAGGGATGGATGCGACACACAATCCAGAATTCACTTCCATCGAATTCTACTGGGCATACAAGACATACAAAGATCTTATCGAACTGACAAAAGAGTATTTCGAATATCTCTTCGATCATCTCAACCTTCCCAAAAAACTTCCTTATGGAGAAATGGAGATAGACTTCAACGACTTTAAAGAGATCCCTCTTATCAAATCCCTCAGTGAAATAGGAGGTATCCCCGAAGAAATAGTAAACGACAAAGCGAAAATACTTGGGTATCTCAAAGAACACAACCTCGAAGCAAACGAAAAGATGACATTGGGTCAACTACAGGGTGAACTTTTTGACGAATTTGTCGAAGCAAAACTGATCAATCCCACTTTCATAACCGAATACCCCGTCGATATCTCACCGCTTGCCAGACGTGACGATGAGCATCCTGAGATCACACAGCGTTTCGAACTCTTTATCGGCGGAAGAGAGATAGCCAACGCTTTTAGCGAACTTAACGATCCTGTCGATCAGTATGAACGCTTCAAAGCACAGGTTGCCGCCAAAGATGCAGGCGATGACGAGGCTCATCATATGGATACGGACTTTGTCGAAGCACTCAGCTACGGCATGGCTCCAACAGCCGGCGAGGGGATAGGAATGGACAGACTTGTCATGCTTCTGACAAATCAGCACTCCATCCGTGATGTTCTTCTCTTTCCTGCTATGAAACCACTCAAAGAAGAGCTCAGTCTCCTTGAAATGCAGGAAAAAGAGGAAAGCCAAGAGGAGCAATAAACTTCTCTTACCCCCTGCCCGTTTCTTCCTTCCCTCTCTTTTCTTCAGTCAATTATTATAATCTTTTGTGTATAATCTTCTCAATTTTATGGATAAGGACAACATTCAATGAGCTTTTTGAAAGAGTTTGACAGCGAAGTGTACGAACTGTGTGAAAAAGAACTGGAAAGACAGACGGACCATCTTGAAATGATTGCGAGCGAGAACTTCACTCTTCCCGCGGTTATGGAAGCAATGGGCAGCGTCTTTACAAACAAATATGCCGAAGGATATCCGAACAAACGCTACTACGGCGGATGCGACTACGCCGATGCAGTTGAACAACTCGCGATCGATAGAGCCAAAAAACTTTTCAACTGTGAATACGTAAACGTCCAGCCGCACGCAGGGAGCCAGGCCAACGGGGCAGTCTATGCAGCATTGCTCAAAGCGGGAGACAAAATCCTTGGAATGGATCTCAGTCATGGCGGTCATCTTACACACGGAAGCAAACCAAGCTTCTCGGGAAAAAACTACTCCAGTTTCACTTATGGAGTCGAGCTCGATGGCCGCATCAACTATGAGCGGGTACGTGATATCGCCAAAATCGTTCAACCAAAGATCATCGTCTGCGGTGCAAGTGCCTATGCCAGAGAGATCGACTTCAAAAAATTTCGTGAAATCGCAGATGAAGTCGGTGCTATCCTTTTTGCAGATATAGCACATATAGCAGGACTCGTGTGTGCCGGTGAGCACCCAAGTCCATTTCCATATGCGGATGTCGTGACTACGACGACACATAAAACTCTTGCAGGGCCAAGAGGCGGAATGATCATGACAAACGACGAAGAGATCGCCAAAAAGATCAACTCCGCCATCTTCCCCGGTCTTCAAGGAGGTCCGCTTGTCCATGTCATCGCAGCAAAAGCGGTCGGCTTTAAGCACAACCTTTCACCGGAGTGGAAAGAGTATGCGAAACAGGTCAAAAAAAATGCCGCCGTCCTCGCTGATGTACTTATGAAAAGAGGCTACGATGTTGTCAGCGGCGGAACGGACAATCACCTCGTACTTGTGAGCTTTCTCAACAAAAATTTCAGCGGGAAAGATGCGGATGCCGCTCTTGGAAACGCCGGCATCACCGTCAACAAAAACACAGTACCGGGTGAAACGAGAAGTCCCTTTGTCACTTCTGGCATCCGCATAGGCTCTCCGGCTCTAACGTCAAGAGGGATGAAAGAGAGCGAGTTCGAACTTATCGCCAACCGCATTGCCGACGTGCTCGACGATATCGACAATACGGAACTACAGTCAAAGATTCGAAAGGAGCTCAAAGAGCTGGCACATAAATTCGTTATCTACAATCAACCGACATACTAAAAGGGGATGAGATGACAGCAATGGATATGAAACTCATCAAAATGGTGTCGGATCACTACTGGATCAAGCGGGAGAGTGTAGTGAACAAGATAACCTACAAAGGGAGAACTTTCTATAACAAGTTCGAGCGTGTCGATGAGATGCTCACCCAGACTGTCATCAACAAACATCTCAAAGGTGAAATCACCGTTGCGCACTCGCTTATCAATGCCCATGACAAAGTGGAAAACATTGTTTTCGACTACAACGGCCGAGATCCCGAACGCTTTTACCACAGAGCGCAACTTATGCTGCGTGAAGAGGGCTTCATCAACTTCACCGCTTACAAAAGCAAAACCGAAGGCCATCTGCATCTTTATGTACACAAAGGTCACACAACGCTTCCAGAGGCGATTCAACTCGGAAAGCTGTTAAGTATGAAACTTGCCGCCAAACTGCCGAAACAGTGGAGAATGTTCCCGAACGACGATATGCCCCGCGAATACAACATTTTGATTCTCCCGTATGATATCTATGCGAAAGAAAGAGGTGCATCGTGGTCGAAACACATGTAACTGTGGAATGTTTTTTGCATACCGATGAGTAAAAACAAAAGGATATAGAATGGAAGAGAAGAACGAACTGGGTGATATCATACTCAACAAAAACAATAAAAAGAGTGGAAACAAAAAGATCATTCTCGCTGCAGCAACACTCGGTATCATTCTCATTGTCGTGGTATTGCTTATGAATACCCTCAATTCAAAAAACGAAAACAATCTGCCGCAAAATGCTCTTCCTCCAAAACCGGCCGAGGAAACATCACAACAAAACATTCAAAAAGAGGAACCTCTCTTTGAAGATGTCGAAGTCATCGATGAAAAAAACGATAACGAAAATGCTAAACTTGAGAAAATTGCAAAAGAACTCAAAGAGGAGAGTGAGCCAACGGCACCTCAAGTCGCAGAGGTGACTCCTTCGAAAACAAAAGTCCAAACACACAAATCTTTGCAAAAAGTAAACAGACAGCCACACGCTGTTCAAAGACACCCTAAAAAAAGTGTTGCCAAAGGTTCCTATTATTATGTTCAAGTCGGTTCTTTTACAAAATACAGACCAAACAAACGATTCCTTTCCTCCATTAAAAAAGCGGGGTATCACTATATATTCCACAAAGCGACTGTCCATGGACGAAGTGTCAACAAAGTGCTTGTAGGGCCGTTTAAGAATGAACATGAAGCAAGACGTGCGCTCAAAAACATCAGAAAAAAGATCGAAAAAGGCGCTTTTCTGACAAAAATAAAAATCTAATGAGAAGGAAATCGATTGATATACTCCAGACAATTTCTTCTTGACCAGTTCGCTCCGATTGCGGTATATGCCAAGATCAAGGAGCTCTTTGCAACGGAAATCATCTATCTTTTTGAAAGCGCAGACGGATGTAACGGTAATTACAGCTTCATTTGTGTAGGGGCAAGAGAGCGACTCCAATACATCAACGAGATGACTTTTTATACAGATGCCCAAGGCAAGAAGCACATGCTCGACATCTCGCCGTTCGAATTTCTCAAACGCTACTATGCGCAGATAGACAAAGAACTTTACCAAGAGATATCACAAGAGCTCGGCATAGGATATGTAGATGGTTTTATCGGTTATATCGGTTATGATATGGTCAAAGTTTTCGAACCTGTTCTGCAACCTTTTATGCAAAATCTCAAAGATGAGCTCTACACCCCCGATCTCGATTTAATTCTGCCGAAATTCATCCTTGTCTACTCGCACAAAGACCATAAAATCACTCTACTGACATCCCTCGATGCAATCGAAGCCAAACACTTCGATGATATTGAAAGAGAACTGAAATCCTCCTACCACTATCTTCCACTACGCCGCAATGAGGGAGAAGATGAGGGAAGTTTCGCCTTTAGCAAAGAGCGCTTTTTCGACATGGTACGCTTGTCAAAAGAGATGATAAAAAGCGGCGATGTCTTCCAGATCCTTATGACGAACCGCTACACTCGTCATGTCAAAGTCGATCCATTCAGTTTCTACCGTGTTCTTAGAACAAAAAATCCCTCTCCTTACATGTACCTCCTGGAGTATGAAGGATTTGATATCGTCGGGAGTTCCCCGGAAGTAATGGTACGCCTCAAAGATGGTAAAATACTGCTGCGACCGATAGCCGGTACAAGAAAACGCGGTAAGACAGAAGAGAAAGACAAAGAGCTTGAACGTGAACTGCTTAACGACCCGAAAGAACTTGCCGAACATCTTATGCTGATAGACCTTGGAAGAAACGATGTCGGACGTGTAGCGAAAGTGGGAACAGTCAAAGTCGAAGATATGATGCATATCGAGCGCTATTCCCATGTGATGCATATCGTCAGCGATGTCGTTGCCGAACTCGATGAAAACAAAGATATGTTCGATCTCTTTATGGCGACCTTCACGGCAGGTACGATGACAGGAGCACCAAAGATTCGTGCAATGGAGCTTATTGCCGAATTCGAAGGGCTCAAACGGGGTTTCTACAGCGGAGCCATAGGTTACTTTGGTTTTGATGGCAATATGGACAGCGCCATTACAATCAGGACTGCGATGGTCAAACCCGACAAAGTCATCCTGCAAGCGGGAGCCGGAGTCGTAGCAGACAGCGTCGAAGAGCTTGAGTATCTTGAAGTCAACAACAAACTCGGTGCACTTATCAGTTCGCTAAAGGATCTCGACTAATGCAACTTTTTGCTATATTCGGCAATCCTGTTCACCATTCAAAAAGTCCGTTTATGCACAACAGCGTATATAAAGAACTTGACATCAAAGCGTGTTATACCCGTATACTTTTGAAAGAGGGATCTGAACTCAAAAAACGCTTTTTGGAACTTGGTCTGAGTGGTGCCAACATAACCGTTCCTCATAAAGAAGCAGCCTTTGAGGCATGTGACGAAATTCGCGGCTTTGCAAAAAAAGTCGGGGTAGTCAATACCATCGTCAACGAAAACGGGAGACTCGTAGGCTACAACACCGATGCAGAAGGTTTTATGTTTGCCATAAGAGAGTTTGAAAACGTCAAACGTATTTTGGTTATAGGTGCCGGAGGGACGGCTAAAGCGCTGGTACAGAAGTTTTTGGATGAAGGGATGGAAGTAACCATCCTGAACCGTTCCCGAAAACGCCTCGAAGAGTTCGCTCAAATCGATGTCAAGCGTTATACCTGGAGCGACTTCGAAACTGGGAGTTTCGACCTTGTTGTCAACACTACAAGTGCCGGTCTCGAAGAGGAGTCGCTTCCTGCTCCAAAAGAGCTGATAGATGTCATTCTTGACAATGCACGCTACGTGGCGGATGTCGTCTATGGTAAACTCACTCCTTTTTTAAAAGAAGCAAAAAAGCACTCTCTCCCCTTTAAAGACGGCATTGATATGCTTCTGGGACAGGGGGTTCTCGCAGCCTGGCTTTTTTTGGGCAAACGGTATGACAAGCAACAGATTGAAGAAGCGATGCGAAAAGGGCTATACCTTTCCTAAAACTTCGGAAACTCCACTATAAAAGTAGTGCCATCGCTTGATGTTTCAACTTTGATATCGCCTCCAAACTGCTTTTGCATAATCATTTGACTCATATAAAGACCTAGTCCCGTTCCGTTTTTGCCTTTCGTGCTGAAATACGGCTCGAAAAGTCTCTTCACGATCTTCTCATCGATTCCACAGGCGGTATCGGTGACAAACAATCTTACGACATCGTTTACCTCTGCAGAGATCAAGATACGTTTATCTTCTCTCTTGCACTCAAGTAGTGCGTCGATGGCATTGTTGAGAAGATTGAGAAGAACCTGAATGAGTTCATTGATATAAACATTCAATTCAATGCTTTTGTCTACATCGATCGAAATTTCAATCGACGTACCTTTTAAACGTGGACGGATAAAATTGACCGCCTTTTGTACGAGCTCTTTTAAAATGGTTCTTGAAAGTTTCCGGTCAGGATGGAAAAATGTTTGAAAATCATCGATCGTTTCTGAAAGGTAAGTAATCGTTTTGCTTATCTGCTCCAGTGTCTTGTCATACTCTTCTATATCGACAAGTTGGCCTGTCAGTCTGCGAAGCTGAAGATTGGATATCTGGAGTGTCAGTGTGTTAAGCGGTTGTCTCCATTGATGAGCGATCATTGTAATCATCTCTCCCATGATGGCCTGCTTGGATTGTACGGCAAGAAGGCGATCTTTTTGAACAATCTCTTCGACCTTCTCGTTTACAAGAGCTTCGAGTTTTTCATTGAGTTCTCTCAGCTCTTTCGTCTTTTCATCTACTTTCCTTTCCAGTTCAAAGTTAAGACGCCTAATCTTTCGCTGATAATAAAACATCACAAGCAACAAAAGGGACGCAACTCCAAGAATCTGCATCAAAAGTTTATAATCGATCTGCTTGTGATAACGTGTCATATGCCAGCTTTGAACGATGGAGCGGATCTCGCTGGGCGAAAGAGAAGCTATCCCTTTTTTGATGATGGACGCCAGTACTTTCTCCTCTTTTTGAATAGCAACAACTCCTTCGATTGGGCGGTGTTTCGCCAAAAAACCGCCAATTTTGAGCTTTCCAAATCCATACTGATCTATGAAATAGTCAGCCTGTTCATCCAATGTGACAATGCCGTAGGCTTGCTCGCCAATAACCGCATCGACCATCCTCTTCGAATCCGGCATCAGTTTAAAATGCAGATAAGGATACAGTGCTTGAAGATATGCCATCATTTGAGGATCTTTTATGAGCAGAGTTTTATCACGAAGAAGGACAGGATTTTTCACAAAGGAGCGGTCTATAGAGGTAAGAATCGTAAAATAGGTGCGCATAAAAACTTTTGTCGCAGACATTCCAAACTCGTTGCTTATCTCAGGGGTCGCTATGGAAACGACCTGGCACTTCTTCCGTTTGATATTCTCCACCAAACCCCTATAGTTCTTGGCATACACCGGCTGAAAATGAAGACCCGTACGCTTGGATATCTCATGAAAGATATCTCCCATTATGCCAGTCTCTTTGCTATTTGCATACCCGTCGATAGGAAAAAGATCGTAATGTATGCACACAGAAGTCCGAGGATGCTTCTGAATATATTTCATCTCCTCAAAACTCAGTTCAATATTCTCGCCTGCATAGGGATCGTAAAAATATCCATTGAAATTTCGTTTTTTGGAAAGATGATAATAATCACTAAAAAGATTTGCCTGCTTTTTCAAAAAACTGCGATCTATACTGCCAATCTCATACGTATAAGGCAGGATCAAATGTTCTATGGCTTCTGCCTGTTTTTGCAGATCGGCCCTGCTGTAGCCCCGATTGTACTTTTTGTAGATTGTTTCTATGGTCTCTTTTGGATGAGCAAAAGCGTACTCCCATCCTTTTATGGATGCTTTGACAAAATCCCTGGTTCTTTGCGGCCGCGCTTCAAATTCGTTTTGAGATGTAAAAAGTTCGAGCTGCATAACGAACAGATTGTCATCACTGGGATCAAACAGGGTGTATTTTTTACCGAGCTCCCGCAATTTTGGGATCTCATTGGAGCGAAATGCCGTCATAGCGTCGACTTTTCCTGCGACGAACTCATCGACCCTGTATGTGTGAGGAACAA
>JALUFE010000122.1:8323-13286 GCA_027052175.1 Helicobacteraceae bacterium | reverse complement strand
ATCATTGACACTCATACCGTATTTTGCAAAATAGGGCTGAAAATTGAGAACAAAATCCTTTTTCGTCCCTGCCATTATCTTTTTTCCTTTGAGATCTTTGAGATTTTTGATTTCCGGCTGAGCGACGAGTACGAGAGCGGAGCGTTTAAAAAAAGAGGCAAGCAGCTTTAACGGTTTGCCCTGAAGATAGTCTAAAAGTATTTTAGAATTGTAAATGCCGTAATTCGCCTTTTGGCTCAATACTTCCTGTTCGATATCCATCCCTATGGTATATTCCCTCAATTCGACATCAAGTCCCATCTCCTTGTAGAAGCCTTTTTCCTTGGCCATAATGAAACCGGCAAAAGCGTAGTTGTACTTCCAATGCAGCTGAAGCACGACATGCTCCTTTTTTTTCTGCTTTGTCTGTATGGCCCAAACCGGCAAAGATATCAACAACAATAACAAAAAAAAAGTACTACGAATGCTCACTCAACACCTTCAGCGCCTCTTTAAAATCACCCTGCACTATTTTTATAGAACATGCAAGCATCAGATTGAGCGGGTGAGAAAAATCTTCGATGACTTTTCCTTGCATATCGTAAAACCGACCGTTTTCCTCTTTTGTTTCTGCTTTTTCAAACCGTTCGAGGTACTCCCTCGTGTCTCTCATATAGCCATAAACGATTTTTCCCTTTGCAAAAGCATAACCGCACTCCCAGACCGTTCCACTGTCACTCTCTTTGCCTCGAAAAGGATTGAGATTCGCTACTACGATATCACATTCATCTATCATTTTTCTGTTCGCTTCAAAAATCTGTCTGGCGGCATTTTTCTTTCCAGTTGAAAAATCCACTTCGTTATCGAGTGGATACAGCCCTTCAAAACCATATTTGCGACACAGATCCCTGTATTTTTTTCCAATCTCTACTGCATTCTTTTCAAAAACGTCAGGACCCGCTATATATATCTTTTTCACCTCTCGTATCCGTTTTTTCAACAGAAAATGCCTTAATGGCTCACACAAACGCTACACTGACATAGCCAACCACTCTGCTTGTATCGCCACTTGCATCGGCACTTGTTCTATAATCCAGTATCATCGGTTTTAGATGCATATCTTTTGCCGCTATCAGCATCGCTTCAACACCGATTTTACCACATGCCTCACATCCTTTATGCAAAAGATTTCGATCGAGTTTTTCGATCGCCTGGATACACACTGCATCGAGTTTATTCGCTTCATCCAATGTATAGAAGTGACTCAAATCGGTACTGATTATCACACCCCACTCATCAAATCCTAAAATATACTCTATCACAGGAGCGAGGTTTGCAGGGTCTTCTTCACTGTAAACGATCTCAAGAATCTTTGCATCCGGAATATAGTACTTGATAAATGGGAACTGTACTTCTGTCGAATGTTCCGCATGAGCCTGCGGATGACATACAAGTTTGAAACGTTCCGTCAACCTTTTATACATCTCTTCATCCCAGACAAGAGGCCCAAATGGAGTTGCATAGCTTTCAAATCCACATAAACTGCTCCCGACATATCCCACTCGATGCGAAGGACCAATCACTACAAACTTTTTAATCCCGCTTTGCTGCAGTAGCCTGTAGGCAAAATTAGCCGTAAAACCGGAATAAATATGACCCGCATGAGGGACGATGACCGCCCGGGGCTTGATATCGGGCAGCTTGATATTGTGTTTTTCAAGTATTGCATTAAAATGTTCAAAATATTTTCGTTCATCATCTTCATGCGCCGGATAGAAACTTCCTGCTACACTCTCTCTTCGTATCATTTCCAAACTCCTTTGATCTTGTATCCACAGCTTTTACATCTACCGTTTCTCAAATCCAGCCCCAAAATATGGGTATCGTATACTTCACGTTGTATCAACAATTCACCACAGTGCGGACAGTAGGTCGAGCTATCAAAACGGACATTGCCAAGATAGACATACTTCAACCCCGTCTGCTCGGCTATCTCTTTTGCTTCAAGCAGTTTGGCAAGCGAAGTCGGCGGCGTATCCATCATCTTGTAATCAGGATGAAAAGCGCTCAGATGCCACGGCACATCACTGCCCATCTCGTTATAGATAAACTCCGCCATCGCTTTGAGCTCCTCGGCACTGTCGTTCACCCCCGGTATGATCAGTGTCGTCACCTCAATCCAGATGGGTGACGCAGCAAATTTCTTCAGATTTTCCAATACCCCCTCAAGCGAAGTTTTAAGTGTCTTCTTGTAGTAATCGTGCGAAAAGCTTTTGAGATCGATGTTAGCTGCATCCACCCAGCTTTGCATATCTTCAAACACCTCTTTGGACTCATATCCACTGGAGACAAAAACATTTTTCAACCCAGCCTCTTTTGCCAACACGCCGATATCTTTCGCGTACGGATACCATATCGTCGGCTCATTGTAGGTGTAGCTGATGCTTTTGGCTCCATGTTCAAGTGCAAGCTTGACGATGGTTTCTGGAGGGTAGTTCACATCTTTGTTGACATTGCTGGTCTGCGAGATGGACCAGTTTTGACAAAATGGGCAGCGGAAGTTACATCCGACTGTTCCTATAGAGAGTGAAGTCGTTTTAGGAATAAAATGGTAAAGAGGCTTTTTCTCTATCGGATCGAGATTGATCGCACTGGGATGGCCGTAGGTGAGATTCACCAGTTTGCCATGATCGTTTTCATTGATACCGCATATGCCTGTCTTTCCCTCTTTGAGCGTGCAGTAGTGCTGGCACAACAGACAGGTGATGGCATCTTCACTTTTATAACGGTAGTATTGCATTCCAGGCCTCCTTTATATGTTCTACTCTGTAACGATAGATATCGGGATGTAGCGAGTAGATAGTCGGATTGGCCCCAGCCTTATAGCTTAAATGCTCCAAAAACTGCTCCGTAGTAGGCAGCTGCTCCCAAACCTGCGGCAGGAATGTTCCCTGATACCGTCCATATTTGAGAATGAGACCATCTTTTTTCGGAACGATTTTTGATTTAAGATCATCATAGTCCCTATACTCTATTTTTACCGGCTCACTAAGAACCGAAACCTCTACACTAAGAGTGTCATCTATCTCCTCCGGACGCAGTGGATTGAAACGGGGATCACTAAAAGCTGCCGACTGAGCGTTGTGAATGATGTCGTCTATAAGCGGCTGATGCGCAATAATAGAACCTATACAACCTCGAAGATTTTGATTTTTATCGAGAGTTACGAACGCCGCTCCCTTTTTGGCAAGAAACGGATATTTCTCAATCAATGCGTCTTTGTCGATTTTATAAGACGGATCGAATTTTTCAAGTATCGCCGTTTTGGCGATGCGCAACAATATGGGATCAAGCATAACATCCTCCTATGCAAATGTTTTCATATACACCTCTATGTCTCTGTTGAGAAGTTGCATCTCCTCTTCATACCTTTTGGCAAGATCAACGAGCATATCGAACTTTTTAAACAAAATCGTCTGTAAAATTTCTATAGAAAGCTCATGTAGCCTGTTGGCGCCGATAGCGCCGCTTAGACCACGTATATCGATAGCAAGCATACGTGCCTGTTCATACCGATGCTCATCGACAAGTTTGGAAAACGGCTTGTCACTCTCACCAAAGGCATCTCTAAACTCTTCAAGCACCTCTTTGTAAAAGATTTCGTTCTTGCTGTTTTGCAATCCTTTTGCAATATCAAGGGCTTTCAGTCGCAAGGTATCTGTTCTCACAGAAGAGACTTTTTCGTTCTCCAACGTACTTCCAGATTCCTTTTTCTTTATAAATATAGCAAAAACAGTATAAAGTCTCTCTTTATAAAACGGTTTAGCCAGATAGCCGTTCATACCGACATCGAACATTCTGCTGATCTCGTCTGTGGATGTCAACGCGGAGAGCGCTATGATCGGAAGGTCCTCCAAACCTGCCTCTCGTATCTTTTGCGTCGCCGTATATCCATCCATGACGGGCATATTGATATCCATCAGTACAAGATCGTATTTCTTCGCTTTCCTCGTTACAAGTTCAAGTGCTTCTTGTCCGTTATCGGCAATGTCGATATCCATCTCAGAGCGTTTGAGAACGGAAAGTAAAACTTTTTGATTGATGAAATTGTCTTCTACGACAAGAAGTGATGCACCTCGAAAATCGGCAAAACTCTCCAACGTGACATTCGGTGTATCGGCGAACTGTTCTCTATACACCGGCAAATTACTCTTCCTTTGTTGCTGCCTCTTTTTCTTCTCTTCTGCGGGAGCGAAAAGTCGAGTGAAGCTCTCTTGGAGTTGTGAGGTCGTAAGCGGTCGTTTCAACGATCCTTCAAGCATATCATCATCTCTTGAATCGACAAAGATTGAACTCAGTGAAAGTACTTTCAAATCTTCAAACGCGGTCAGTTTGGACAGAAGCTCCGATGTTAATATCGCTTCATCGATTACAGCGACATTGTATTTTGAAAAATCGAAAGTTTTATGGTTGAACTCGCGCCGCACAATCCCATCAACATCAAGATCGAGCTTGTCAAATACCTTTGTATCTATCTTGAGACATTCTGCATTTTTATCTATCAAAACCATCTTCATCCCTTGTGTCTCTTTGGGTAAAGCATGAGAAGCGGATATCAACTCTGGAAGCGGGGCCTTTTTAAAAGGCATGACAAAGACGAACTGCGCAGTTTTGTCTTCACTGTTTTTAGCATAAAGATCCGCTCCCATTTTAAGTGACAATTCTTTGGCGACATAGAGGTTGAGTCCTTCGTATCGGTTGCGCTCTTCATTGTAGTATGAAACGAAAAGATTAGCATCATTCTCTACATCGAAAACAAGATCGCTCCTAAAACGTATAAGAAGTTCCGCATTCGCAAAGCTTCCTTCTTTTTTTATCTCTACGACAACACTCTTTGCACCGTTTTGTTTGAAATAGTCGATGATATTGACAGCGACTTTACTCAGATGAAGCGTATCGCCTATAAGGATATCGGGTACATTCG
>JALUFE010000122.1:0-8313 GCA_027052175.1 Helicobacteraceae bacterium | reverse complement strand
CCACATCATAAAGCAGATCAAAATCGATATGTCTGTCGGTCACACTCACCTGCCCGGTGATGTCGTTGAGCAGATTGAGAAGATGAAAATTTTCATTCACTATTGAAATCTTGTTCGATTTGATACGCAAAAATTCCAATAAATCGGTTGTAATATCCAACAGTCTGTTTTCCGATTTGGCTACTTTCTTCAAAGCGTTTTCAAGCCTTTGATTCTGTGCGGAATCGAGGACGAGATCTTTAGTCTCCTTAGCTGCTTCTTCGGCAATGGAATGAATATTTTCACTCATGTTTGTGAGAATCTTATTTTGAATCTCGATGATCTCCTCTTGCTTTTTCTGCATCTTTTCATGCTCTTTTTTTATTACTTTGATCTCTTCAGATGACAAATAAAGTGCAAAAAGCGCAATAACACCGAGTCCAAAAAGCGCAATCCACAAAGTAAAATCACCATTTTTGGAAACAGAAGCTCCTCCCACTTCTATGGGGACTATTTTCGTCACCGTAACTTTTTTCGGAGTGTCTATAATTACGGCTTTTGGAAATACAGAGAGAATATGCATATAAAAAAGTGCCAGATCCTTTTCATCTTTGAATTCTCCTGTTTTAAGAATCTTTTGGCTTCCAACTGCCATTGTCTCAAGTTGCAGATGCTCCTTTTTGGCTATCGAGCGAAGCGTTGCATCTTTTTTCAGAAGTTTTTCGTAGAGCACCTCTTTCTTTACATTTTTGTCAAGCACAATGTAACTCGCCTGCAGCGAAGAGAACACTAAAAACGCTATGAGCAACCGAACAATCATCTATATCTCCTTCTTCAACTCTTTTTCCATTTCAACCTGCTGCCGCTGTATAGAACGTTGCGAGCGACGAACCCGCATCATCTCTCTCATTCCTTTGGCGAAGAGAACTGCAAACACGACACCAAAAAGTATCATCCCAATCCACTCCCCTCCATTTCTGTTTGTTGTACGAATACTTGAATCTTGAGAAGATTTTGTTCTTGATATCTCATCTGGCAGTTTTATCGAGAATATATGTGGATACTTTTCTCCAAGGGTAAGAAGGATCTTTTCTTTCTGCATTTCTGATTTTACGGGGAAAACAATTGCATATCGATCCCCAAAACGTTTGAAAGACAGGGGGCCGCTCTGCTGCAAATGTAAAGAGGATATCTCCTCTTCCAACGCGGGCAAACGTTTTTCGAGCACTTTCTTGGAAGCGTCGAACGAGAGAACAAGCAGTTCCTTTGCCGATAATGTCAAGGTAAGAAAAAAGAGAAAAAAAACTACTCCAATCTTCAAAATGCCCCCTTTACAAAATAGGTTACGCCAATTGTATCAAATTATTTTTGTATAGGGGATTAAAGCTTGTTCAACGAATATCGTATTTCTTTATTATTTCTTTGATTTTCTCTTTATCGATGTGTCCCTTCTTCTCCCCATAAAGCGCATTTTCAAGCATATCGAGAACCTCTTTGACATCACTGTGATCTTTATAAGGAAGTAGTTTTATGAAAAGTGCTTTCTTATCATCGAAAGAAAAGCGCTTGAGACGTCTCTGAGTCGAAATATAGAACTTGAAAAAGACTAAAATACCACCGATAAAAACTCCGGCAATGAAAGAAAGGATCACCCATGTGATCGCAAAAGAGGAGTCGATCGTACTGCTTCGACCTTTTGAAGAAAAAGCGTTATGAGAAGCTGCACTTTCATCCCCTTTTTTGATTTCAAGCGGCTCTTGTTGCTGATTCGCTCCCAAAACGACTATCGGGATCGGCTTGGTAGCTTTGTTGATGATCTTCTTCGTTTTCGGATCGAAGTAACGAATGCCAAAAGAAGGGATAGTAAAGTTACTGTCTGCAACAAAAGCGATCTTTTGAACAAAGATGCCTTTGTGCTCATCGATCTTCGGCTTTTCATCAAAAACATTGGCATTTGAGATATAGGGTTTAAAAGGGTCGAGGTCCTCTATGTTGCCCTCCCCTTTTATCGTAAGGACCGCATTGACCGCTTCATTTGGATGCACACGCCTCTTGTCCACCTGAATGTCGATATCGAAATCTCCTACCAACTTCACCCCTTTTGGCGGAGCGTACACCTTCATCTTTACAGCATTGGAGTAGTAAGTATGCCATTTGACAGCAGGTGCAAAGTTGTTCCAGTAGTCTTTTGAAAAATCACGCGTGGCTATTTTGATCTTTGCCGGAGAAATTTCGAGTTCTCCTTCTCGTTGTGCTGCCATCTTGTAGTGGATAGTCGTAACTATATAATCTCCTTCGATCCGCTTTTCGGGCTCACTTTGATATTTGATCCAAAATCCGTCAAGTTTTGGAGGATAAAACTTGGAGTCTATCGCCTCGGCACCTCTTTTTTGTTTGAAAACGAGGGTCACATCAAAAGGTTCTCCGACAAACACTTCATTTTTACTGCTTTTGAGTTCTAAAACGAAGTTGAGATCTTTTGTTTGCGGCGGGGTATCGGTGACCGTGATCTTGATTGGTTTGGTATGCTCTATTTTTCCATCAACTTCAATCGGAATAGAGCCTATAGTACAACTTTTTTCCGGTTCGAACGTATAAATAAAAGTATAATTTTTCGTGATGTTCGTGTTGATAATCTGGATGCTCTGCTGCGAAGATTCGGAGGTGATATCCACTCCACAGAGTGTATCGAGACGAGGTTCTTTGATATCATCTCCATATACGCTAAGACGAAGCGTTACGGTATCGCCGCGCATTACTTTCGTATGATCCACAAAAGTTTCCACCTTCGCCATCAATGTCGTTACACTCAACAGTAAAAAAAGTATCGCTGTTTTACCAAGGTTTTTCATTGTCATCCTCATATCGTTTTGATTTTGCAGGTTTTATCGTGTACATAAATGTACGCGTATCCATGTTCAGCTCTTTAAGCCACTTTTTCTCTTCTTGTTCGCTCATCTTATGCTCTTTGTGTTCTATCTTAGGCATCGAGCCGTTTTTTTTACTCTTTTTGTCCTGTTTCTGTTTGTCACTCAGTTTTTGAAGTTTCTCTTTCTCTTTTTTGTGCTGTTGAGATTTTCGCTGTTCATTTTTCTTCATTTTTCTATTTTCACTCTTGTTTTGATGCTTTTTCTGTCCTGTTCCCTTGGAGTTTTGAGAATTTTCATTTTGTTTGTTTCGCTGCTTGTTCTGTTTGTTCTTTTGGGAGTTCTGCTGCTTGTTTTGCTGCTGCTTCTGTTTTTTGTTTTGTTTTTTGTTTTGCTTATTGTTCTTACTTTTTTGCTGCTGCTTCTGTTTTTTTTTCTTCTTCATAAGCTTTTTGACAGCTTCGAGATTCTCTCTTGTTTCTTTGTCCTCTTTCAGTTTGAGTGCATCTTCATATGCTTCGATCGCCTTTTTGTACTGCCCGAGTTTTGCATAGGCATTGCCTCTGTTGTGAAAGGTATGTGCCATCAACGTTGCATCTTTGGTATGTACTTTCTTGTACATTTGTAACGCTTTTTTATAATTGCCCGCTTTGTAGTAAGCATCTCCGGCATCGAAGTAGGCATGAGGCTTTTGTGAGTTTTTGGCATAAGTCTCAAAACGTTTTGCCGCTTCCTTGTACTCCTGCTTCGTATATGCCTCTTTAGCCTCTTTGATATCCAAAAAGTCCAACATCCCGGCTTTGGCCTCACCGACACCAAAAAAAAGCAATGATGCAAGCAGAAACATCGAAGGTACGTGTACGGTTGTTCTTTTGGTCATCGAAGCGAGTGCTATGAGGACCAGTAGCATCGCCGCTCCAAGTGGAAGGTAAAAGAGCGGGATATGCTTTTCTATCGACTTTTTACGAAACGTCTTTTGCGCTATCACGTGTGACATCTCCTCATACATCTTTTTGATATCCCTGTCCGAATTGGTCACCTTGATAAAGACACCACCACTTCCCACAGCAAGATCGGCTATATGTTCATTCAGTTTCGTTATGACAATCTTGCCATGATACTTCATAAAACTCCCGTCGGGCATCTTGATGGGAGCACCCCGTTTTGTCGCCATTCCCAAAACAAATACAGTGATGCCGTTGTTCTTAGCATACTCGATCTCTTTTGAAAAATCCTGTTTATCTCCACCGTCGGTAAAAAGCAGCAAATATTTCTGTTTCGAATGTACGGAGCTGCGTTTTACCGTTTCAAGAAGCGCCATAAAATCCGTCCCTTGCTCCGTAATGGAAGATGTATCGAGGTTTTGAAGTAAAAATGCCACCGCTTCTTTGTCGAAACTAAGCGGTGAAACGAGATAACTCCCCTTCGCAAAAGCGATTACCCCTACTCTATCCTGCTTTAACAGTCGTATAAATTCCACCGCTTTTTTCTTTGCAAGCTCCAGTCTGGAAGGGTAGAGATCATTTGCAAGCATCGAGTTGGAGATATCCAGTCCCAAAAGTATATCGGCACTTTTTTGCTCCACATCGATCTTACCGTCAACAATCACAGGCTCGGCAAGTGCGACGATCATGAACAATCCAGCCAAAAAAAACAGAGCATTTCGCGCTTTGAGGGTCATACCTTTGGTAGCCACTCGAAGCTTTGCCATCACCTCATCACTGAAATAACTGCCGACAGACTCTTTTTGAGTCAGAATCAAAGCGAAAAAAATCAAAAACGGAGGCAGCATAAAGTAAAAAAACTCCGGATGCAGGAACTTCATTCACTTCCCCTTCGATTGAGTAAAAAGACATAAAACATCAAACTCAAAAAGCCCACAAAAAGCGGTATATGATAAAGATACTTTTTGTATGTGTATTTCTGGCTCTTTACTTCACTCTTTTCCATCGCGTCGATTTTTTTGTATATCTCACCGAGTTCATCGGCACTGCGCGCCCCAAAAGCGACACCCCCGCTGGCTTTGGCAATTTGCATCAACACTTTTCTGTTATACTCATTGGACGCACCGATTCCTATAGGATAAACTTTGATATGCTCTTTTTTGATCATATCGAGCACGACATTCAGCGGAATCTTGTCCACCTGAGGGGTGGAGTAACCGTCAGTTAGCAAGATGATGACTTTTGATTTGGCGTCGCTCATCTTCAGTAGATTCACTCCCTGTGCAAGCGCGGTATACAGAGCCGTATAACGTCCTGCTATACCGATATTGAGGCGTGAGAGGATCTCTTTGAGAATGTTTGTGTCGTATGTCAATGGAGATGCTATAAAAGAAAATGCGCCAAAAACAACCATACCTATATTGTCATCTTTTCGCTTTTCAATAAATTTCGATACGATCTGCTTGACCACATCGAAGCGGGTAAGAGAAGGATTGGAAGGATCAAATCCCCGCTGCTGCATAGATTCGCTTGTATCGAGTACCAAAACGATCTCATGCCCTTTTTTCGGGGTTGTCTCATAGACCATATCCTTCACCGGTGACATAATCGCCAGAACCAGCATCGTAATCCCGAGCCATTTGAGAAAGAAAAGCAGTTTTGAATGCGACGCCGCTCCCTTGACGAAAGTCGTCGTGTGAGGAAAATAGATGGATGGAAGCCGCATCGGACACAGCGACGCACACGCGATAAAAATAAAAAGAAAAGAGATCGCCTTAGGCAGTTCGAAGTAAACACCGTCAAACATCACAGATATCCCTGTAAAGTTCTATAATGCTTATCGTCTCCTCATCAAAAGGCTCCACCGTTTTACGATACTTGTACTTCTCTAATTTTTGTAACATATTTTCATACATCTCTTTGTGCCTCGCATCGTCGTCTTTAAAAGTTGCACCATACTTTGTAAGCATATAGGCCGCTTTTTTAGGATCTTTGCGTAGATCTATGGAGCGCAGTATCTCCAGGTGACGTTTGCGTAGATTCTCTTTTTTTCGATGCTTGAGCCATCTCAAAAGTAGATAAAAAGCTCCCGCAAGCAGCACGACAACAATCACACTCACAGCCAAAAAATAGTAAAAAGAGTAATCCTCTATCGGTACGAGAGGTTTAATATCATGAAGTTTTAATTGTTCTGTCTGCATCATCTCGCCTCAAACAATCTTCTAAGCACAACCGATTCATTCATATCAGTATATATCTTCGTAAATCGCACTTGATGCTTCTTGAAGGTCTCATACAGTTTACGGTCATTTTCAATGACATGTTTCTTGTACTCTTTGATCGTATGAGAATTAAAATCTCCTTCAAGTACCTCGTTGGTTTCGGGATCGACGAGTGAAGCAAACCCAAATGCCGGCGGATCCTCCTCAAGTCTGTCTCGTACGATAACGACTATGACCTCATGTTTACGCGCAAGCACTTTGAGATCCGGCACTTCAAAAAAATCACCTATAAGCACAATCAGCGATTTACGTCGTACACGTTTAAAAAGCGTATCCGCCAATGCCTTGAAATCGACTTTTTTGCCAAGAGGATCGAAATCGAGTACATTTTGCGTCATCTTGTGCACGGCATAGATATTTTTGCTCGGCTTGACAAAATCTTCCATCTTGTCGGTAAAAATGTATGAGCTGAGCAGATCACCGTTTTTGACTACGGAGAAGCCAAGCAAAGCGTTGATTTCGGCGATAAGTTCCTGTTTGAATCGTTTGCTGCCGAAATAAACACTTCCATTGAGGATGGAAGCTACGACGACATTCAGCTCACGCTCCTCACGAAAGACTTTTACAAAAGGGCGCTGCATCTTTGCCGTTATATTCCAGTCGATATGACGGATATCATCCCCCGGCATATACTCTCGAAGTTCGATGAAGTCATACCCCTCCCCATGAAACGGTGAAGGATTGTTGCCGATCATCTCGCTAAAGACCTGACGTCGGGCCTTGACGAGTATCTTTTGAAGTTTACTCATTTTATGGGATGTTTACCGCTTCGAGAACTTTTTGGATGATCTCATCGGTCGTGATGCCTTCGGCTTCCGCTTCATACGTCAATACGATACGGTGACGCATGATCTCATTGGCAAGATACGCAACATCCACAGGGGTTACGAAGTCTTTTCCACGAAGATAGGCCATAGCTTTGACCGCTTTGAACATATCGATACTCACCCGTGGACTCGCACCAAACTGGATGAAATGCTCGATCTCTTCAAGTCCATACTGGGAAGGATAACGTGTGGCATTGACAAGCTCGATCATATACTCTTCGACTTCGGGATCGATATGAATCGCTTTGATCTCGTTTTTGACCTGATCGATCTCCTCTTTGGTGATAACAGGATGGATCTCTTCCATATTGCCGCTTGAGATTCTACGGGCAATTTCAAGTTCTTCGGTCTTGGTGTTGTACGATACTATGAGTTTGAGCATAAAACGGTCAAGCTGCGCTTCAGGGAGTTGATACACTCCCTCCTGTTCGACCGGGTTTTGTGTCGCCATAACGAAGAAAGGTTTTTCTATCTCGAAAGTCGTATCACCAAGGGTAACTTGTTTCTCCTGCATCACTTCCAGCAAGGCTGATTGCACTTTTGCCGGAGCACGGTTGATCTCATCGGCAAGTAGCAGATTTGTAAAGATCGGTCCCTTTTTGATCTTGAAGCTGTTGTTTTTAGGGTCGTAAATCTCCGCTCCAAGGATGTCTGCCGGCAGCAAATCTGGTGTAAACTGCGCTCTTTTAAAGTTTAGACCAAGTGCTTTCGCAAGAGCGTTGACCGTTGTCGTCTTTGCAAGTCCCGGAACCCCTTCTATAAGGATATGCCCTTCACAAAAAAATGCGATAAGCAGCGAGTCGATCATCTTCTCCTGCCCAACAACGACTTTGGCAACCTCTTTTTTGATCAAATCAAATTTCGTATCCATTGCACACCTTTGCGTTTTAGTGAGATAATTGTAACGCGTAGGGATAAATGGATAGTAAAAGCGTGCGAATGTGCACACTTTAAGTAATGAAGCAAAAATAATTTCATAACCCAACAGCAAGAAAAAGGTATAGATGCAAGGCAGATTTTTTAAAGCGTAGCCGTAGCTAAGGTGAGAAAATCTAACGCCATCAGATATGCCTTTTTCTTGCTGCCCCTTTGGGGTGATATGATTTTCGCTCATCTTTGCACGAAAATCGCTTTGAAGTAGAATAACTACGACTGCAGCGATTTTCCTACAAATCTAAACGAAACTCATCTCATTGGGTATGAAATTATTTTTGCTTCATTACGTATCAATAAAAGATGAAAGGAGAGTTACTCTTTGTTTCCGGTGATGAAATTGAAGACACCCATCTGGGCTATTTTCTTTTCATATTTTGCAGTTTTGGCGATCGCATCCTCGAAACCTTCAGTCGATCCCTCTTTGGTTTTGTAAATAACATTGGAGATCACATTGCCATCGGCATCGTACGCTTTGATC
>JALUFE010000121.1 GCA_027052175.1 Helicobacteraceae bacterium | reverse complement strand
ACTTTGAGCTAAAGCACTAAAGTGGATGCGAATTATACTTAAAGTTCAATTAAATCTTTATTAATCTCTGAGATTTTTTTGTTATACTTTCAAAATGATGAAAAAATTTCTCTTTTTTACTCTCCTTATAGCCGTTGTACATCTCCAAGCGGATGCCTTTAAAGAGATACAAGCTCAAAAAGAAAAAATGGTAAGAGAGCTCGACGACATCGACAGGGAGTCCAAAGAGACGCTCTCGCAAATCGTTCACTCCGGCTTCAATATAAAAGCCTATAAAGAGAACTACTTTATGCCCCTGAGCTATCGATATGATTCGAATTATGTCGATAACGGGACACACAAGGCAGAAAAAACAGAAACCGAGTTTCAAGTCAGCATACGTTATGATTTTGCCAGTGACTGGCTGCATATGGGAGAAATCTACTCCTTTGGTTATACGCAACGCTCTTTTTGGCAGGTTTATGTTCCCTCGGCATTTTTTCGCGAATCGAACTATCAACCCGAGCTTTTCGTCTCCATACCCGCCTATCGCATCATCGCAGACAAAAGCTTTCTCAAAGGCTTCAAATTCGCACTTATTCATCAATCCAACGGCCGCGGAGGCGTGTATGAACGAAGTTGGAATCGTGCCAGCCTTTCAACCTATATACAGTACAGATATCTGGTAACAGAAGTAGAAATGTGGTACAGATTTCATGAAAAAAATGACTACAATCCTGATCTTTTGCATTATATAGGATATGGGCAGCTGCAGTTTATCCTGCCATACAGGCGACATCTTTTCCGTCTCAAACTCCGTTTGAACACAACGCACCACAAAGGTGCCGTCGAACTCAGCTACTCCTACCCCCTCCCTGTCATCAACAACAGAGATATTTTTCTCTATTTCAAAACTTTCAACGGCTACGGTGAAAGCCTGATCGACTACAATCACAACGTCAACAAAATATCGATCGGCGTAGCAATCAGCCGTTAGTCTTCCCAGACTACACTCACACCATACTCTCTGTCGAGGACGACACTCTTTTCATAGTTAATTTTCTTCCCATAACGTCTGCTTACAAACTCCACTCGTATCTCCCCCTCCTCCAGCAATTGTCGCACCTCTTTGTATCCAAGCCATTTGCCGTATCTTCCAAGCGCATTTTGCCAGATACGAAAATCACACGTCGCATCTTCTATCAATTCCCATAGCTCACCGTCCTCACTCTTCCAGTGTGCATTAGAGCATGCATAGAGTTTGATCTTTTTGCCTCGCACATTTTTTTCACGTACCTCGATCATCCCGTCTTCACAATAAGGACACTTTCCAAGCAGCATATTTCAACTCCGATTTTTTTTGATTTTATCGTGACTTTGAACAAAAGCAGAAAAAATATGACAAATTGCACTATAATTGCACTATGAATAAAGAAATAACATCTATTATCCGACTTGGAAAGATCAACAACCTTAAAATAAACAGAAAAAGCGATTTCGGCCTTTTTTTATGCGATGCGCGCGGCAGTGAGGTACTCCTGCCAAACGCCTATGTCACAAGACGGATGCAAGAGGGTGATCTTCTTGAAGTTTTTATCTATCATGACAGCGAAGACCGTTTGACGGCAACAACAAAAAAACCCATCGCGATGCTTGATGAGTTCGGCTTTTTCGAAGTGGTCGACGTCGCCCCCTTTGGCGCTTTTGTCGCGTGGGGACTGCCAAAAGATCTGCTCGTTCCTTCAAAGATGCAAAAAGAGCCTTTCAAAGTGGGAGAGAAAAAGTTCCTGCGCGTCATCTACGACGAAAAGAGTCACCGACTTGTCGCTACTGAAAAGTTCTCGAAATATCTCGACCACAATCCAAAAGGACTCAAAGCTAATCAAGAGGTCAAAGCATTTGTTATTAAAGAGACCGATCTTGGCTTTAAGTGTATCGTCGACGACAGGTATGAGGGGCTGCTATATAAAAATGAGGTTTTCGAACCGTTAGAGACGGGTGAAGTGAAAAAAGCCTACATCAAAAAGCGCCGCCCGGATGGAAATCTCGATCTATCTCTACGAAAAATGGGTGTAAAAGCTTCGAAGGACTCACAGCAAAAAATTCTGGATCTTCTCAAAGAGCACAACGGGCGCCTGCCCTTTAACTCAAAAAGCACTTCCGAATCGATCACAGAATTTTTCGGGATGAGTAAAAAAGAGTTCAAACGAACACTTGTTCTTCTTCAAGAAAAAGGGCTTGTAAAGGTCAATGAGAGAGGGATTTCTCGTCGCTGATGCGGCTGTTTGTGTAATGCTCTAAAAAGAGATCGGCTGCAAGGCCGTTGCCAGAGGCGATGATCTCTCTGTTTTCATTCAAAATCGGCGTCGTCCCCAAACCGCAACTAGGACTCTTGGACTTGAGGATGATGCGATCGGCTTTTGGATGCTTGGCTATAAAGCGTTCTATCTCCCCCTGAAGTCTTTTCGTGACATCGACACCGCTTTGATCTGTGACGATATGCTTCTCCCCTTTTATCATGACAACATTGATGCGTTCTCTGGGTGTTCCGAAGATGGGTGCTTCGGGACAAAAAGGGATGACCTCATACCCTTGCAGATGCTTCTCTATCCCCTCACACTTTTTTGTCTTCCCGTCATAGCGGCAATACTCTCCAAGCAGACAGGCACTTACTATCGCCTTTTTTTTCAATATTTCAGCCCCACCTTTTTAAGCGCTTCATTGATATGACGTATCTGAATATTTTTGTCTCGACACCACTGGGGTGCGAGCAAAGAGTCGTCATCGATCCCCGCCGTCACTCGCTGCACCGTAACATGCTCTGGCTTGAGCAGTAACGCCTGTGTAAGAACATCGAGATACTCCTCCTCGCTTATAGGAGTAAATTCGCCTTTCATATATTCGTTTGCCAAAGCGGTTCTTTTCACGACATAGAGCGGATGGTACTTCACTGAGTCTATCCCCCACGCATACGCTTTTTTTGCGGTTTCGAGCATCATCTCTTTTGTCTCGCCGGGCAATCCGAAGATCAGATGCCCACAGACATTCAATCCTGCCTCTTTTGCTTTTTTTATCCACTCTTCGACATTTTTGGCATCATGTCCGCGGTTGATGCGCTGGAGCGTCTCATCGTAAATGGACTGGATGCCGAACTCGATCCATATCTCTTTTCTCTTTGCAAGCTCAGCGAGATACGCAAGTGTCTCTTCGGTGATACTGTCACTGCGCGTCCCGATACTAAGACCCACGACATCATCGAACGAAAGTGCTTTCTCATAAAGAGCTTTGAGTGTTTCAAAAGGAGCGTAGGTATTTGTGAAAGATTGAAAATAGATCAAAAACGCTTCTGCGCCATACTCTCTTCTTTGCCTTGAGCTGATTGATTCGAACTGGATTTGCAGCTGCTGCAACTGCTTGTCCAAGTAGGGATTCTCTTTGGTCTGAAGGTTGAGATGAAAGCCTTTGAGCTCTTTGACCCGATTGGTACTGGCACTAAAGGAATCGTTTTCACAAAAGGTACAGCCGCCGCGCGCAACTGTCCCGTCGATATTGGGACAGGTAAAGCCAGAAATATTGATGCCGACCTTGTAAACACGTTTACCGAATTTTTCGCGCAGATACCTGCCGAACGTATATATCTGTTTCATTCTCTACACAATGTATTTACCGGTAAAACAGGCTGTACAATAACTCTCGTCCACGGCATTGACACTGCGAAGCAGTGCCTCTTCACTCAAATACGCCAAAGAGTCCGCTTCGATATATTCGCAGATCTCGTCCACACTCATATTGGCTGCAATGAGTTTCTCCTTGTTTGGTGTATCGACACCGTAAAAACATGGATCGGTCGTCGGCGGAGAAGAGATGCGCATATGCACTTCTGCCGCTCCCGCCTCTTTGAGCATACGGACGATTCGTCTGCTCGTTGTGCCGCGCACGATCGAATCATCTACAACGATCAGACGTTTGCCTTTGATGATATCGACCATCGGTGAAAGCTTCATTTTGACCTTCAGATCACGCATCTCCTGAGTGGGCTCAATAAACGTTCGTCCAACGTAATGGTTTCTCATAATCCCCATCTCGTAAGGGATACCGCTCTCTTGCGCATAACCTATGGCTGCCGGTACACCGCCGTCGGGAACAGGGATGACCATATCCGCTTCGACCGGCTTGGAGCGAGCGAGTTCCGCACCCATATTTTTTCGCGTTTCATAAACGCTCTGACCAAAAATGTTGGAGTCCGGTCTGGCAAAATAAACATACTCGAATATACAGCGCTTTGGCTGGGGTTCGTAAATCTTGATAGACTGCGGTGCTTTCTCCTCTTCAAAGACAAGCAATTCTCCCGGCTCCACATCACGGATGAACTCCGCACCTATGAGATCAAACGCGCATGTTTCACTTGCAACGACATAACCGCCGTTTTGCAGTCTTCCAAGACTAAGCGGACGAAATCCGAAGCGGTCGCGCATTGCAAACATCTTCGTTCGGCTCAAAAAAACAAGAGAAAATGCTCCCTCGATCCGCTGCACGGCATCGATAATGCGATCAAGCAGTTTCTCTTTCTCACTTTTTGCTATCAAATGAATGAGATTTTCGGTATCCATGAAAGTTTGGAAGATCGCACCCTTTTTAATGAGTGCATCACGCACCTCTTTGGCATTGGTCAGGTTTCCGTTATGAACGATTGCCATCTCTCCGAGATCATAGCGAGCAAAGACGGGCTGCGCATCGAGAATGGAGTCGTCGCCTGCCGTCGAGTAGCGTGTATGACCTACGGCACTGCGCCCTGAAAGAGTAGAAAGCTTGTTCTGATCAAACACTTGTGTGACAAGCCCTCGATCTTTGATGGTTCGTAATTTTTTGCCGTCGCTTGCACTTATTCCTGCAGCTTCCTGACCTCTGTGCTGCAGAGAGTGCAATGAAAAATAGGCAAGCTTCGAAGCCTCTTCATGACCGAAAATACCCACTACGGCACACTTTTCATTCATATTCTCAAGCAAAATAGTATCCTTCTTGAATTGTTTGTAAAATTATACTCTACTTAGCATAGAGATAAGTTAAACTCTCTTCTTACGTATCTCCTCTTTAAGGTTATCGAGCAGTTCGAAGAGCCGTTCACTTGATGCTTCCATCGTTTTAAAATTCTCCACTATGATATCTGCCATTTCAAGACGTCTGTCAGGAGAGAGGTAACCAATATTTTCAAATGCCATCTTATGCACCTGGGTATGTGGCGCCGCTATCTGAACAAACGACTGCTTGTCGGCGAACTTCTCTTTGCCTTCCTGATCATACCACTTTCCAAATCGGCAGTGATGCTCATCGGGAACTCTTTCGTCCGCTCTATTTCCAACGACTATATCGTACACACGTGTCTTGAAGATAATATGATCGATCTTGACAAGTGTGAGGAAAAGTCGATTTTTCATATCTTCACTCAACAAGGAGGTGTCTTCGGAATCGTTTTGCAGCATAGCCATATCCTCTTTGAATGCCCTGACGGCACCTGCTACTTCACTTGAAACCGATGTCATGACTTCCGACTTTTCTACAATCGTTCCCGTCTCCTGCTTCATCGAGTTGATGGAAGCGTTGATCTCGGCCGTCGCTTTTTGTGTACGCTCCGCGAGTTTTCTCACTTCGTCCGCAACAACGGCAAATCCACGACCATGCTCACCTGCACGCGCCGCTTCTATAGCGGCATTGAGCGCAAGCAGATTCGTTTGCTCCGCAATATCTTTGATAAGCTCGACAATGGAGGTAATCTCGTTGCTCATCTCATCAAGCGTATTGATAGAGACATTGGTCTCTTGAATCTCATGGTCGAGATTTTGCATTTTCAAGAGAATTTTTTCAAGTGTATGCATGCTGTTTGTAGCGAGTTCGCTCGTCTTTTTCGTTACACCAAGAACGTCATCCATATCCTTGATCGTATCTGCCGTTTCATTCTGAATCAGACCGAGCCCTTTTTGGACATCGTTGATGCCGCGTACCTCTGCGTTAAATTTGATAAGTGCCTGCTGCTTATGAGACGTATGCATCGCTTCGATCCCCTTTTGCACCATCTCTATAGCCGTTGCAAACTCTCCCTCCATTCCCTCAGTAGTGAGCCGATAGCTGAAATCCCCTTTCGCCGCACCTGCGACCGATGTTTCGATGCGTGCCGTCAACTCTTTAATGATATTGACAAGCTCCGAAAGTTTACGGGTAACGACGTCCATTTCGTTTCGAATCCGCTGCCTTCGATCTACGACTATATCCAAGTTTCCTCGTGTCACTTCATTGATGAGGTACTCGAAACGCTTAATGGCTCCAAGAACAGATCGGACAATACTTATGGAAATATATACGATCGCGACAACGGAAAGCAAAGCGACAAGTATAAATTCCAGCAATTTTGTAAATGCTTCGTTTTTGACATCCACCGCTCTCTTTATGAGTGTGTCGAAGATGATGTTTTCCATCTCTTTGAGTTTGTTGATCTTTTTTGTAACGGTTTTGAACCAATATGTCGCATCCACCCCAAACCCACTCTCTTTTGCAAGAGCGATCTTTCTCATTCGCTCCACTTGGGCAAAAGAGGGATCAAGTTTGAGTTCGTTGTATTTTTCAAGCAGATCTTTTTGTGCACTGTGCTCAAAAAGATTGAAAAGTGCCTGTTCTTGCGAAAGAACGGCGACAAATTTGAAATAAATCTTTTTAGAAAACCTGTCTGATGCAAATGCGGCGGCAAGAACCGCTCTCTCTATCCCCGCTCTCTCTTTGGCCGAGTCAAACAGCACCAACGATGTCATCAGATTTTTCGTCACTTTATCGGAAGGATAGGTGGAAAAACGCGTTATGGTATCGAGAATGGATTTGTTCAAGCGGGTATAGTAAGCGACCTCTTGGGCAGTCGATATCCGAAACTGACTCACTCTTTTTCTTATCTGTTCCAAGGTGGAAAAATCGATATGCCTCCTGGCAAATCGGACAAACTCGTTTTGAGAAGCGTTCATATAGTTTTGCAGCTCTGCAAGCTTTTTATCTGTTTCTTTGCGCTGCTTAAAAAGAATATCTGCAAACTTTTTCCCTTTGGAGTTAAGATATCCGGCACTCGCACCCCGCTCTTTTTGCAGTTCATGTAAAATATTTCCCAACTTCACGCTCAATTTTGCGATTTTAAGAGTCGAGTGTGCATCGCTGTATTTGTCATAATTCTCCACCACCACGTACAAAGCATACGCAAGAATAATAAACATCGAAACGAATGAGAGAAGAAACAATCTTTTTTTGATGGTCATAGCCGCCATAAAGCGCATTCCGAATCCTTTCAAATAACACTCATTTTGTTGTAAGTTTTTTTTAGTTAAATATT
>JALUFE010000120.1 GCA_027052175.1 Helicobacteraceae bacterium | reverse complement strand
CTGCAGGGGCCTTTCATGTCAGTAAACCAAGCGATCTGATCCCCGAACTTCAGGGCCGCTTTCCACTAAGAGTAGAGCTTGAGTCACTCACAGAAGAGACGCTCTATGCTATCTTGACACAGACAAAGAACTCACTTTTGAAGCAGTATGAAGCGCTTCTTGGTGTCGAGGGGATGCAGCTTGTTTTTGAAGATGAAGCCATCAGAGCCATTGCGAAGCTCTCACATAAGGCTAATGAAATGACAGAAGACATAGGGGCAAGACGCCTGCATACGGTACTTGAAAAGGTTCTTGAAGACATTAGCTTCGAGGCCAATGAGCATAAAGGTGAGGAGTATCGTATCACTGCCGAACTCGTACACGAAAAACTCGATATCGTCGTAGAGAACGACGACCTTTCACGCTATATACTTTAAAATGGAGAAACAAAACAACTTGAACGAAACAACAGATACAAAATGCGGCTTCGTCGCTCTTATAGGACGTCCCAACGCCGGCAAATCAACACTTATGAACTCGCTGCTTGGCGAAAAGATCGCAATGGTAAGCCAAAAAGCAAACGCTACAAGAAAGCGTAGCAACGCGATCGTGATGCATGACAATGCCCAAATCATCTTTATCGATACTCCGGGCATCCATGAGCGAGAAAAGATGCTTAACCAGTTTATGCTCGAAGAGGCACTCAAAGCGATGGGAGATGCCGATCTCATTGTCTATCTGGCACCTGTGACCGATTCCATCGAGAACTACGAAAAGTTTCTTGAGATCACACAAGGAGATATCCCACACATCATCGCTCTTTCGAAGATCGACCAGGTATCGCAAGAGAGGCTCCTTAAAAAGATAGGCCAGTACAACAAGTACTCCGACTACTTCAAAGCCCTTATCCCCATCGCTGTACCTCGCAAAGTGGGACATAAAGATCTGCTCGATCAGATCGTGAAGTATCTGCCTGCTTCACCATACCTTTACGATCCTGACGATCTTACCAACGAACTGCTGCGCGACATCTACAAAGAGTTCATCCGCGAAGCGATTTTCGAGAACATCAGTGACGAGGTTCCCTACGAATCCGATGTCATCATAGACAAGATCTATGAAGAGCCGCATATCGACAAGATATATGCAACGATCATCGTCGAGAAGCAGTCCCAAAAAGGGATCATCATCGGCAAAGGCGGTGAAGCGATCAAGCGTATAGGCAAAGCTGCCCGCGCGAAGATCGAAGAGCTCAGCGGCAAAAAGTGCTACCTCAACCTCCAAGTCAGCGTCAAAAAAGGCTGGAGTAAAGACAAATCATATCTCGAACAGTTAGGATACAAAGGATGAAAAAAGCCCTCTTTTTTCTGTTGATCGCCTATGGAGCATTTGCAAACAGCATTGTCGACATCTATCGCCATCGAGGTCTTGGTCCGATAGAAAAAGAGCTCGATACAAAACTGACACAAGAAGCATACTGGAAGCGTGTCATCGACAAAGCTGACACGAAGTTTGGCTATATGGAGAAGTACAATTCCGTCCTTGTCTGCGATAAAAACAGCTCCTCGCTCACACTCTTTCAAAAAGATGACAATGCAGCGTTTCAACTCAAAAACAAGTATCATGCCTATACAGGAAAAAACAGAGGGGAAAAGCAAAACGAAGGAGATCTAAAGACCCCGGTAGGCATCTACAGACTGACTAAAAAACTCTCGAAGGTAGATACGTTTTACGGTCCACTGGCATTTGTCACCTCCTACCCCAATCTGTATGACCGATATCAAAACAAAAAGGGACACGGTATCTGGATTCATGGACTACCTCTCAATCAGAGACGGGACGCCTTTACCAAAGGATGCATTGCCATCAATAACGACGGTTTGGAGTGTTTAAGCCAGGAAATAGAACTCCCCCGCACCGTTTTACTCATTTTTGAAAATAAAAAAATCTCCAAATCCGATAAAAATGAACTTGTCAAACTTGCAGCCTGGCTTTACAAATGGCGCTATGCATGGAAATACAACGATCTGGAAGACTATCTCTCCTTCTATGCACCGGATTTCAAAAAGCCAAACGGTATGGACATCGAGGCTTTCAGACGCTATAAAACAGCTGTTTTTTCCCGCAAACAAAAGAAGTCCATCATCTTCGATGATCTCAACATCATCCCCTACCCCAATCATCCGGGTATCTTTCAAATCACCTTTTATGAGCACTATCGGGCGTCCAACTACCGTTTCAACGGCCCCAAAGAGCTGCTCGTTCGCAAAGATGGCAACAGCTACAAAATCTTTGGCGAAAACTAAGGAGCGTATATGATCAGACTCGTGACACTCCTTAGTATATCTGTTGCACTTTTTGCGATACCTTTGCAGCTTATCAAAAAAGAGGCTCCCAATCCAAAAGTCACTCTCCTTGTTATCGGCGGCATCCACGGCAACGAACCTGGTGGCTATTTCTCAGCAGCCATACTTGCCACCCACTACAAGATCCTTTCCAACGCTCTATGGATCGTCCCCAATCTCAATCAGCCAAGCATCCAAGCAGACAGGCGGGGCAAGTATGGGGATATGAACAGAAAATTCGCCCATATCAAACCAAACGATCCCGACAAACCGAGAGTGGAGGCTATTAAAAAGATCATTCTCTCTCCTAAGGTTTCCTTGGTATTGAACCTCCATGACGGGCATGGTTTTTACAGAAAAAAGTATCAAGGAAGTATCTTCAACCCGAATGCATGGGGACAAACCTGTGTCATCGATCAGTGCAAACTCGACGGTGCGAAACGTTTCGCGGAACTCGATGCTATAGCACAGAAAGTCAAAGAAAATATCAACAAAAAACTGATCAAGAAACATCACTCTTTTAATGTCAAAAATACCAATACAAAATTCGATGACGAAGAGATGCAGCAGTCTTTAACATATTTTGCCGTAATCCACCACAAACCGGCTTTTGCAATCGAAACGAGTAAAAATCTCACTTCTTTGGCACAAAAAGTTTTTTACCAGCTCATCGCCATCGAAGAGTTTATGAATATAACGGGGATACGGTTCGAACGAGACTTTAAAATGAATCTCCATGATATAGAAAAAATCATTTCCGACTATGGCTACCTGACTATAAATGACAATATCATCATAAACTTATCAAATATCAAAAAAACTTTAAGGTTTATTCCGCTAAAATCTAAAGATAACACTTTTTCATTTACACATCCTCTGGGAAGTGTCAAAAAGAGTGCCCATGGTCATTTGAAGGTTTTCATTGGAAACAAACATATCACGACACTCGTTCCACAATATTTCGAAAGTGCCAAAGAGTGTCCAAAAAGTTTTGCAATCATCACCGGCAAAAAAAGAAAAACAGTCAAAACGACTTCAGAATTTTTTGTTAGTGACGATTTTAGGATAGTGCCTATAGATAACATACGGGTCAATGTTATAGGTTTTAGTGGAAGAAAGAGAAATGAGAGCGGTATTATGATAAAATACAACAAACTCGACAAACGATATTCGATCGACAGGCAGAATCGCATTTTCAGAGTAGAGTTTTATCGAAAGGACAAATTTTGTGCTTTGAGCCTGGTGCATTTTAAAGAAGGTAACAATTGATATGAGTAAAAAAAGTGAACACTCTTTCTCAAGCGTAGTATCCATCAATCCGTATACGCAAGAATTTTATACGAGTATTTCCAACTTTTTGACAAAAAGCAGTGAAATACAATATTCTAAAAACCAGTATGCGATCTCCTTTCTCAATACGAAAAACTTCATCCATGCACAATTGGATATCAGTAAAAACATTCCGCAAGAAGATGTTTACGATGCGATATACAACAAAGCCTATGATGAACTTGCCCTCGATCAAGCCGTAGAATATCAGATTCAAATTATAGAGGCTTTCAACAACCTCGATGAAGAAAACAGATATTTCCACGTCTTCATCGTCGATCCGTCGGAAGTAAAAGAAATCTTCAAAAACGTGATCGAACAAATCAAATACATCGATATCATCATTCCTGCCCCGCTCCTGTTGAAGTCTCTTTATACAAAAGAGCTGATAGAAACTAACGGTACAGACTGTTTCATCTATATCCAAGAGAACGATGCCTTTTTGACACTCTATAATGAGCAGGAGTTTCTCTACACAAAATCTTTGAAATTCTCTTTGATCGAAATGCATGAACGTTTCTGTGAAATACATGGAGAACGCATAGAGTATGAAGAGTTCAAAGAATTCCTTTCTTCGGTAAACCTCAAATACAGTGAAACGGAGCAGAAAGATTCCCTTATCAAGCTTTACAAAGAACTGTTTGCAACGATCAACGACGTTCTCACATATGCAAAAAGAGCGTTCGAGCTTGACAAGATCGATATGATTTATATCGGCTCCTCTCTCTATTTCGAGTCGAAGCTCGATGAGATGCTTGAAAGTGTGATAGCGATAAAAACGAAGATTTTTGAGTTCGACTACGGATTCGAGAGCAGCGAACTTTACATCGATCAGTTGCATCCACTTATGCATCTCTACACGACAATTTCCGAAGAAGAGAAATATATAGCCAATTTCACTCTTTTTCCTCGTCCGCCGAAATTTTTCCAAAGAGAGAGCGGAAAGATCATCACTGTCACTGCCGCATCCCTGATACTCGCGTTTATCTACCCTATAACTTACTGGATACTGACGTATGCACAAGGATTACAGCTTGATATCCTAAAAGACAAATACCATGAAATTCACAATATCCGGGTAACGAGAGAAGCGACGATAAAAAACAAAAAAGCGGACTTGAACAAACTGGCCATACTTCTTAAAAAAGAGCAAGAAGAGTTCTCTTCGAAAAAAGAGACACTCAAAAAAATCAAACATGTCAAAAACGACTATGTTATGAAAGCAAAAGAGCTGACAAAATTTACAAAAGATCTTAACAAATATGGAGTGAAAGTAGAGCATCTCGCCTACACCGAGCAGAATGCAACGCGTCAATTTATTTTCGATCTCGTCGCATCGAAAAGCTCCAAAATAACGGGACTGTTACAATATGTTACAAAAGTGCATGAAGATGACTATCAATTCGATCTTCAAAAAATTCTATACGATAAAAAGACCAAACTTTATTTTAGTACGCTAAAGGCTACAAAGCTATGAAAAAGATAAACATTGAAGACTATTTGCATGCGATAGACATCAGACTCAAAGACAAGACAAAAAAAGATATTTACATGATCTACATTATGATCTTTGCGGCTCTTTTTGCTTTTTCATATCTGTTTTTTTGGGACACTTCTTTGCAGATGTTCCAACAAAAAATGAAGCAAATTGAATCCGTTCAGCAAAAGATCGCTGCAGATGAACGTTTTTTGAAATTCAATCCGCCTGCAGTCATTGCAGGACTCGATAAACGTATACAAGAGACACAAGAGGAACTGATACAATATAAAGATTACAACCAATACATTAAAAACAAACTTGAAACCATCTCCTTTTTACTCTATGACGAGCGTGTATGGGGTGATTATCTCAACTCAGTCGATGACAAAGCAAGGCGATATGGTGTGAAAATTCTCGAACTTTCAAACAAATATAACGATACGGGTGAATCATTCGGGCATGTCCTCGATATTTCCATTGATACAAAAGGTCGTTACAAAAGAGTACTGAAGTTTATCAATTCACTCGAACAAAGTGACCTCGTTGTGGACGTACATGATCTCAATATCAGTGCAAAAGAGTTTCTTGAAGGCAAGATCGACATCTCAGTATGGGGGATAAAATATTGAAAAAGACAGTACTGCTCATTGCTTTTGCTTGTTTGATAATGGCGAATGAAAAAAGTGCCGATCTTTCATGGGTGGATCAGGAGATCGCTGCCATCAAACCACCCAGAAAAGGCATTTCCAACAGAACTATCTCTATGCTGAGAGATCCATTCGTGTTTCTGAAAAAAAACAAAGAGAAAGATGAAAAAGAGAAAAAAGCACCGCAGACACTGCCTTCTGTAGTGCCCTCCGTCACCAAAAGCTGCGCCGTCGTCACTCCAAAGAGAAGCATACGTTCAAAAGCCCTCAGACTTCTGGCCATTATCAACAATTCTGCTTTGATCAACGATAAATGGTACAAAGTCGGGGAGAAGATAGGCAAATACAAAATAATCAAAGTGACGCTCAATCAAGTGACTTTACAAAGTCCGAGCCGAACGTTGACACTTACAACATACACAAACAAACTAAAAAAGTAGGATGAGAAAAATGAAAACGCTAAAAAAAAGCCTGTTTGGAACGATTTTGACAACATCCCTTGTATTGACACAGCTCCACGCAGATTGTTCCTATGAACTCTTCAGTATAAGTTCTACCAGAGAGACAAAAATCATCGATTTGATAGAACAGTTAAGTGACCAATGCGAGTTCAGCATCGTCATTACCGATCCCAATGCACAAAAATTTTTGAACAAGACACTCAATAAAACACATATCAAAAATCTTACACTCGATGAAGTACTGCATATCATTCTTACTGAAAACAATCTTGCCTACAAGCTGCAGGACAATATACTGAAAATATCTTATCTCAAAACAAAAACATTCGAAATAGACTACACCACCTCTGAGCGTAAAGGGACCGGCTCGACCGACATCACACTCAGTTCTCAAAACTCGAATGCCTACAACACGGGTATTGGCGGTGCTAACGGTTCCTCCACGTCGACCGAGACGGGCGATATGACAAGTGGTTACAGTCAGGGAATCGGTGGCGGTGTCGATACACAATCGGGTGTCAAGATAGAATCTACAGACGAAGTAAAGTTCTGGGACAATCTCGACAAAGAGATCAAAGGCATACTCAACAGACCTGAAGACATCTATAAAGCCGAGGATCCCATTATCAACAAAGATGCGGGTCTTATTACCGTCACTGCAACACAAAAACAGCTTGACAGAGTAAAAAAATATCTCGATAAACTGCAGAAAAAAATGCATGCCCAAGTACTTATAGATGTACAGATTATGGCTGTAACACTGGATAAGGGAAAAACGACCGGTATTGACTGGTCACAACTCTACAAACTGCAGAATATTCAATTGAGCGTCCATAGACTCAACTCCAAAAACGTATCGAAATTTGAAGGAGATTCCATCACGGAAGGCGTTTATCATGGTTTTCATGATGTACAGCAACTTGTAAGCATCAAAGCCGGCGGCAGTTTGAAAGAGGTCATCAAATTCCTGCAGACACAAGGCGATCTTGTTGCCATTTCAAATCCAAAAGTCCTTACACTCAACAATCAACCGGCACTTATAACCGTCGGAACAGAATACTTCTACAAAATCCAGCAGTCTACGAATCAACAGGGAAGTACGGGCGGCGTTGTCGCAACGACGCAAAATGATGCCATCCAGTCGGTTTTTGCCGGAGTTCTTCTGGATATCACGCCGGAAATTGCCGACGACGGCTCCATCACTCTTAAAATCAACCCGTCTCTTTCGGAAACGCGTCAAAATTTGAACAAGACCGATGCGGGAGAAAGAACAATGCCACCTGACCTTGACAGACGACAACTCTCTTCTGTTGTCACCGTAAAAGACGGCAGCAGAATTATCCTTGGCGGTCTTATCAACACGAAAATGACTACCGATACCAACAAAGTCCCTCTGTTGGGGGATATACCGGGAATCAACTATCTGTTCAAATATGAAAGCAAAGTCAAACGCACACAGGAGCTTGTCATTATCATTCAGCCTCATATCATTCACAAAGATGAAAAGAAACTGACACTCAAAGATCTTGGATATGAGGGATTCAGTGATATCGTTTTACAAAAAAACACAAGCAATATAACAAAAACGAAGAAGAAAAAGAAAACGAAAAAAAGCGAGGATAATGTACAATAACATTTTTAAAAATTCCAAAGATGTTTTCATAGACTCTGTCGATGCAAAAGAGTATGTCCAGCTCGACCGGGTTGCAAGTATATACGCTTCGTTGAAAAAGTCTGTCAGAAAACCGTTGAAGATGATTTTGCTGTACGGGAAACCGGGAACGGGAAAAAGTATGTTCCTGGCCAAACTTTATGACGATATGTCGAAAACGCAGCAGATATATCTCTATTCGACACCTATTCTCGACGACAGTGAATTTTTCAAAACGCTCGCTAAAGACATATATGATGTCAAATATCCCGGAGAACTCAACTTCACTCAGTTTATGAAAATTGTCGAACTCAACTCTTCTGATGTCAGTGAAGAGAAAAAGAACGTTCCTATTATCCTTCTTGATGAAGCACAGCTCTACTCCAAAGAGCAGATGGAAAAGATTCGCCTTCTCTCAGACACCCGTAAACTCAAATTCGTCATCACGCTTCACAAAACGGAGAAAGAGGATATCATTGCGAAAGAACACTTCCAAACACGAATCTGGGAGAGTATAGAGCTGATAAATGCCTCTTTGAGCGAACTTAAAATCTATATCCAAAAAAAACTGATGAAAGCCAACCTTTTTGATACGGCCAATATGTTCCACAACAAAAATATAGCACTCATCTACAAAATTACGGAAGGGAACTACAGAGAAACGAACAAACTTCTGTATACTTTATTCGATATCTATCACTGGTATGCGAAGAACGATCCTTCAAAGATCTCACTGTCACGTATCTCAAACAAAATCATCGAGATGGCTGCATTACAAACAGGACAACTTCATGATTGACGTACGAGAACTTGAAAGAAGATGGTTGCGTTACAAGATCAAAAAATATCTTCCCTTTTTGATTCTTTTTATCAGTGTGTTGTGTATCTTCGTTATAGCTGTCAAAATCGATTTTTCTCATAAGAACAAAGAGCCAAAGGTCGCTTTGAACGACAAACAAACAATAAAGAAAAACGTTGCTGCAGTACCGCTCAAAAAAACAAAAGAATTAAATGCGACAGCGTACCAAAGCAAACAGTATAGCAACGATGTCACATCTTCACAATCTTCAACTGCCATCAAAACATCCATTTCTGAAAAACCGATAAAAGCGTCTCAAAAAAACGTGACAACAGCAAATCTTTCAAAGTCGCCGTTACAAGTCCTCAAACCTTCTCTGGAGTTTTTGCGAAAAATGAAAGACAACTCTGTCGTTCCGGAAAACGAATCTCCATTTATAGAGCGTTCCTCAAGTCCATACACTCACTCAAACATATCTTCGACTGTAAATACTGCTTCCACCCAAACGGAAAACAATTCTTTGGAAAATCCTAAAGTGCACAGACAACCGGCAAAAATAAAGATCAAAATCAGCCGAACGACCAAAAAAGATCTCCAAGCTATAACCAAACGCTTTAAAAAGAGCAACAATCCCGTTCTTGGTGTATTTCTGGCAAAAAAATATTATGAGATGGGAGATTATCGCAAAGCTTACAATTATGCATACATAACGAATCAGATAGACAGTACGATTGAAGACAGTTGGATCATCTTTGCAAAATCCCTGGTAAAACTGGGACAAAAAGAACGGGCCGTCCAAACACTCAAAGCTTATATAAAAACCTCACAATCCAGTAAAGCGCAGTTGCTGCTTGACAATATCCAGACAGGAAAATTTCGATGAAAAAGATAGTTTTGATGAGTTTTTTTCTCACTCTCGGTCTCTTTGGCGATGCCAAAGAGAAAATGTTCAATCTATACGAAAACGAACGATACGAAGATGTCTGCAATATCGGCTTTAGAAATTTCTCCCGTTATTCAAAAGATGAAGACTTTCTCTCTCTTTATGGTTTCGGGTGTCTAAAATCCGACTTTATAGACAGGCTCTCCCTGCCCATAAGTCTTCTAAAATACACAAAAGAAGCAAGAGCCAATTCCGCATACTTCTCCGTCATTTTAATGCAGAAAAAACTGCTCTATCATGCCCTCGTAGACGGCTACGAGCTTGCACGTTACAAGTTGCCGACAACAGACTACATCCTTTCGAAAATATTCGATTACTATGTTGGATTGGGAAAACATGAAAGCAGAAACTTTTATCTCTTTACGGACAAAAGCAATCCTAAAATCTCGTATAAGCTTTATTTGGTCAAAGATAGTGTACCATACAAAATGGTTATAGAAGAGTATTACGACAATTCACTGGTCAAAAAACACATATACTGGTAAGGAAACAGCGATGCAACTTGATAGAGTGACCACCGACCTTATAAACGACGGTTTTATCATGCGCTCACAGGTAGATCGTCTGCTCAAAAAAGGTGTACCGCCGGAACTTGTGCTGCGTGACATCACGTTGACAGGTTTTATGACAATCCAGCGGCTCATCCGCTATATAGTAGAAAAAATTCGAAACGGGGAGTATGACCTTTCCATTATCAGACCGTATGACTACATCAAAGAGGCGGATGTTCTCAAAAAACTTGCAGAAGAGCTCAATATCCCCTTTATCGATCTCGATTCGATCGATATGGATTACCATCTTACAGAACGAGTTCCTCTTGCTCAACTCAAACGCTATCAAGCCCTGCCGATCTCGGAAGATGATCTCAGTATAACGGTCGTCTTTCATGATCCGCTCAATATGGAAGCACAAGAAGCCGTACAGCGTCTCTTCCCAAAAAAACCCATCAAGGTAGCCGTTGCAACAAGAAAACAGATCGAATCCTATCTCTTCAAAGTCGAACTCAAAGACAGTGTCAAAGGTCTTGTCAAAAAAGTAAGAGACGAGCTCAACTCTATCGCCACACTCGAAGAGCAACAGGAAGCCTCCTCCATATTGATGCTTATCGACGTGATTCTCAAAGCCTGCATCAACGGCCGCGCAAGCGATATCCACATAGAACCGACAGAAAAAAACTGCATGGTAAGAGGACGGGTTGACGGCAAACTGACAGAGATGTTTATTTTCGAAAAAGACATCTACCCCCCTCTGGCTTCCAGACTCAAGCTCCTCTCCAACTTGGATATCGCCGAAAAGAGAAAGCCTCAAGATGGGCGCTTTTCAACGATGGTAGGAGATAGAGAGTACGATTTTCGTATATCGACACTTCCCATACTGTACGGCGAATCGATCGTAATGCGGGTACTTGACAAGCAAAAAGCGCTTGTGAAACTTGAAGATGCAGGCATGGATACCATCAGTTACAATAAGTTTATAAAAGGGCTGCAGTCTCCTTACGGTATCATCCTCGTAACGGGACCTACCGGGTCGGGTAAAACAACAACACTCTATGGCGCACTCAACGAACTGCGGAACGTCGAAGACAAGGTCATCACAGTCGAGGATCCCGTAGAGTACAGAATGAATCTAATCCAACAGGTACAGGTAAATCCCAAAGTCGGGCTGACCTTCTCAGCAGCACTTCGCTCGATCCTGCGCCAGGATCCGGACAAGATTATGATCGGGGAGATTCGTGACCATGAAACACTTGAAATCGCTATCAAAGCAGCTCTTACCGGTCACCTCGTCATTTCGACACTCCATACCAACGACGCCATCAGTGCGATTCCAAGAATGGCCGATATGGGAATAGAAAACTATCTCATAAGCGGTGCACTCGTTGCCGTAGAAGCCCAAAGACTTGTAAGAAAAATATGCACACACTGTAAAACTGAAGAGGAACTGCCTGCATCCGTTCTCGAAGAGATTCAACCTTACATTCCCGAAGGTGCGAAATTCTATGTAGGAAAAGGCTGCAAAGAGTGCAACGATACCGGTTATATGGGTCGTGAAATGATCTGTGAGGTGCTGACTGTAACCGATGAACTCTCCTCTTTGATAGCAAAAGGAGCAAGCAAAGAGGAACTCCGCGCACAGGCAGACAAAGACGGCTTTGTGCCTCTTTTTCAAAACGGCATACAAAAAGCGCTTGATGGCATCACATCCGTTGAAGAAGTGTTAAGGGTGGCAAAAGAATGAAGTACTTCAAAGCGACAGTTCTCAAACATGGAAAAAAAGAGGAGATAGGATTTTATGCACCCGATAGAAAAGAAGCGAGTAAAGCCGCAAAGCTGAAATTTCACGGTATCCTTATCAAAGTTGTTGAAGCAGAAGAGCCATTTGAAGACAAATTTAAACGAATAAAAGAGGAATTTCTCAGCAACATAAAACGAAAAAAGATCAAACCCGATGCCCTCATTGCCGCTATCAGACAGCTGGCTGTTATGACCAATGCGGGTATCTCCATAAACGATTCACTGTTAGAGATTGCCAATTCGACGCAAGACCCGAACCTTGCAAAAGTATTCAGCAAACTCGCTGAAGATATCAATGCGGGAAATTCCCTCTCAAAAGCGATGGAAAACTTCCGTTTCGAACTTGGCAATCTCACCATTGCCATGGTCACGCTCGGTGAACGCACCGGTAATCTCGACGAGGCACTCTACTCTCTTGCGAATATGCTTGAAGAGATTCGCTCCAATGTCATCAAGTTCAAAAAAGCGATGGCCTACCCTCGTAACGTCATGATTGCTATGGCGATCGCTTTCACCATACTTATCAGTTATGTTGTACCACAATTCAAAAAAATTTTTGAAGAACTGCATGCGCATCTGCCGCTACCGACGCGTATCCTGCTTTTCTTGGAACATCTTTTCAATACCTATGGGCTATATGTTCTTGCAGGACTTGTACTTGGCTTCTTCACGTTTAAATATATGCTCGATACAAGCGAAAAATTTCGATTTAAATGGCACCAGTTGCTTTTAAAAACGTATCTGATCAAAAATATCATTATGTACTCCACTCTCAGCCGCTTCACGCTTGTCTTCTCAGAACTTATTCATGCCGGTATTCCCATTGCCGAAGCACTCGATACGGCAATTGGGATGATAGACAGCCTCCCGTTGAAACAAAAACTTCTCGCTGTTCGTCAAGCGGTTGAAAAAGGGGATACACTTTACAATGGCCTGGCTGAAACCGGTCTTTTTGAAAATATGATTATCCAGATGATTCGCGCAGGTGAGGACAGTGGTACGCTCGATGCTATGGTCCAGAAGGTCTCTGAGTACTACAAAATGCGTTTTGACGCGATTATCGACGGACTCTCCGAAGCTATCGAACCGATTATGCTGCTTATCATCGCCGCTATGGTCATCCTACTCGCTCTTGGTATCTTCCTGCCTATGTGGGATATGGGCAACGCGGTCCAAGGAAGAACTTAAAGCCAAAAGAAGCTCCTTAGGAGCTTCTATGACAAAATGTACACGCGCATCAAATTCCTTACGGACTTTGTGTATACCGAACTTTTCCAACTTATACTCCACCACTCGCATATCTTCATAATCAACATCAAAAGAGACTCTTTCCTCTTTGACATAAGCAACTATCTCTGCATTTTCCAACGCAAAATTGAGTGCATCTCCGTAAGCGCGAACCAATCCTCCCGTCCCTAGCTTGATACCTCCGAAGTAGCGGATCGTAACGGCTGCGACATTGATCAAATCATGTCCTTGAAGTACATGCAAGGAGGGTTTGCCCGCAGTCCCTTTTGGCTCACCGTCGTCACTGAAGGATTCTACGATTTGATCGTATATGTTGTAATAGCGGGATGCTGTTACGAAGTGTCTGGCTTTTGAATGTAGAGATTGAAGCTCTTCCAAACGCTCCTTAAAGCGTTCAAAAGGGATGATGTGGGTAATGAATTTAGATCGTTTGATCTCATGCGTATACGCTGTTTCTTTAGCAAGCGTATACATACGAATTAGGCTATATTTGTAAAGACATGTTGAACATCTTCGTCATCTTCGAGCTTGTCGATGATCTTGTCCACCTCTTCTCTTTCTTCTTCACTGAGTTCCACCGGTGTGTTCGGGATGCGCTGCAATTCCGCCTTCTCAAGTTCTACACCCTTCTCTTCCAGCACTTTTTGCATATTCCCGAAATCAGTGTAATCGGTCGTAACGATAGCAATCCCCTCTTCTACTTCAATCTCTTCCAAGCCAGCATCGATTAATTCTAATTCAAGCTCTTCTATATCCATATCTTCCGGCACTTTAAATTCAAAAACCGCCTTTCGAGAGAACATAAAATCGAGGGAACCGTTTGTAAGCAGCTCACCGCCGTTTTTATTGAGGATCGATTTGACATTGGCAACGGTCCGGGTGTTGTTATCGGTTGCACACTCGATAAAAAGCAGAACTCCATGTGGGGCTTTCGCTTCGAAATTGACTTCAAAGATATCCTTTGCATCCTTCCCAAGTGCTCTTTTAATCGCTTTTTCGATGATGTCCTTGGGAACGTTGTCCGCTTTGGCATTGAGAATGGCAGTCCTGAGTTTGGAGTTGAGCTCCGGATCACCGCTTCCTCCCTCTTTTGCCGCTATCGTGATCTTTTTTGCGTGTTTTGGAAATATTTTGGACATATTGCCCCATCGCTTCAGTTTGGCTGCTTTTCTGTATTCAAACGCTCTACCCATTATCTATCCTATAGAAATTTTTTTGCAATTATACCACCAACAAAGGAAAATGTTATAATACTTCTATGAAAACAATAGGATTCAGACTCAAACACAGATTTTTCAATGCATTCAAAGAGATTTTTGTGCATCACTACAACTCTCTTGATTTCCGTGCGAAAATTCTTGCGCTGATGATCACGGCAAACGAGCGTCCAAAAGTGGAAAATTTTATACTTGTCAAGCAGATAGCACGGGATATTTACAAAAAGGATGAAGACAGAGCGAACCTTTTGATGCTGACTACGAAAGAACTTGTCGATCGTATTCTTACCTCACATACACTTTCAAGCGACAAGCTCGTTGAGAGTATTGTCAACAACGTCAAACTCGTTCCGCGATATGCAAAAAAGATAGATATCGAGGCTCTCTCGCGCTTTCTTGATCTCAGTGAAGATGAAGACACACTTGCATATCAAAAGAATATTTTAGAATTTTTACAAAATCTAAAGAATGAAGCATTGGGAGAAAAAGCAGCATGATACAACTCGACCCACAACGTGAAATCTGTGTCTGTAACAACCTAACCGCCGAAGATATAGCACAATGCATCAAAGAAAACGGTTATACAACCCTACAAGAGCTTTTAGAACAACAAGAGTGCCCGATGGGAGATAAATGTGAATCGTGTAAAGAAGAAGGGTATGAGAATGACGGAATAAACATCCCACTTGTCCTCTCTCTTGTCAAGAGAGGAAAGCTTTAAAAGAAAAGAGAAGCTTTATTTCTCTTTCCCGTTTCCATAGTTGGCATAGAGGTAGTCCTCTATGATTTTTGCATCTTTCTTTGTTATAGGTGCACCAAAGGCATGGATCATCTTGTGGATCTTCTCTCTCCAAAACTTTCGCGGCTGTGGCCCCTGGTTTAGGATATACCCAAAAGAGTGACACATCAGACAGTTTGCTTGAACCGTATCAAAGCCTTTTCCCATCTTGATCTGGTATGGGATATATGGAACTTCTATATCACCTTTGACCTGAGCAAAGAGTGACGACGCGACGATAAGACTTCCTAAAATTATCTTTTTCATTCATTACTTCCTTATATAACTTCTACAGTAACTTCGTCGATACCGTTGTATTTGTATCCACCGTGATTCCATTTGATGTCTTTTGCAAACGGCTGTGTTTCACCAAGATTGTTTGTTGCTCTTGCCATAATCTTGACTTTGCCTTTTTGTGTCGGCTTAAATGAGTAATAATATCCTCTAAATGAGTAGCGTCCGTTGTCTGCTTTGAGGTTTGCCTTTTCCCATGTCTTACCGCCATCAAGAGATATCTCTACTTTTCTAATGCCGTATCCGCTGTCAAACGCAACACCGCGAACTACAAGATGAGAGTTTTGGTACACTTTTTGTCCGTTCACTGGATAACCGATTACTGATTTGACATTCATATGTGTGATCGGCTTCGTTTTTTTGGCATGTTTCTCCGGTGTTTCGCATTCACACTTGTTATCCGGTACTCTGTAGGCGACATCCATAAAGAAGAGTGACTTGTACTTATCAGAAACAGTGATGTTGCTAAGCATCTTTACCCAGTTGTCGGAGTAGTATCCAGGCATGACAAGTCTAACAGGGAAACCGTTGAGATATGGAAGATCTTCGCCATTCATTTCATACGCGATGATAACATTTTCATCGAGTTCTGTAAGTTCAATCTCACGAACGAAGTTCGGTGTTTTGTAGTATGCCGCTTTGTCTAGCCCGTTGAACTCGATCCAGTGAGCATTTTTCTTCAACCCAGCATAGTCGAGTACATCTTTGAGACGTACACCTTTCCACTTGGCACATCCCATAGCACCGCTTCCCCACTGGATACCTCCAGGGATCGGATCGAACGCACTTCTTGAGTTTCCTCCACACTGCTGCACCGCATTAACCTCTACCTGTTCGAACTTTGTCTTGAGGTCTTTGATAGTGAGTTTTGTATCTTTTTCAACCAAACCGTTAATATGAATAATATAACTATCAAGATCATTGTGTTTTGGGATTTCCGGCAAGTGCCAACGAACGAAGAACTGATCATTTGGAGTGAATTCCAATTCGAAAACGCTGCGAGGCGCTTCCAAAAGCGGTGGTCTGTCAGAGTAAGTAATCATCGGCTTCTTTTCAGGAAAAGCCATATCCGATACCGGTCTGTTATCTATAGGCTGATGTGTAGTACCGGCCAAACTCTTGCTTGCAGCCAGCAAAGCTGAAGCAGCAAGAGAGGTTCTAAGAAAATCTCTTCTTTTCATATGCATACCTTTTTTCAAAATATGGCGCATTATACTCCTTCAAGCATAAAGAATTGATAAATTCTTGATAGATCCAATATTTTTTACAAAAATGCGAAAACGAGATCCGGAAAAATCACAACCATTCCCAATGCCAGCAGTTGCAGCAAGATAAACGGAACAATCCCTTTGTAGATATCTATCGTACCGACGAGATTGTCAGCGGCACCTTTGAGGAAGAAAAGACTCAGTCCAAAAGGGGGCGTCAGGAAAGATGCCTGCAGGTTCATCGCTATAAGGATGCCAAACCAGATCGGATCGATCCCAAAGGCATCCATAACGGGTACCAGGATCGGTACGACGATAAAACTGATCTCGATAAAGTCGATAAAAAAGCCGAGAATAAAAATGGCAAGCATCGCCACACCGATAAAGACCCAGACATTGCCGATATCTTCACTGAAAAACTCGACGATTAGATCCGTCCCGCCAAGCTCGTTGAAGACAAGACTAAACGCCGTCGCACCGATAAGAATCATAAAGATCATCCCACTGAGCTTCATCGTCTCAAAGAGCGCATATTTTATCATGACAAAATCAAGCTTTTTGTTCATCGCGGCAAGGATCACACCGCCTATGACACCAAATGCCGCGGACTCCGTAGGACTTGCAATACCTGCAAAGATACTTCCAAGCACGGCAAACATCAGTAAAAGCGGCGGCACGATAGAGAGCAGTACCTCTTTGAAACTGATCCTCTCTTCAAGCTTCAAAGCAGGAGCTACTTCAGGTTTGAAGTAGGCATAAATAAGAATATAAGCTATATAGAGCCCGACAAGCACAAGTCCCGGGAGGACCGCACCCATAAAAAGTTCTCCCACACTCACACTCATCACATCACCCAGAACGATCAAAATGATAGAAGGAGGGATGATCTGCCCCAGCGTTCCGCTTGCCGCGATCGTACCGCTTGCAAGACTTTTGGAATAACCCGCACGCAGCATCAAAGGCAGCGTAATGATACTCATCATGACAACCGAAGCAGAAACGATCCCCGTCGAAGCGGCAAGGATCGCTCCAACGACAACGACACTCACACCAAGACCGCCGCGCACAGAGCGAAAAAGACCTGCCATATTGACAAGCAGACGCTCCGCCATGCCCGACTTTTCAAGTACAAGCCCCATAGCGATAAACAGAGGTACGGCCATAAGAGTGGTATTGCTCATAATTCCGTAGATGCGAAACGGCAATATATGGAAAACATCCATCCCCAGTTCAGGCATCAAAAAGGCAAAGATGATCGCCACACCACCAAATGCAAATGCCACCGGCACACCGACAAGCAGTAAAAACAAAGCAACCAGGAACATAAACAAAGCCGTCATTTTCTAAGCTCCTTTATATTCTCGATCAGCGCTTTGAGTGCTTCGAGTGCAAGCAGCACGAAGGCAACGAGTATCAACGATTTGACGATCCATCGATACGGCAAGCCACCCGGATCACTGGAGGCTTCATTTTGTAAAAAGCTCACCTCCACAAATCCATACCCGATATAAACGATCAAAACGGAAAACGGCAGGATAAAAAAGAGAATGGAAAAGATATTGACAAGCCGCTTCGTTTTTTCGCCAAACCTGTCATAGAAAATATCCACGCGCACATGCGCTCCCATACGCATCGTATAGGCGATACTCAGCAATATAACCACATCGAAAAAGTGCCATTCAAGCTCCTGGAGTGCCGTTGAACCTTCGCTGAAGAGATAGCGCATCGTCGCATCGTAGACGATCAACAGTACAAGCAATGCAAGGATAAGTGCCGTAAAGTTCGATGTCCAGCGGATGATGCGCTCTATCATGCTCTGCTCCTATATAAAGTTGGGGGCGTCATTGGCAAAGAGGATGATATCCCCCTCTTTTGTTTGATTTGCCAAAAGTTGTTCGAGTTTGGATTTATCGACCAAAATATATTTGTTTTCCACTATAAGGTACTTATCAAAAAGTGCGGCGTTGAGCCTTCCCGTTACTATCACGATGTCAAAGACCTTGTTGATTGCCTCTATCAGCTCGCGGTTGAGCTCCTCCGTACTCTCGACAAGTCCGGGTGTCACGATCACTTTGCGTCCCGGATGCAGGCTACATAGACGAATCGCCTCCTTCATTCCCTCGATATTGCCGTTGAAGCCGTCGTCGAGGATGATCTTGCCGAGTGCTTCTATCTTTTCAAGCCTGTGTTCGACCGGTTTTAGTTTTTTTACTGCACGCTTGATTTCGGGAATACTGAGTCCATAATAGTGGGCGACTTTGACAGCGGCCAAGATATTGGTCGCCTGAAACGCTCCTAAAATTCCAGGTACTTCCAACTGAACTGCCTCTCCCTCAAGCTCGATCGAAAAGCGAAGACCATCCAAATCCGCTTGAAGATCCTTTATCTCATCTTCACAAAAAAACTCTACTTTTTCATGCGGCTCATCGGTGACACTGCAATGAATAAAAGCTTTTTCAAGACGTTTCGAGCTCATAATCTCCAGTTTCGTTCTGATGATGTTCTCAAGCGTCTTGAAGTATTCGATATGCGCATATCCGACTTTCCCGACAACAACACAATGCGGATTTAGGAAAGTGCTGATTTGATAGATATCCCCTCGCTCTCGTGCGCCCGCTTCAGCTATATAGAAACGAACATTGCTCGGCAGAGATTCATTGATGTCTTTCACGATGCCCCCAAGAGTATTGACACTCCTTGGAGTCATATAACTTTCATATTTACTTGAAAGAAGCTGATACGTGAAATTTTTTATGCTTGTCTTGCCGTAACTGCCGGTTATAGCGATAATTTTTAGATTATGCATGCTCTCAAGCTTTTTTCGTGCCTCTTTTTTATAAATGGCAAAAAGATATTTCTCGATTATCGTCGAACCTACATAAGCTGTGGCCAAAGGCAAAAAAACTCCATAATGGACACAACTACCTTTGAGTGTACATAGGAGATCTTGAAACAGTACCAATGCAATAAGCAGGATGAAAAAACGTTTCACCCGCCACGTAAACACCAGTTTCTTATCCAGTCTCTTGTGCCACAAATACAAAGCCGGTAAATAGGCAAAATAGAAAAATATCATAAAAAATTTTCCGGTCGTATAGTAAAGAATGAACGGGATAAAAAAATAAAAAAGATGCCACAGAGGTTTATGATGTTTTAAAACGACACGCTCTATCTTATAGTTGTACCACTGTAGATTTGTAACAAGATAAAACCCAAGTGCAAGTGTAAAAACGATATTGGTTGCTATGGATGATACACTCAGCCATTCATTCATCTATTTTTTCTCCAAACTTTCCAAAAAGCTTTGTTCTATCTCATTGGCAACACTTTTTGCATGCTGCATAAAAAAATAGTGATCTCCCTGATAGACGACAAATTTTGAATCTTGTATAAGCGAAGCTATCTTCTCTCCCGCTGCAAGCGGTGTAGCGGTATCTTTGTCTCCCCAACAGACAAGCGCCTTGTTGGAAAAAGAGGAAAAGACTTCACTAAAATCCTCATTTACGACATTTTTAAAGGTATCATACATCTGGCGAGAGAGTTTTTTTGCGTCATCTGCGACAAAGTAGTCACGAAATTTCGTCAAACCAAAAAGCTTGAGTGTTTTGTAAAGAGCGATTTTAGCTTTGATCTTTATCGGTTTTGGCATAACGATGCCAGCACTACTAAGCAGTACCAGCAGTTCCGGTTCTAAAAGTGTCGCTACCTTCCCTCCAAAGGAGTGCCCAAGAGCGATATCCTTCCTGCCATTGATCTCGATGAGCAAAAGCTCGACTATACGAGCATAATCTTCACTTCGCAAAGCCACCGGTGCAGTCGAGTTTCCAAAACCGGGAAGATCGATGTAGATATGGCGAAATCCTTCTAGCAATTCACCAAATGCCCGCTTCATAAGCGCTTTATTGCTTCCCCACCCATGCAAGATGATGATATCGACATGCTCTTTTGGATTGCATATCTCGTAACTGACATCGAATGTATGCCCTTTGTAATGGATTGTTTTACGTGCCACTACTTCCCTTTTGCCGCAGAAATGTTATGGATATATTCGTAATTTATCTTGGCTCTCTTCCTGTGCGGCAGCGACGATGCCAGCTGCTCGATAGCTCGTGGGAAATCATCGAAAAGATAGTTGGCCATACTGCCTGGAATGGGATTGATCTCGTTAAGATAGACTTCGTTGTCTATAACGAAAAAATCACAGCGTATCAGCGCCCCTTCGAACATATCGAGATAGATATTTTTGAAATTCTCTTTGAGTTCGTTCGTAAGCGCCGCATCGATGGCTGCCTTACTTACCGCTTCACTGCGCGAGAAGTCCATATACTTCTTTTCAAAATCCAAAAATTCCTGTTTCTGTGGCTCTTCAACAATGGAGTAGTGCAGTTCACCGTCTGCCAAATAGCCTGCAAGATTATACTCTTTGACCCCTGCTATAAAAGGCTCGACGACAACCACATCGTCGAATTCGAATGCCACATCGAGTGCATAATCGAGCTCCTCACTCTCCTTGACGACACTCACACCGATGGAACTGCCAAGTCGCGCCGGCTTGACGATAAGAGGAAAATCAAAACGTACATCTTTCTGCTCATCGGCATAAAGCACATCATACTTCACATAGCGGATCCCCTTGGCCTCACAAAGCCACTTCGTATAACGCTTGTCATAGGAAAAGACACTTGCATCTGTACGGGGACCGATATAGTTTATATCGAAAAAGTCAAGCAGACTTGCAATCGTTCCATCCTCCCCGTCGGCTCCGTGGACAAGATTGAGCACGACGCCGTCTACCTCTATTTTCTTAAACATCCTTTTGCACTCGAACCGCCCTCTTCCAAGTCCAAGCTGCGGCAGCTTTTTATACTCGCCGCTGGAAAATGTTTTCGCCTGCATTTTCTCCGCTTCTATAAGATAAAAGCTGTGATCGGTATCACAAAAAACAAACGAAAGATCGAAATGTTTTTGCAATTTCTCTTTGATTGTGATAGCACTGACGATGCTGATTTCATGTTCGAAGCTTGCACCGCCAAAAAGTATTGTCAGTTTCATCTTTTCCTTTACTATATGGTTTTTAAGTATTTAAGCGCCTCTTTGACAAGCGCGGCGGTATCACTACTGCTACATTGCGAAAGCGCTTTGGATATCTGCTCTTTTTTAAATCCAAGCGCTTCAAGCGCTTGAGTCGCTTCTGCACGTGATCTGCTATGAGATTCACCATTTGTCGAATTTTCCAACAGCTCCGTATCAAATCCGTTGAGTTCGACGAGGATTCGACCAGCACTCTTTGGACCGATTCCTGGAACCCGTTTGATACCCGCGACATCATTGGAGCTGATGACCGTCGCAAATTGCTGCGGCGTATAGGTAGAACAAATAGCCATCGCGACTTTCGGTCCAACGCCGTTTATCTTTATAAGACGTTCAAAAAGCGATTTTTCAGCTTTCGAAATGAAACCATATAAAGACTCCGCATCTTCCCGAACGATGTGCACGGTATGCAGATGCACACTCTCCTGCAGTGCGGCAAATGTCTGCAGGGAGATAAACACCTCATACACGACACCGTGTACATCCAAATGCACTACATTAGGTTCTCTGTATTGAACTGTTCCTTTTAAGCCTACAATCATATATCCTCTTTCAAAGGCTGGAGTTTAAAGACATCCTCTTCGACTTCCACAACACCATAGATATGATCTGCTTCATTCTCCTGAGGTTTGTAGACAAGTTCCAAAGGAGGATCAAGCAATTTTGCACGGAGTTCATTGTATCCTATCCATCTGTCATGATTGATGATACGCGCATCGAGAATATCGTACTGTAGGGTATCGGTTTGATTTGCAAGCAGATAGAGTTTCTCCTCTAATCGCTGCTGCTGTTCTTTCAGTTCTTTGAGTTTATCGATCTGAGCCTGATACATCTTGTACTGCTTCACATACGCTTCAGGAAACTTGATACCGTTTTTTTTATAATGCAGCAACCGTTTTTTGATATCATTAAAAACTTTATAATTTTTCTTCACTACTTTTGTATAGTCTTCAACCGCTTTTTTGCTCTTTTGCAGTTTTATCTCTATCTCTTGTATCTCCTCCTTGTTTTTCTCATATCCCTCTTTTGTCTTTTTCTGTTGAAGCGGATCGATCGTAAAAATATTTTCACTTCCGCGCAGCTTTTTTATCTCGATTTTATGAGATGCGTTGATACGTACGTAAGAGCCACATACTTCTATGATGACGTTTTCGGCATAAATTCTTCCGCCTATCGCCTGTGTTATCTGAACATTCTCGGCTTCTACAACTCCATGTTCCAAACGTGTGATACGAACATTTTTCCCTTTGACGGTTCCTTTATGAATATTTATATCCACTTCTTCAGCTTCGATCAAAGAACTTTTATGAGTCTGCCCGCCAATTGTCGCTTTTACGGCTTTGACTTTAGCGTCGCTTCCGACATTTCCCTCTACATCGAGCTCTGAAACTTCAACTTTCATACCCGTGTCGATGGCATCTTTGATCGCATCGGCTTCTGTAACGATGAGATTGACATCACTGTCCGTTCCAACCGTAATCGAACCTGTCGTTTTAAAAGAGACCTGGTTGACATCCGCTTCGGATTTAATCATATAAGTATTGTCTTCAAAAGCGATATACCCGTTCTCTTTTGCAAAATATTTGATACTCTTTTCATCTTCTTTGACATATATGGTGCTTTCATCTATATCGAACGTGATATCGTTATTTTCCGACGGCTCTTTCGGTGCTATATACCGCCCTCTGCAATCTCTGCCAGGCTGCCCGGGACGTGGCTTGATGTACTCGATCAGCAATTCATCCTTGTGTACACTCTGGATAAACCCTCTATCGGCATAATCTATGCGCTTGTCCGCATCCTCTTCATTTTTATGCTCTTCATAACGAAAGACAAGCGTTCCATGTTGAGTGGGAGTCGGTTCTATCGATTCCGCTATGAGAACCGTTTCCATCTTTTCAAAGAGAAGCATCTCTTCAAGCTGTACTTTTGCCGCGAGTTTAGAAACGACACTTTCAAGCATTTCATCGAAAATATATATCAAAACTCCTGCACGCACTTTATGCTTGTCGATGTACATCCTCAACTCATCTTTGAATCCTGTAAAATAGCGAAGAACGGAACCCTCTTTGATCTGCATGTAAATCTTGCATTTTGTCGCATTGGCCCCTATAGCGATTTTAAACTCATCCAAAGGATTTCTACTGCGCTGTCTTGAGAAAATCTCCACTTCATAAATTTGTTTAATCTGAAAATTCGGATCCAGCAGTGTCGCATCGTCTATCTCGTTTAATCTTTCGTTTTCGATCTCTTCCCATTCTCCTTCGTCTCTTTTTCGCAAAAAACGCGTAAAGCTGCGTACATCGAGAATGTTGAAATCGAGATTTTCCTGCTTGATTCCATACTCTTTAGCTATCGATTCGATCTCCCTGGCAACATTCTCCGTCTTGACAACGGTAGGACGAACCTTTTTGACAATAGGCGTATGTTTTTTCCCGCTGCTAAAGAGAGCCATTGATGATTTTTACCTTTTATAAC
>JALUFE010000119.1:23342-24308 GCA_027052175.1 Helicobacteraceae bacterium | reverse complement strand
AATTTTTTTAATGTGCAGTATTGGTTTTGGTAAAAGATATGGTGGGGAAAAAGTCAATCTTGTTTTTAAAGATGCTGACCTGAAAAATGTTTTAATGCTTTTTGCAGAGTATGAAAATAAAAATTTTATTCCAATACAAATTCCTTTTTGCTCATTTCAAATATTTAATTTTAAACAAGTAGAATTTGGGAATATTGTTCAAATTTGACAAGTTGACACATAAAGTACAATATGTATATTTTAGCTAACCAAAAGGAAACAAAAAAATATCTGCTAAAACAAAAGGTACCCGGTAACAACTACAACTTCCTCAAATATTGACAATTAGAATAATTTTGAATACAATATAAAATAATATATTCAAGGAGTGCGCATATGAAAACCGTAACAATGAGAGTCGATGATGCGGTTTATCAGATGATAAAAACCGCGGCTGATGGGCAACGCAGAAATATTTCCAACTTTATCGAGTATGCGACACTGCAGTATCTGACTTCATCACAATATGTCAGTGATGCGGAAATGAATGAGATTTTAAATGATAAAGAGTTGGTTAAAAATCTGGAGAAGGGGCTTGTAGAGGTAAAAAACGGGGAATATGACCTTGTATGACTTCAAAATAGCGGAGACGAAAAGTTTTCAGAAGCTCAAACAAAAGATAGATAACAAAATTTATGACAAAATCGTTACTATCGTCTACCCGCAACTTCGATCCAACCCCTATTTTGGGACAAATATAAAAAAACTGAGAGGAAAGTTTGAAGGGTATTACAGATACAGAGTAGGAAACTACAGGCTTTTTTATCTGATCGAAGAAGACAAAGTGGTGGTTGTAGTTACAGATTTTAGACATAGAGAGCAAGCATACGATTGAAAGAGGGAGAAAAGTTTTGAATCTAAAAGAGTTTTTTGCTTATGGTGAGAAAGTACCTGGATATGAGGTGCGGGTACTCAATGAGCGTGAAG
>JALUFE010000119.1:15478-23332 GCA_027052175.1 Helicobacteraceae bacterium | reverse complement strand
ATGCTTGGGACGGCGACATTTTCCAAGTTCTTCGTTACCTTTTTTGCTATCGACTTTACGATCCGTATCATCCAGCCGAGGTATTCGCCTAGTCTGTTGCTTGGGCGCTTTTTTGTGCGCAACCAAAAGCCTGAGTATGTAGGTGCGGCACAGAAGCGCTTCGCATGGGCGCTTGGGATGCTGCTTGCCTGGCCGATGTTTTACTATCTTGTGATTCACTTTGAGCCAAATCCCATCAAAGTGCTTGTGTGTTTGATCTGTATGGCGCTACTTTTTTTCGAGGCGGCGTTTTCGATGTGTCTTGGGTGTAAGATATTTGAGTGGATCAAACGAAAAGATCCGAAATACTGTCCCGGTGGGGCGTGTGAGCTACAGATAAAAGATCCTGTGCAGAAGTTCACTCCAGTGCAAGCTCTCATTCTGCTTGTTACGGTTGTGCTAATGGTGTATGGAACTTACGCCTACTTTACAAAACTCCCCGATCGTACCGTCTTTGTCAAAAAGATGAAAACTTTGATGATGAGTGATGAGGAGTTGGAGCGCTTGGAGGATCAAAAGGCCGAGGAGGAGTTTGAAAACGAGGATTTCTAAGCCTTGTTTTCAACTCCTGTTTACTTTTTAAGTGCTATAATTAACTAAACAGATAGTTAAAAGGAGTGAGATATGAAAAACCAAGTACCGACACCGGAACAAGTAGAAGCGATGATGATAGAGAAGATGGGAGCACTGCCGCAGTCTCTCAACGCCGCAAAGGCGATCGATCCGAGATTTCTTATAGAACAAGCGATGAGTAGCAAATTCAGCATCCAAGATGAGAACAATCCGTTCGATCCGAAAACTTCGATGATGATTGCGCTTGCCGTCTCCATCACGCTTGGCAGCGAAGAGTGCACTCAGGAGCAGACAAAGATGCTTAAAAAGATGGGGATGAGTAAAGAGGAGATGGCGTATCTTGTCAAGATAGTCAAACACGCCCAAAGCAGTGCCGTAATGGGTAATGCCAAAGCCGCTTTTGAAACATTTGAAAGCTGATGTTATGAAAAAAGTAGTCATTCTTGGAGCCGGCTTTGCCGGACTGCATATCTTTTACAAGATCCGCCATTTAGTTGGAAAATCGATCGAGCTTACCGTGATCGATCCACGAAAATTTTCCCTTCTCAAACCCTCGTTGCCTGAAGTGGCTTTTGAAGGTGCGCCTGTGTCACATTCACTTGTAGAACTTGAACACACGATCAAGACAAAAGGTGCAACGTACATTCAGGATGAAGCGGTTTTTATCGATGCAGAGAACAATACCGTCAAACTCAAAGAAAACGGTGATATCGAATATGATTACTTGATGATTACCGTCGGGGCTATCAAAGACTATGACGCGATCAAAGGCTTTAGAGAGTATGGGTACTCCGTATGCGATGACACGCAGGCACAGCGTCTTTGGGATCGTGTCAAGAGCTTCGAAGGCGGCAAGGTTGTCACGGGTGCGGCTAAAAGTACATGGGGGACGCGTGTAGATGCGCCGCCTTTAAATGCACCGTGCGAGGGACCCATAGGTGAGATCATGTTTATGCTCGATTATTATCTTGTGAATGAAAAGAAGATGGAGCGTAAAAAGGATTTTAGCATTGATGTCTTTACACCGGGTGAAATATTTTTCGAAGATGTCGGCGATGTGCCAAGAAATGCGGTTGGCAAGATTATGCAAGAGCGAGACATCGCATTGCATAACAATAAAGTACTGAGTGAAATTGGTAAAGATTTCATCGCTTTTGAAGATGGGACGAAGATGGAGTGCGACTTGGCTATCATCATCCCGCCTTACAGTGCACCGCAGTTTCTAAAAGATTCCGGTATAGGCGATGAAAAAGGCTTCATCCCGACAGATACCAAGATGCGTCATTTGGATTATCCAAATATCTTCGCTGCAGGTGACATCGCCGCTCTTGCACAGCCGAAGCTGGGACACGTCGCCATCATCGAAGGAGCGATCGCCGCTGCAGGTCTGCTCAAAGATCTTGGTGAAGATGTGGAGATACCGCCGCATGATTTAGAAGTTTTTTGTATAATGAACATGGGTGGACATGATGCTACACTCATAGCTTCGGATGTTCTTTACGGTGGGAAGACGGATGTGGCGATCCACTCACCGATATCGAAGATGATGAAGTGGGGGTTTGACAGTTATCTCTACTACAACAAAGGGCATATGCCGCCGGATATCGCGCTTGAAGCGACGGACAAGTTGATAAAACTTTTAAGTTAAAGGAAAAAGATGTGGGACATACTCAGTTTTAACACATTTATCACGAAGTATGTCCTTGTCTTCTTTTACTATATTTTCGCGTTTTTAGCTCCGATTCTGTTTTTTCTGTTCAAAGATTATCTTCTTAAAAAATATCCAACTCTTCAGCGCTATTTTCAGGCTAAAAGCAAAAAATGGACATGGATACTCATCCTTTTGATGCTCTTTTTCTGGGAGCTTTTTTTACGGATGTTTTTTGAGATGCTTATAGGGTATTTCGATATGCATGACTATCTACACATCATTTCACAGGGAGTTGGAAATTAAGTAATGAGGCATAAATAATTTCATACCCAATGAGATGAGTTTCGTTTAGATTTGTAGGAAAATCGCTGCAGTCGTAGTTATTCTACTTCAAAGCGATTTTCGTGCAAAGATGAGCGAAAATCATCTCACCTGAAGGGCAGCAAGAAAAAGGCATATCTGACGGCGTTAGATTTTTACACCGTAGCTTCGGCTACGCTTTAAAAAATCTGCCTTGCATCTATACCTTTTTCTTGCTGTTGGGTTATGAAATTATTTTTGCCTCATTACTTAAAAGCTCATAAGCGCTTTATTTTATAAAAAAAAATTATAATCAGATATTAAGTATTCGTGTGATAGTATTGTGACAAAAATAAGAAGAAGAAATATGTCACAATCCTGTCCCATAAATTTTCAAACCTATGACAATACGGTTTCGAGAATCTCTTCGTTTTATGTCGCACTTTTAGTCGCTTTTTATCTGCAAAGCGGCTATGTCGCCATATTGTTGTTTATCTTTTTCGATCTGGTGATACGTGTTTTTGTAGATAAGCGATATTCCCTTGTGTATCATATGTCTCTATTGACAAAAAAAGCTTTTTCGATGCAAACAGTGAAAAAAGACGGTGCATCGAAAAAACTTGCAGCCTATTTTGGACTTCTTTTCACTGCGGGAATGATTATGTTCGATTTCCTGCAGATACAGCTTGGCGTTTTGATCTTGGCGACTGTTTATGTGGCATGTCTGCTTTTAGATACCTATTTTGATTTTTGTCTGGGGTGCAAAATCTACTATATCATCAAGAAATTTTATCCGAACTTTATGGAGTAGTGCCACTGTTGTGGCAATGATGTTAATCTAATTAGGTTATGATAATCAAGATAAAAAAACAACTACAGGAGAAGAACATGTCTAAAGTTATATCACTTGCAAGCAGCGACAAAGGTGTTATCTCGATAACGAAGATAGAAAAGCCATATGGAGAGGACTCAAAGCCCGTTGTCAGTATCGGTATCAGCCTTAATGGTGATGCGGAAAATCCTGACTGGAAAGCGCATATCCCTGTTGAAAATGTAGATGAGGTTTGTGCGGCGCTCAAAGAGGTTGCCAACTCATAATTGGAAAGAGGAGAAAGGCTTATGCCTTTTTCTCTTGAATGAAATCCGCGATGCGTTTTATACCTTCACGAATATTTTCAATGCTGCTGGCAAAGCTGAATCGGAAATATCCCTCGCTTCCAAACCCGACACCGGGGACAACTGCAACCCCTTTACTCTCTAAAAGCTCTTTGGCAAATGAAAGAGAATCGTTGCTGATCTCTTTAATGTTGACAAAAAGATAGAAAGCACCGTGGGGTGCAAGAACACTTAACCCCTCTATTTCGTTGAAGAGGCTGACCGCTTCGTCACGTCGTTTTTTGAACGCTTCTCTCATTTTTTTTATATCGGCTTCGGCACTGCCGTCAAGTCCGGGAATGGCTGCTTTTTGAGTAATGGAACAGATATTTGAAGTGCTTTGACTTTGCAGTTTTTTCGTCGCTTTGATGAGCTCGGTGTGAGCACTCGCCATATATCCAAAGCGCCATCCTGTCATTGCGACCGATTTCGAGAGGCCGTTGATAGTGATGGTGCGCTTGAACATATCGTCGTTGATGCTGGCAACCGAACAGAACTCTCCCTCATAAGTGAGCTTTTCGTACATCTCGTCACTTGCTACGAGAATATCCGTTCCTTTGAGTACCTCGGCAAGCGCTTCGAGTTCCGCTTTGGAATAGATAGCTCCCGTCGGATTGGAAGGGGTTGTAAGAATGAGCATTTTTGTTTTTGGTGTGATGGCAGCTTTGAGCTGGGCAGCTGTGATTTTGAAACCTGTGGTGTCATCTGTTTCTATGGTTACGGGTTTACCGCCGCAGTACTTGACGAGTTCGGGGTAGGTTACCCAGTAGGGAGCCGGGATGATAACTTCATCTCCATCTTCTATCGTTGCCTGGAAAAGGTTGAAGAGTGAATGTTTTGCACCGTTGTTCACGATAACCTGGTTCATTTCATAATGTAAACCATTGTCACGTTCAAGTTTTTCTATAACGGCTTTTTTGAGTTCCGGGATGCCGTCGACGGCTGTGTACTTTGTAAATCCCTCTTGTATAGCTTTGATACCCGCATCCTTTATGACCTGTGGGGTATCGAAGTCCGGCTCGCCTGCGGAGAAGCTGAGTATGTCCTTGCCTTCCGCTTTGAGTTCTTGAGCAAGTGTGGAGACTGCTATAGTGATGGATTCTGAAAGTGTGTTGATTCGTTTCGTCAGCATACAAAGCCCTTTTAGTAATTTCTAATCTGAAATTATAGGAAAAGAAGCTTTAATTTTTCATTGAATCGAGAAAACTTTTATAGATTTGTTCGAGTTCGAGGTCTTTTTCTACCAGTTCTTTGGCATCTTTTTCTTTCAGCATCAGATGTTCGAGGATTGCGACACGTTTGAGAAGGTACTCAAAGAGCTCTTTGTTGATATCAGGCAGCATATTGTGCATAAAAGGATCTTTGCAGCGCCCTTTTTCGATATTGTGTGCGGGGATGCCGATGGCTGTAGAGCACTCGGGAACGGGTTTGACGACGACGGAGTTTGCACCTATTTTGGCATGCGCGCCTATCTCGATATTGCCAAGTATCTTCGCTCCCGCTCCTATAACGACGCCTTGGCGGATGGTCGGATGGCGTTTTCCGGGATTTAAACTCACTCCACCGAGGGTGACACCCTGATAGATCAAAACATCATTCTCTATGATACTTGTCTCTCCGATCACTACGCCGATACCATGATCGATAAAGACACGTTTGCCGATAGTCGCTCCGGGATGGATATCTATCTGAGTGAAAATCTTGTTCACGCCCATAATGATTTTGGCTAATCGTTTCCAGCCGGAACGGTAGAGCCGGTTGGCTATACGATACCAAGCTACTGCCCAGACACCGGGATAGTTGAAGAGAAAGTCGAAATTGGAACTAAAGGCGGGGTCATTGTTTCTGACATTGGCAAAATCGTCTCGTATCTCTCTAAACAGTCCCAATCATATCCCTTTAGTTTGTCGTACGCAGATAGCCGTTTTGGCTGAGGTAGGTTTCAAGTAGTGAAAGTGTAGCATTTTTTTCTTTCTTACCGATAAACGTACTGTTTGCTATATCGCTTTTAAGTTTGTTTAAAATTTCACTTCTGTTATAGCCGATTGAGGTAAGGATATCTATGATATTTTTGGATTCGTTTTCATAAGAGATGTTATAACCTTCTTCATTCACTTCTATCGTGAATTCACTTGGATGGGTAAAGAGGTTATGTGACATACCCAGCGTTTCCTGATAGGCTCCGATATTGAAAAAGCCAAGGAAGTAGTCCTCGAAGTCCAGATCGATGTCGTGCAGATAGAGCGGCTTTTCCTCTTTGAATCCTATCTCTCCATCGCTGTCACAAGTGATATCCCAAAGTGAAGCGGGGCGAAGAGGCGTGAGTTCGAGATGATGTAGCGGCATTATCGGAAAACTCTGCCCAAGCCCCCAGTAATCCGGTAGACTTTGAAAGATGGAGGCGTTGATAAGATAGCGCTCCTGCAGGCGTGCCTGAAGCTGGACAAGCTCTGTCGTTGTGTAGTCGCGTTTGAGATAGAGTGACTTTTTGATGATGTTGTGTACAAGGATCTCGGCGTTGGAGCGGTCCTGGAGGTCGATGTATCCAAGATCGAAAAGTGTCAGGAGCGATTCGATATGATCGAGTGCGTCGTGGAGATACTCGATGCAGTTTTTTTGGTTGAGTGCCTCGTAAAGCTCGCGCAGCTCTTCTATAAGCGGCGGATTTTTCTCTTTGAATTTCAGATGCCGCTCTTGATAGTCTTGAGAGAAAAGTTCCAAAACAGGTGTGACCAAAACGGCATGAGGTGCAGCGATAAAGCGGCCTGATTCGGTAAAGATGTTTGGATGTTCGACTCCTTTGGCATTCATGATATCTGCAAGCAAGAAGACGACGCTGCTGCTGAACTCTTCAAGCGAGTAGTTGTAGGATTTTTGGCGGGAGTGCTGCTCGTACTCTATGGCAAGGCCGCCGCCTATGTTGATGTTTTTGAGCGCATTCGCTCCAAGCATCTTGAGTTCAGCATAGATGTTTCCGGCTTCTCTAAGAGCGCGCTTGATCGGTCCTATGTCTGCCATCTGGCTGCCTATGTGGAAGTGGATCATCGTAAGATTTTCTAGTAGATCTGCCTCTTTGAGCAGAGAGACGGCTTCGAGGATTTCGGTTGAGGTAAGCCCGAACTTCGCATCCATTCCACCGCTTTTTGCCCAAGCACCGCTGCCGGCACTGTGGAGTCGCACTCGGATACCTATATTTGGGGTTTTCAGGCTGCTCTTTTTGGCTACTTCGATGATCGTCTCAAGCTCACCCAATCCCTCGACGGTCAGCGTGATATCTTTACCCATAGAAGCGGCGATAAAACCGAGTGTGATCATCTCTTCGTCTTTGAAACCGTTGACTGTGATAGGTGCGCCCTCATTGACTTTGCTCATAGCCAGGATCAGCTCGGCCTTACTGCCGGCTTCAAGACCGTAGTTATACTTCTGACCCGACTCGGTGACGGCTTTGACGACCTGTGGATACTGGTTGACTTTCAGTGGAAAGACGGCATTGAAACCGCCTTTGTAATTATTGATCTCAATAGCGTTTTGAAAATTACGATAGAGATTGTCTATCTGCTTTTTGATAAGGTGCGGGAAGCGAAGCAGCATCGGTCCGCGTATGCCTTGATCGCGTATCTTTTGCGTTATCTCAAGCAGAGAGGGCATACTTTTGTAGTTGAGTTTGAGCAGACCGCTGTCGATGATGAAGTTGTTGTTGGACCAGACATCAAGCGCATAGTTTTTCACGTCAGAACTCTTTTTGCGGTATGACTTTCTCTGTTTTTTCCTGCAGGTCTTTGACCCAGACGGTACCGTTGTTACGCTCGTCTTCACCGATCACTACGCAGTATCTGGCGTTGATCTTGTCGGCACCTTTGAGGTGGTTTTTGAGTGATTTTCTTTTGTACTCGACAACTGCTTTGTCACTTTTTCGTTTCTTGTGCCCAAGTTCTATGGCAAGTTCGATGGAGTCGTCATCCATCGCACCGATGTAGTAGCCTTCTCTTTTGGGCTGTGGCATCTCTATGAGTTCGAGAAGTCGCTCGATCCCCATCGCAAAACCGACAGCAGGTGTGGGCTTGCCATCAAGAAACTCCACAAGACGATCGTATCTGCCTCCGCCGGCGATGGCGTTTTGTGCCCCGATGCCGTCA
>JALUFE010000119.1:0-15468 GCA_027052175.1 Helicobacteraceae bacterium | reverse complement strand
GTAGTCAAGGCCGCGTACAAGGTTGGTGTCTATCTCATAAGCTATCTCCTGTTTGTCAAGGAGTGCAGTGAGTTTTTTGAAGTCACTCTCGCATGCGTCACAGAGGTTGTCGATAAGTTTTGGTGCGTCGGTGTAGAGCTCTTGACATTTCTCGTTTTTGCAGTCAAGCACACGGATAGGGTTGGTACCTTTTCTGCGCTTACAGTCCTCGCAGATATCCTCTTCGACATTCTCCAAAAAGGAGACGAGAGAGTCTCTGTATGGCGGCATACACTCTTTGCAGCCAAGCGAGTTGAGTTTGAGTCTGTAACCAATGCCAAGTGCATCGAGTATGTCTGCAATCATCATGATAATCGAGAGATCCTCATAGACACTCTCTACTCCAAAGCTCTCCACTCCAAACTGATGGAACTCTCTTAGACGCCCTTTTTGGGGTCGCTCATAGCGAAACATCGGTCCATAGTAGTAGTAACGATGAATCCCGCCGGCACGATCGAGTTTCTTTTGTATAAAAGCACGCACAACGCCCGCCGTGCCCTCAGGTCGCATACAGACATCATTGCCACCTTTGTCGATGAACTGGTACATCTCCTTACCCACGATATCGCTGCTCTCACCGACACTGCGTTTGAAGAGTGCAGTCTCTTCGAGTATAGGAGTTTCGATATAACAAAAACCGTAGTTTTTCGCTATACGCTCGGCAGTTTGCAAAAAGTAGTTGAAACGCTCATCACAAATGATGTCGTTCATGCCTCTGAGGGAAGTTATCATTGACTAACCTTGTAAAAAAATTGCGTTATTATACTCAACGGATGCTTAGGTTTTGGTCATTGAATATCGATGATAGTGATACCTTTTTATTCATTATCAATCATCAATGACCGATCACTGATTATAAAGATACCGTTTTATCTTTTTTGTCGGTGTTTTGATAAACTCCTCTTGCTGTTCGATGAACTTTGTAATTTTCGCAAAGGAGGCAAGCCGTTTGTTGGTCTCGATTCGAATCTCTTCAAGAAGTTTTTCTATATCTTTATGTACATCTTGATCGCTTCGCTTTTCGGCTTTGAACATCCGATCGAGCTGCTCGTAGTCGAGATGTACGCGCGCTATAAGTTTGCCGTCTTGTTCGAGTACAAGAGAGTCAAGCACCAATGGATGCTCGTTGATGATGGATTCTATCTGTTCCGGGTAGATGTTTTCGCCGCTTGGGCCGAGGATCATATTTTTGCTGCGTCCGCTGATAAAGAGGTAGCCCTCATCATCGAGATATCCCAGATCACCGGTTAAAAACCATCCATCTTCATCGAAGACCTCTTTTGTTTTCTCTTCATCTTTATAATATCCTACCATTACGCTTGGACTTTTTACGCATATTTCACCTTTTCCTTCTTTGTTCGGATCTTTGATTTTTATTTCAACTCCATAGACTGCCGGACCTGTCGAGCCTATCTTCTTGGGTTGATCTATCGGTGTACCGCAAAGCAGTGGGGCAGTCTCTGTGAGACCATAGCCCACGACATAGGGGATTTCGCCGTCATATAGAAATTCTTCGACATATGTCGGCAGCGGTGCCCCTCCAATACCGTAAAAACGAAGTCTTCCTCCAAATGTCTCCATCAACTTCGATCCCGCCTTTTTGTGGATGAGCTTTTTGAAAAACGGGATTTTGTAGAGAGTACGAGATATCGCAGAGCCGTTTATTTTGGCGAGAATCTTGTTTTTGAATATTTTTTCGATGACAAGAGGGACACTCAGCATCATAGTAGGGCGTACTTTGTCAAACGCGCGCAGTAAGATGGTTGGTGTGGGTGCTTTGTCGAGGTAACGAACACTGCATCCGTGTAAAACAGGTACAAGCATCCCTATGGTACATTCGAATGTATGCGCAAGTGGCAAAATAGACAACAGTACATCTTCCGGCAGGATTTTCAAGACGGAAAAAGAGCTCATCGCATTGGTTGTAAGGTTCTTATGGGTGAGCATAACACCTTTGGAATGCCCTGTCGTTCCAGAGGTATAGAGTAAAGCGGCAAGATCATCCTCTTGGGGACGGTACTGCTCTTCGCTTTTTTTGATTTTATCGGAAATTTTTTTACGAAATTGATCGATATAACTGAAATTGTTGAGATCTTCGATGATTTCCAAATGATCGAGATTGATGACAAAGGAAACTTCCGAGTTGGTTAGTTCCTCTATCGTGTGCTGATGTTTGGAAGAGACGAAAATCCCTTTGGCTTCGGAATGTCTTAGGATGTGGTGCACGTCTGCGGGATTAAAATCAGGCAAAATCGGCACGACAACGGCACCGATATAGGTAATGCTGAAATAGGCTATGGGCCAGTTTGGCATATTTTCACTCAGAAGTGCGACTTTGTCTCCTTGTCGTATGCCGTTTTCTTTAAGAATTTCGATCATTGCACGTACTTTGGCAGCGAGTTCGTTGTAGCTCATGGCAAGGCCGTCAATCCAGCCAAAAACAGGACGTTCACTGTAGAGTTTGACACTTCGATCAAACAGTTCCGCCAGAGTATAAGGTTCAAGTCCTTGGTACGGATAATGCATGGTTCTCTTCTTTCATTATGAATTTTCGTAATTATATGGAAAAATAATAAATTAAAATAAGACAATTTTTATCCTGTTTATTGTAGAATTCGCTAAAAATCACGGAGAATCTCATGACTATAAAAGATTTTATGACACATAAACACAGAGAATGCGATCATCTTCTTGCAGAAGCGGAAGAAGTGGTAGAGAAGGGTGATTTCGATAGTGCGCTTGAGAAGTACCTGGCATTTAAAAACGAAACGCTCAAGCACTTCGATATGGAGGAGGAGTATCTATTTCCACTTTTTGAGCAAAAAACAGGGATGACACAGGGACCCACTCAGGTTATGAGAATGGAGCATGCACAGGCAAAGTCGCTGTTTGAGAAGATGGATGAGGCTTACAATGCCAAGGACAAAGATCGCATCTTCGGACTTGGAGAGTCGATGAACATCCTCTTGCAGCAGCACAACGCCAAAGAGGAGCAGATGCTCTATACGATGATACAGCAGCATCTCATAAGCGAGAACGACGAGATCGTTGAAAAACTGCAGAACTGGTAATGCAAGAAAAACTCCTCGATGTCAGCCTTCTAGAAGCACCCGAGCCACTGATACAGGCGGTGCGTGTTTTGGATGAAGTGGGAGAGGATGAGGTTTTGATCTTCAAACACAGGATGAAACCACGCCATCTGTTTAACGAAATTGCGGCACGGGGAATGCGATATGAGATCATAAAAGATGAGCCAAACGACTTTTTGATGAGGATATGGAGAGAGAATGTTTCAAGGACTTAGTTTAGAGCAGGCACCACCGTATAACATACCGCTTCGATTTTTCATCACCGGTGCACTTTATTTGTGTATCTTCTCTCTTGTTCTTGCGGCAAACACAATGGGTATAGAGAGTCGTTTCGATTATGCTTCCATCGCCGTGACACATACACTTACGATCGGATTTTTCAGCCATATCATGTTTGGCGCGATGTTCCAGATGATCCCTGTGATGCTTGGGATCGCTTATAAGAATGTCGTGCGCAACGCCAACATTATCTATACTTTTGTCAACCTTGGAGTACTCTTGTTTCTAAGTGGTTTTTTGCTTTATTCGACTCCACTTATGAACTTTGGCGGGTTTTTATTGGCCGGCGGATTTGGCTATTTTGCCTATCTCTCTTTCAGTACCGTTTTTGAAAGCAGCGAGAAGGACTTTTTGATCCAAAATTTCGCAGCCAGTTTCGCACTCCTTTTTGTTGCGACCATCTTCGGATTTGTTGCACTTATGGGGCACAGCGGGTTTGTCAACAGTGTGAAGTTTGGCGATATCCATATAGCCTTGATGCTTTTTGGCTGGGTATTCATCCTGATCGATGCCGTCTCCTACCGCATCATTCCAATGTTCTTCGTAGCAAGAGAGTTTCCAAAGTTTATGAAAGAGTGGCTCTATGTCGTGGTTCTTGCACTGCTTTTTGGATTTGTTTATTTTCGTCTTTCGGACAACTTCGTTTTTCTTGGATTTGTGAAGGTGGCGCTGGCATTTTGTGTGCTCGTTTTTGCCATTACAAGCATCGTTATACTCAAAAACCGTAAGCGTGCCAGAAGCGATCTGAGCATCAACCTCTGGTACTTTGCGATGACAAATCCCGTCATAGCCGCACTCCTTTTTGCCGCAGAGAGCTTTGTGCAGACGGATCTGAGTTTCTACATCGCCTTTTTCGCTCTTTTTGGCGGTATTTATGCCCTGATGAATGCGATGCTATACAAGATCGTTCCTTTTTTGACATGGTTTCATCTCAGCTCCTCGATGGTCTTTGAAGCGGAGATGAGTCAGGTCATACCAAAGAATCGGATGCAGATACAGACATACTTCTACTACGCAGCTTATATCGCTTTTGGGCTTGGGATTTTTTCTCGTTACTTTGTCGTGGCTGGAGCATTGCTCTTTTTTGTATCGTCTGCGATGCTGCTTGCGAATATTGTTACAGGACAAAGATACTATCAAGAGTATATAAAGAAAAAAGTAGAATTCGATATGCCTACTGCGTAATCAAGTGTCATAATGACGCTGATTACGCAAAAATTGTTCCACTCTTACAAAACTTTTAGTTTTTTTTCCCTACAATAATACCATCGGCAGCTAACTATCAATCTGATAAACAAGTATATTGCATTCGAGTGCAAGGCGAAACTACGCAGGAGCTACTAGTAGCTTCAAGTAGTTTCAACGAAGCAATCGTGTGCAATATACTCGCCCTGCGGGTAAAAGATACGCCATCATTTGCTGCGTTGAATCTTTTTGAATTAGTTACGGCTAGTCCCGCAAAGATTTGCCTTGCAACTAATAGCGTATCTTTTATTTATCAGATTGATAGTTAGCTGCCGATGGTATAAGTTTTAAAATCCAAATAAATCAAAGAAAATATATGCGAATAGACAAATTTTTAAACAGTGTCAATCTGACAAAACGGCGCAGTATCGCGCAGGATATGCTTAAAAACGGTGTCGTGGAGATCAACGGCAAGGTTGCCAAAGCGAGCAAAGATGTCGCAGTGGGAGATCGGATAACTCTCAACTATCTAAACGGCTCTAAAAACTACGAAGTGCTTGCCATCCCGACAACCAAATCTACCCCGAAATCCGAGCAGGACAAATACATAAAGGAAGTGTCATGACATACGACGAAGCAAAAAGAGAGTTTTTACGACTTTTCAAACACGAGATGAGCGATGCAGAGATGCGGGAGTTTCTGCTCTCGCTCAAACTCGATGAAACGACACCGGTCGAGACGATAGCCGCGGCGGCTGAAGTGATGCGTGACTTTTCCATTAAACTGCCTATAGATGACGAGCTCAAAGAAAAGGCCATAGATATAGTGGGTACCGGCGGAGACAAGATAGGCAGCTTCAACATCTCCACAGCCACTTCGATAGTCTGCGCGGCAGCGGGCAGTTATGTCGCCAAGCATGGCAACCGTTCCATCACCTCAAAAAGCGGCAGCGCGGATGTGCTGGAGATGCTTGGTGTAAAGCTGAAGCTCACTCCTGAGCAAAACGCCAAACTGTTGGAGGAGACGGGGTGGTGCTTTATGTTTGCGCAAAATCACCATCCGGCTATGAAATTCATCATGCCCGTTCGCAAGTCTATCCCCGACAAGACAGTTTTTAACATCCTTGGGCCGCTTACCAATCCGGCAGAGGTCAAAAAGTCTCTCCTTGGTGTCTTTGACAAGAGTTTTGTGCCAAAAATGGCCGAAGCGATGAAGCTCAACGGTGCAAAAGATGTGATGGTTGTCAGCAGCCAAGAGGGGATGGATGAGATCGGCATCAGTGGTGTGACTTACGCGGCACATCTCAAAGACGGTAAGATAGAGGAACTCGTTATCGACCCTGCAGAGTACGGCATACGCAAAAACCTTCTCTCAAGTATCAAAGGTGGTGATGCCGAGATCAATGCCAAGATTATCATGGATATCCTTCAAGGCTATGCGAGTGATGCCCAAAGAGATGTCGTACTGCTCAATGCCGCAACAGCTCTTTATGTCGATGGTATGGCGGGTGATATCAAAGAGGGGCTTGAGATGGCAAGAGACGTGCTGGAGTATGGCATAGCCTTTGAGAAGCTCAACGACATCGTGGAGGTTTCAAGCAAACTATGAAAAAGCGATATGAACTAAGCGAAGAGCAGATAGATACGCTGGTGGAGGAGTTTGTTAAGGAATTTCCAAATGGGGTGGTTTTGCTTAAAGGCGATCTCGCAGCAGGGAAGACAACACTGGTCAAAGCATTTGCTAAGAAGTTGGGTATAACGAAGGATGTGACATCCCCGACATTTTCACTGCAGCATATCTACTCCGATGGGTTGTATCATTATGATCTTTATAACAAAGGATTGGAGCATTTTCTTTCACTTGGGATGCTTGAAGAGCTTGAGAAGAATGGGTTACACTTTGTGGAATGGGGAGATAAACATCTTGAAAATCTCCTCATCGATGCAGGCATCGATGTTGCGACGATCGACATCAACAAAATAGCGTTCGACAAGCGTGAGTACATTGTATGCATACATTAAAAGCCGTCAACATTAAAAAAAAGATCAAAAGTCTGGAGATCGTCCGTGGAATGAGCCTGGAGGTGCGAAGCGGAGAGGTTGTCGGACTGCTTGGACCAAACGGAGCGGGGAAGACGACGACCTTTTATATGATCTGTGGTCTGATCGAAGCGACAAGCGGAGAGGTTTATTTCGACGATGAGGAGATATCGGCTCTACCGCTACATAAGCGTGCGATCAAAGGGATCGGGTATCTCCCGCAGGAGGCTTCTGTTTTTAAAGATCTCACAGTCGAAGAGAACCTCCTTGTAGCTGCGCAGGTCAGCATAAAAGAGAGGCACAAGCAGCAAGAGCGCATAGAGGAGCTGCTTGATATGTTCAACATCGAGCCGATACGCAACCGAAAAGGGATCAGCCTCTCAGGTGGAGAGAGGAGACGGGTGGAGATAGCCAGAGCACTGGTAAACAAGCCGAAGTTTTTGCTGCTCGATGAACCGTTTGCCGGGGTTGACCCCATAGCGGTGCTGGATATCCAAAAGGTCATAGAGCAGCTTGTAAGTTACGATATCGGCGTACTTATCACCGATCACAATGTACGTGAAACGCTTGCCGTGTGTGATCGGGCTTATGTTATCAAGTCGGGTGCTTTGCTTGCCAGCGGAACGAGCAAAGAGATCAGTGAAAATCCGGATGTGCGTACGCATTATCTTGGCGAAAAGTTCAAGTTTTAAAAGGTGATTCGTGGCGGTTCTCAGACAGATCCAAAACGTTGCCGTCAAACATAAACTTTCAAATACCCTGCGTAATTGGCTGCCGATTCTTCACAGCAGTTTGAATGAACTAGAAGAGGTGATCAAGCCTTTCGCAGAGTCCAATCCTGTTGTTGAGATAGAGAGCTCCTTTGAGGAAAATATGTCCAAAAGCATCCCAAAACGGGTGCTTTACGGCAGTGTCTCCAACGCTTCGAGTGAGAAGATAGAAGCCCTCACCATTCAGGAGAAAAGCCTCTATGATGTGCTCGACGAACAGATAGAGTCCCGTCTCTTCCCAACACCCATCTCCAAAGAGATCGCCCGCTATGTTATAGAAAATCTCGATGAATCGGGCTACTATGAGGGAGATACGGCAGCATTTTGTCAGGAGCACGCTATAGACGAAGATAGTTTCGAGCGAGTGCGTAAGCGTTTTGCTTATGTCGATCCTGTCGGGATCGCTGCAAAGGATTTGCGAGAGTCATTCCTGTTTCAGCTTGAAAACTCTGACTTAGATGATCGCGCCTATTCTTTGGCAGTGCGTATGATAGAGGATCTTGAAAATATCCATACTTATTCAAAAGAGCCTTACTTTGCAGAAGTCATGCGTGTTATCTCACGTTTTCGAAATCCTCCTAATCTTGAGTATGAGGAGAAACCCGAAGAGATCGTTCCAGATATTATGATCTATTTCGATGAAAACGGCAACATCGAGGTCAAGCTCAATGATGAATACTATCCAATTATTCATATAGACAATGAGTATGCAGTAGAGCATGAGTTCATCGCTAAAAAGCTCAAAGAGGCAAAAAGTCTTGTGGATGCACTTGATATGCGTAGAGCTACACTCTATAAAGTGGGTTTGATGATAGTGGAGTATCAGTACGATTTCTTTGCAGGCGGGAGCATTAAGCCCCTCACGCTCAAGACTCTGGCTGATGAGTTTGGGCATAATCCCTCAACTATTTCAAGAGCCATCGCTAACAAGTACATAGCTTGTGACAGAGGGCTTTTTCCTATGAAAGAGTTTTTCACTACAGCTATAGACGAGGAAACTTCCAACGCTGCCATCAAAGAGTATGTTGCAGAACTTGTCAAAAACGAGTCAAGAGAAAAACCGTTGAGTGATATGAAAATTCTTGAACTCGTTCAAGAGAAGTTCGGTGTCAAGATGGTACGCCGTACCATAGCGAAGTATCGTAAGCAACTCAATATTGCCGGATCGAGTGAGAGGAAGAAGCTCTATAAACTTGGGGTTTGAATCAAAAATATTCCGACTCTCTTTGCTCCGTGCGCACCGATAACGAGACTTTGTTCTATATCTGCCGTTTTGGACGGACCGCTTAGAAAGATGCCAAAGTCATCTATAGCTACCCTTTGCATCGCTTCATGCATCGTATCGAATAGATTCTCCTCATTTAAAACGATAGCGATACTCTCATAAAAGGAGTAGTTCTTGCGCTCCTTTTGGGAGTTGATGAAGCATGCTGCGTTTTCACATACGCCAAACTCCGCCTCTAAGACGACATCAAACCCCTCCGTAGTATCGACAATCTCACCGCCGGCGCGCTTGAGTGCATCTATAAATGCCGCTTTTTTATCTTCAAAGGAGAGCTTTTTATACTCAAAATGCTCCTTTTGAACTCGGTTTGCAGTGTTTTTCTTGATATTTTTAAGGATTTTAGTGCGACTCATTATAGTATTCCCTGAAACTTTTTTTTGCTATTTTTGGCATCGTTCGTCTTTTATTCCACGCGCGTTTATACAAAGAGTGAGGGAGAAGTTTTGCAAGTTTGAGAGCCGTTGTGTAAAGCAGCGGGGATCTAAGAAGAGAGAAGGCGGCTTTGTAGTAGATATCTTTGCGCTCTTTGACATTTTGTTTGTAGAGGTTTCTATAACCCAGTAGCTGTTCGTGCAGGTTTATCTCCACCGGGCAGACAGCCGTACAGCTCCCACATAGAGTTGAAGCAAAAGCAAGTTTGCCATACGCTTTGATGTCTCTGGCAGCCCCTAAGTTGCTACCTATGGGGCCTGGGATGACATAGTTGTAGGCATGCCCGCCTGCGCGCCGAAAGACGGGGCAGGTATTCATACACGCCCCGCATCGTATGCACTTCAAAGCTCCTGCAAACTCCTCTTTGGCAAGTATCTCGCTTCTGCCGTTATCGACGATGATGAGATGGATATCTTTGTTTTGAGCCGGTTTTTTGAAGATGGAGGTGTAGGTAGTGATCTCCTGTCCGGTGGCACTGCGCGCTAAAAGTCGCAAAAAAACGCCAAGATCCTCCATATCCGGGATGACCTTCTCGATGCCCATCACCGCTATATGGGTGTGCGCCAGACTGGTTCCCAGATCGGCATTGCCCTCGTTGGTGCAGACCACAAAAGCCCCCTCACTGGCTACGGCAAAGTTCACCCCCGTGATGGCGACATCGGCACTCTTAAAGTGCTCTCGAAGACTGATTCTTGCTTGTGCGGTGAGGTGGGTCGGATCTGCGTTAGGATCGTGGAAGATTTTAGCAACCTCCTCCTTTTTGAGATGAATAGCCGGCAAAACGATATGAGAGGGTCGCTGCTTAGCAAGCTGGACGATGCGCTCTCCAAGATCGGTGTCGATCACCTCATAGCCTCTTTGTTCAAGGTAGGGGTTGAGTTCGCACTCTTCGGTGAGCATCGATTTGCTTTTGACGATCTTTTTGGCTTTTTTGGCTCTTAAAATCTTCTCGATGATCTTGTTATGCTCAGCGGCATCGGCTGCCCAGTGAACTTGGATACCGTTTTTTAGTGCTTTTTTCTCAAACTCTTCAAGGTAGGTATCTAAGTGAGTGATGGTATGGGCTTTGATATTGGATGCGTGGCGGCGCAGGTCTTCCCACTCGGGGATATTTTTGGATGTATTATCTCTTTTTTGGCGGACATACCAGAGTGCGTCGTTAAGCCAGTCGGTGTCTTTAAAGGTCTGCATCCGCCATCCCTGCCAAGATCTCGACGATATGGAGCATCTTCACACCCGGATTGATGGAAGAGAGATGCATCAAGCAGGAGTTGTCATAGCCTATGAGATACTCCGCTTTGGTGTTATGGAAGTTTTTGAGTTTGTCCTCTCCCATCTTGATCGAGATATCCGCTTCATTGACGCTAAATGTCCCGCCAAATCCGCAGCACTCATCCGCCTTTTCCATCTCTACTATCTTTATATCTTTGACAAGTTTGAGTAGGTTTTCCACCTTGTTGGAGTAGGGGAGGTTGCGCTCGCTGCTAACTCCCAATTCCAGCTCACGCAGCCCATGACAGCTTTTATGCAGTGAAACAGTATGAGGGAACGAGATATCCAAACTCCCCAGCTTCACTTCATCATGCAAAAATTCACTTATTTCGAAGCTCTTTTTGGAGAGTCGCTCAAACTGCTTTTTTGGAAGCAGATCTTTATAGTGAATTTTTACCATCGAGATACAGCTCGCACTTGGAGCGACGATATAGTCAAACTCGCTAAACTCCTCATAAAATTTCTGCGCCAAAACCTTCGCCTCATCCTTGAAGCCGGAGTTATACAGCGGCTGACCACAGCAGGTTTGACTCTTTGGATAGACCACCTCATACCCAAGCTTTTCTAAAAGCCGCAATGTAGCTACACCCACTCGTGGGTAGATCGTATCGATAAAACAGGGGATAAACAGACTAACTCTTTTCATAGAGTAATTGTAATATAAAAATCAAGATTTTTGGATATAACTTTGCAATATTGATCCATATAAGGTGCATTTGGTGCATATGATATGATTTGATTTCGTACGATATATGAATCTGTTTTCATATTTCATTCTTTAGACTTCTTGCAAAACTCCTAAGTAGTCTCAGCGTTATCAAGAGAGTTTTTAATCAAGGCAGATGTTCTTCAGCGTAGCCAACGCTATGGTGAAGGTTGTCTAACGAAGAGTAAAGCTCTCTTGATAACGCCCTGTGGGAGGAGTGAAAGCCAGCGACATTTCGCAAAAAAATTTCCAAACTTAACTACGGCTAGGCTTGAAAATTTGTTTTACAAAATCTCTTGGCTTTACCTCCTCTGAGACTGTTTAGGAGTTTTGCAAGAAATCTTTTTGAGAAAAATGTGAAAGATTAAGAGATATTTTATATATAAAATCATAGTTGTTTGATACAATACACTACTTCAAGGAGATGTGGATGACAGAAGCAGAAACCTGTGCCTTATTGATAGATAAACGACTTCTTGCTTCTATATGGGATGTCACAGATCATACTCAAGTAGTAAAAGATTATGTAGTTGATAGTGGTTTTTCTGTCAAAGATGTTACCTTCATTTATGGTTTCACACAGTTTAGTGATTATGTTTTACTTGGGCGTGACGATAAACCACTGGCAGTTGTTGAAGCCAAGCGTACTTCCAAAGATGTTGAAGTGGGACGGGAACAGGCAAAGCAGTATGCACAGCGTATTCAACAAATTTCCAGTGTAGAGCTTCTCTTTTGTTTTTATACAAATAGGAACGATATTTCAAGCTCAATCCAAAAGGCCAAGAGTTGTCAAATATGACACCTCTGCCGGTCAAGCGTGCCGAGATACGCATAGATAAGATAGGGGAAGCCTTTAACCAAGATGTAGAGATAGTTACCAAAGAGATAGAAATACTCAGAACAGAGATCGTCCACCTTCCTAAAAATTCTATTGTTATTAGAGATGCCAAAAATGAATTAGATAAATTCAGTGATGACTTTTGGAACAACTTGGATGAGGAGAAAACCGCTTTTCTTCATAATAAAATAGAATCTCTTTTCAAAACGGTCGTAGGAGTAGATTTTAAAGCAATGTGTTTTGAAAAAGATGTACTTCTGGCTTCTCTTTATAGATTAAAAGCTGATAACAATGCCTATGATAAACAGACTCAAAAGCTTATGGAGCAGATAGCTGAACTGCCTTTGTCTATCAGCATCGTGGCCAAACATCAAGCTATCATTGAAGAGGCATTGAAATTGAAATTTTGGCAAAACGCTACCGATGAAAAGCTCGATGGTATAGCTGAAGAGTTGGCTCAACTGATGCAGTGTAGAGAGATATATGGAGAAGAGCAGACACGCTATAATCTTGAAAATATCATCAAAGAGAAAGAGTTTGTCAGCTCTGGTGCAGAGAATGAATCCGTACGTATTAGTGAGTATAAAAAGATGATGGAGGTTAAAATAACGGAGCTTTTAGTACAAAATGTCATTTTACAGAAGATAAAAGATGGCAAAAACATTACCCAGGAGAAGGCTAAGCAGCTTTCTGAACTTTTAGCAAATGAATCACCACATATCACCATCGATCTGCTTCGTCGTGTTTATCATACTCCTAAAGTACCTTTTTTAAAGCTTATTTGTCTTATACTTGGTATTGAAAAGATAGAGAGCTTTCCAGATACAGTAAGTGTTTCGATAGATCAGTTTATCGTTGAACATACTACCTTGACGATAACGCAGCTGGAGTTTCTAAATCTGCTGAGAGATTTTATCATTAAGCAGGGTGACAGAGAGAAAAAAGACCTGATCTCTGTGCCGTTTACAGTTTTGCATCCCGATGATATACGGGGAGTCTTCACTCCTAATGAGATAGAAGAGATATTAATACTTACAAAGGAACTTGTCGCATAATGTTACATAATAATCCAACACTAAAAAGCCTTATAGACAAACTGTGGAATAAATTTTGGAGTGGTGGTATATCCAACCCATTGACAGCCATTGAACAGATAACATATCTCATTTTTATGAAGCGTATAGATGAGTTGGATACAAAACGCAAGGCAGATGCCGAGTGGACAGGTAAAAAATATGTATCTCTGTTTGATGGTACCTATAAAAGAGTGGGTGTAGACTACAATCCTTATACCGGTACTGAGAAAGAAAAACTTCAATCATATCCTAAAGATGAGTTGAGATGGAGTTATTTTAAAGAACTTCCTGCAGAAGAGATGCTTGCACATATACAACAAAATGTTTTTCCATTCCTTAAAGAGCTGAACGGTCAAAACTCACACTTCACCAAACATATGAAAAATGCCGTTTTTATCATCCCTTCTGCATCTTTGCTTGTAGAAGCCGTCAATACGATAGAAGAGATTTTCAAAGAGATTGAACGGGATGCCGAAGAGAACGGTCAGGCATTTCAAGATATTCAGGGTGATGTGTATGAGATGCTGCTTAGTGAGATAGCTACAGCCGGTAAAAACGGGCAGTTTAGAACGCCTCGGCATATTATCAAGCTATTGGCTGAACTGGTAGCACCTAAACTGAGTGACAAAGTGGGCGACCCTGCATGTGGGACAGGTGGATTTTTGCTTGGGGCGTATCAGTATATTGTTACTTCTTTGGACAGAGACAAAAAGTATGCAGTAAAAGACGAGGATGGTTTTTGGCGCAGCAGTACAAGTGCACTGCTGACAAACAATGTAAAAGAGGCACTTGACAGCTCTTTGTATGGATATGACATTGATGTCACAATGGTTCGATTGGGTTTAATGAATCTAATGATGCACGGTATTGACGACCCGCAGATCGACTATATGGACACACTAAGCAAAAAGTTTAATCACGCAGAGCTAGGTACTTACGATACTATCTTAGCCAATCCTCCTTTTACAGGTAACTTAAACAAAGGAGAGATAGATTCTGAATCTTTGACACTGAGTACAACCAAAACAGAACTACTCTTCATTGACCGTATCCATACGATGCTACGAGTTGGTGGAACCGCTGGAGTAATCGTCCCTCAAGGGGTGCTTTTTGGCACGGCAAAAGCTTTTGTAGAAGCGCGTAAAATACTACTTGAACAGTCGGAACTTAAAGCAGTGATCACTATGCCTAGCGGTGTATTTAAACCTTATGCAGGAGTAGCAACTGCTATACTTGTCTTTACTAAAGTAGCCAATTCACAAAAAGAGGCTCCAAAAAAGAATGAGTATGATGTATGGTTTTACGAGATGGAGCATGATGGCTATAGTTTAGATGATAAACGCACCAAAATAGAGCAGAGCGATCTGCAAGATATTATACAGAAGTTTAAAAACAGAGACCCGGCAGCAGAGAACGACAGAAAAGCCAAACACTTTTTTGTACCTAAAAAAGAGATTGTAAACAATGGCTATGATTTGAGTTTCAATAGCTACAAAGAAGAGGTGTTTGAAGAGATAGAATATGAGGAACCAGCTATTATTTTGGAGAAGTTGGAGACAATAGAAGTTGAAATTCAGAATGAATTGAAAAATATAAAGAGTTTGTTTTGATGAAAAAAGAAAAATTTGCTAATATTTTTAAATTCTTGCAAAAAAGCAAAATAAAAGCTGGTAAAGGTAAAGAAAAAGGGAAGTACCCCTTTTTTACTTCAAGTCCAATGCTGAGTAAATATTGTGATGAGTATTTATATGAGGGTGAGAGTCTTGTCTTTGGAACAGGTGGACAGGCAAGTTTACATTATATAAATGATAAATTTTCTACATCGACAGACTGTTTTGTAGTTCAAAAGAATGAAGAGTATAAAAATAAAGTTGATGTTAAATATGTATCATATTTTTTAAAAAATTATAAATCAATTTTAGAAAACGGATTTAAAGGAGCTGGACTCAAACATATTTCTAAAAAATATTTATCAAATATAAAAATCCCTTTTCCTGAAACTTTTGAAGAACAAATTAAAATAGCAAATCTTTTAACTCAGATAGAAGAACTTATTACAAAACGAGAAGAGAGTATCAGGCTGCTTGACGAACTACTAAAAAGTACTTTTTTAGATATGTTTGGAGATCCTGTTTTGAATCCAAAGAAATGGAAAACTGTTACAATTGAAGATTTAGTAAAAGACGATAAGCATTCAATTAAAAGGGGTCCTTTTGGCGGTGCTTTGAAAAAAGAGATTTTTGTTTCTGAAGGATATTTAGTTTATGAACAATATCATGCGCTTAATAATGATTTTTCAATGGCTAGATATTTTATTAATGAAGAAAAATTTCAAGAGTTAAAAGCTTTTGAAGTTAAATGTGGAGACATTATAATTAGTTGTTCTGGCGTTTATCTTGGGAAATTGGCAATAGTGCCACAAAATGCAAAAAAAGGAATAATAAATCAAGCACTATTA
>JALUFE010000118.1 GCA_027052175.1 Helicobacteraceae bacterium | reverse complement strand
CAATATTTCGGCAACGAAGAGTTCTATGAGTCGCGAGACAAGATAGACTGGGTGTATGATGCATCCAAAGGGAAAAACGGTTATATCTCCTTCTCTCCCTCTCAGCCACAACCAAATCCCAAGTTTCTTATCCAAAACGCGAACGCACCACTTAATGATGATGAAGTCAGCGATGATTTCAGCGTGACATTTGGAAAAGAGAGAGCTCAACCATATACGGCCAAAAGTATCATAGGTAGAAGCGCGATGAGTGACGGGGCTATTTCACCGGAGGGAACGCGTGCCTTTGTCAAGGGAGCGTATGATGGGGGGTTTCCCATTAACAGTGGTGAAGGGAGTGTGACAACAAATTTCTTTTTTACACACAAGTGTTTACAAAGACAAAAAGCTCCCTATCTCGATATTGTACCTCTTGGAGCTTTTCATGGATTTTTTTACCGATTGACAAAACTTTTCGGCAATCGGTATATCGCTATCAATATCGCTAGAAAGCTGCTACTGGATAAAAATGAAGAGGAGACCTATATCTTCGATGAAGAGGCTTTGAGTTTTTTTCGTCCGAACTGGGATGCTCCGCGTGAGAGTTTTCCAAAAGAGGTCCCCGAAGATATGCCAGATATCATCTTTCAGCTCAGTTCCGGACTTTATGGTGCACGTGATAAAGATGGAAACTTCGATGAAGAGCGCTACCAGAAGACGATGGCATTTTGCCGTATGACGGAGATCAAGCTTGCCCAAGGCGCCAAGCAGACAGGCGGGAAGCTGGTCGCCAACAAAGTGACTCCGGCGATCGCTTATTATCGTGGAGTGGAGCCGTATAAGAATCTTTACTCTCCAAATCGTTTCCCTTTTGCGCATTCAGTGGAGGAGCTTTTCGATTTTGTCGCACGTTTGCAGAAACTCTCACAAAAACCGGTAGGGATCAAGATCGTCATCTCTTCAAAAAAGAACTTCATGGAGTATGCCAAAGAGATCAAAAAAAGAGTACTTGAAGATATCCCAGGAATTCCTGATTTTATTACGATAGACGGCGGAGATGGTGGAAGTGCTACGGCACCGTTGTATCTGATGGACCGGGTGGGGCTGCATGTAAAAGATGCGATTTTCATTGCAGACAGTGTGCTTAAAGAGCTTGGAGTGCGAGATAAACTCAAGCTTGTTGCAAGCTCGAAGATTCTCACTCCGGATGATGTTGTCATTGCAATGTGCCTTGGAGCGGACTTTATCCAGATTGCACGTGGTTTTATGCTAAGCGGTGGATGCATACGAGCTCGTATGTGCTCAGGAGAAGGAAGCCATCAATGTCCTGTAGGACTGGCAACTCAGGATAAAAAACGTCGTCGCTCCTATCTTGTTTACAAGCAGGCATCCAAAGTTGCGGCATACCATAAAAATCTGCTTAAAGGTGTCAAAACCATTATGGCTGTGATGGGTGTAAAGCATGTAGACGAGCTGACAAAAGAGAAGATCAGTTTCATAGATAAAAACGGCTATATCTATGAAAACGTCAACCGATATTTCGAGCAGAAGATGGAAGCATGAGAGCGGGAGTTTTTGACAGTGGAATAGGGGGACTGACGGTTGTCAAGTCTCTTTTGGAGCATAAACTGTTCGAAGAGATAATTTACTATGGCGATACGGCACGTGTGCCGTACGGCGGCAAAGATAAAAACACGATTATCCGTTACGGGATAGAGGCAGTAGAGTTTTTTAAAAATTTCGAGATCGATCTGCTTATTGTCGCCTGTAACAGTGTAAGCGCTTTTGCACTTGAAGAGATGCAGGAGGTTGCCGACTATCCGGTCGTCGGTGTGGTTGAAGCCGGAGTCCTTGCCACGGCGAATAAGATAAAGAACAAGGATTCCTCCATCCTCGTTATAGGAACGAAAGCGACAGTGGCCTCAAATGCGTACGATACCGGCCTCAAGAAGAGAGGCTACAAAAATATCCTCTCTCTTCCCACACCTCTTTTCGTTCCGCTTGTGGAGGAGGATATATTTGAAGGAGAGGTGCTTGAGTCGGTCATGCGGCATTATTTCAAAGATATCTCCACCCCCGATGCCGTTATTCTCGGGTGTACTCATTTTCCGCTTATAGCTTCCTCCATAGGCGGTTATTTTGAAAACAGTCCGCTTCTTGTGCACTCCGGCGAAGCTATAGTTGCACAGCTGGAATCGCATCTTGAACTTTCAAAGCGTTTTGAAACGACGAAGATGCATTTCTTCGCTTCGGACAATCCTGCGTTTTTAAAGCGTGTCGCGCAGAGATGGTTAAGCGAGCAGTAACGTCTAAAAAGGTAAAATACAACACTTATTTTTTAAAGGCGGAGCATGCAGAGTTCGAATGAAGTTTTAGCAAGAAAATACAGACCGACCAACTTCGATGAGCTCATAGGTCAAGAGAGCGTGGCGCAGACTCTTTCGCTTGCTCTTGATTCAAACCGTCTCTCACATGCCTACCTCTTCTCGGGTCTGAGAGGGAGCGGCAAGACCTCGACTGCACGCATCTTTGCCAAGGCACTGCTGTGTGAAAAGGGCATAAGCCACAAGCCATGCGAGGTATGCGAAAACTGTGTTATGGCGCGAGAAGGGCGGCATATGGACATTATCGAGATGGATGCCGCGAGCTCGCGCAAGATCGACGATATCCGCGACCTTATCGAGCAGACGAAGTACAAACCTGCCATCGGTCGGTTTAAAATCTTCATCATCGACGAGGTGCATATGCTTACCAAAGAGGCCTTTAATGCGCTTCTTAAAACCCTCGAAGAGCCGCCGGAGTTCGTGAAGTTTATCCTGGCAACTACCGATCCTCTCAAACTGCCCGCAACCATTCTCAGTCGTACACAGCATTTCCGATTCAAGCGCATTGCGACGAACAAGATAACCGCACATCTCAAACACATTCTTGAACTTGAAAATATAGAGTATGAGATCGAAGCACTTGAGATACTTGCGCGAAGCGGGAACGGCAGTCTGCGTGATACGCTGACCCTTCTCGATCAGGCGATCATCTACTCCAAAGGGTATGTCGATGTCGCAACTGTTACCGATATGCTCGGACTTGTTGATCCTAAGTTCATCTCCGATCTCTTTGAGGCTATTTTCGCCAAAGACAGAGTGAAGGTGCTTGCTTTTATCAAAGAACTTGAAGAGTATGAGGGGGAAATGGTCGTCGATGAACTGATCGCCTATCTTAAAGAGCGGCTGTACGATGGGGATGGAGCTTTCTCTTCGCTTGTGATCGAGCGCTTTTTTCGCATACTCAGTGACAGCAAGTATCTTTTTTCCATCAATGCAGACGACGGTTTTGTCTTGAGTCTTGTTTTTTTCAAGATGATCGAAGCGCTCAAAATCAAAGAGATCGATACGCTGATAGAGCAGTTTGAAGCAGGCACGGGAGATGTGCAACTCACCCCGCCAGGTGCATCACGCTCAAAAGGGACAAACGTGCAGCCTGAAACTGTTATGCATCAGTCTGCCAAGAATGAGCTGGAAGTGACTCAAGAAGCTCCTTCACCTAAGCTGGAAAAAATAAAGAGTGAGACTCTAAGCGTGCCACAAGTCGATGAAGGTGAGAAGCTCTACAACGAGCTCGTTGCCAAGATCAAAGACAGAAGCTTTGAGCTTGGCGAGTGTTTCGAGCAAAAGATCGAATACAAATACTTCCAAGACGGCGTGCTGGCATGGGAGAGCTGTGCGGATGAAGCCTGCAGGGAGAAGCTCAAGCACGGCTACTCTGTTATCAAGATGCTGGTTAAAGAGACTTTTGGGTTCGAGACGAAGATCAAAGGCCTCCCATGCTCGAAAGAGAGAGCACAAGAGCCAAAGGAGAAGCCCCGGCCGTTAAAACAGGAGACGGGACAGAGTGCGACGATGATCGAAGATGCAGAAGGGATCAGCGCTTCAAGCTGCGTAGCTGCGTGTGCGGGATTGGATGAACCACGGAAGGAGATCGACGATATCATGAAAGAGCCGATGGTGCAAAAAGCGGTCGAACTCTTTGAAGCCAAAAAGATTGTTGTGCAGTCAAAAGTGTAGCGGTGCATAGGCGTTGCAGTTGAAAAAAGGCTCAAAAGAGTCCAATATATCAATATATCTTGATTTATTTATGAAAATTGGCTACCATATCGGAAAATTTGTAGATGAGGAGAATGGAATGATTAAAAAAGATGTCAAGCAAAATGAAAACGGTGTAAGTATCAATTTCAGTGGAGCAATTGCAAAAAATACGGTTTTTAGGATGGTGCAAAACTGCTCGACGGGAAAATGCGAATGTATGAGTGACGAGACGAAAGCAAAAGTCAAAGATATGGTTGTAACGGGTGAGGACGGTGATGTGCAGCTTGAACTCAAAGGTAACGTCAGTGAAGAAGAGATCAAAGAAGCGCTTTCCCGCTCGAAGGTAATCAACTGAAATGGAAGATTTTCTACGCGTTGTCTCTGCACTCAACGACGAAACACGAGTGAAGATACTCGCTTTTATCGATCTGCATGGTCGGGTTTGTGTCTGTGATATCGAGAACTCGTTTGGGATGATTCAGTCGCGTGTTTCAAGACACCTGAAGATTCTCAAAGATGCCGGATTTTTACAGGTAGAGCGGGAAGGGAGATGGGCATATTTTTCGTTATATGTTTTGGATGGGGTCAGAGCGGATATGCTCGAAAACATTCGTAAACTTCATATAAAGCTGCCTGAATTGACACACAAGTGTAAGGTGTGAATATGGAACTGTTTTTGAAGTTTTTCCAAAACTTCTGGGATCTTGCAAACGATATGGCTGTCTATATTCTTTTTGGAGTCTTTTTTGCAGGCATCCTCAAGCAGATCATTCCTGCGGGTTTTGTCAGCAGACATCTTGGAAGCGACAGTGTCGGCAGTGTACTTAAATCTTCATTATTCGGTATTCCGTTACCGCTTTGCTCATGCAGTGTCATTCCCTTTGCCACAACGCTCAAGAAAGAGGGAGCAAGCAGCGGAAGTGTATTGAGTTTTCTCATCTCCACACCTATAACTGGGGTGGACAGCATCCTTGCAACCTACGGCTTTTTTGGCTGGATTTTTACATTTTACCGTGTCATTACCTCGTTTGTCGTCGCCATAACGGCAGGAATTTTGCAAAATTTTTTTGGGAGTGAGATCAAAGAGGTCGTTCAAGAGGAAGAGGAGTGTGGCAGTTGTTGTTGCGGTAGCGAGTGTGAGAGTGAAAAAAAGCCGCAGAAATTTTCAATCAGAAAGGTCTTTGAGTATGCAATCTTCGATATCTTCGCCGACTTTGCCAAGCCGCTCTTTTGGGGTCTTGTCGTAGGTGCGTTGATCACGACATTTTTGCCTGAAAATTTGATGGAGTATCTTGGAGGCAGCGAAGCGGCGGTTTATGTACTGATCCTGCTTGTTTCGATGCCGATGTATATCTGCGCTACAGCTTCACTGCCCATAGCGGCAGGACTTATCGCTGCGGGAATAAGCCCCGGTGCTGCGATGGTGCTGCTGAGTGCCGGACCTGCGACAAACAGTGTCACTATGGGTGTTGTAGGCAGTATTCTCGGCAAAAGGGCATTGGGGATCTATCTTGCGACGATCGGTATAATGTCTTTGCTCTTTGGCTATCTTTTCGATCTTTATTTTGGAAGCGTTGTGACAAAAGAGAGTGTGGCACACGCGGAACATTTTGGTTTCTTTCATATGGCTGCAGCTGTTGTGATGTTTGGATTGATGCTTTATTTTTTGTATAAAGCCTATTTTGTAAAAGAGAAGGAGAGTTGTTGTGCTGTTAGCTAGTTCGCTGTTTTTGATCGTCCTTGTTCTCGTGATCTGGCAGCCAAAAGGCTTGCAGATAGGAACGACCGCCGTTTTGGGTGCGATTGCGGCACTGCTGTTTGGGGTTGTGAGTTGGCATGATGTCTGGGTCGTTACCTCCATCGTCTGGGATGCGACGTTAGCGTTTGTCGGGATCATCCTTCTCTCGATGGTACTCGATGAGATCGGATTTTTCGAGTGGTGTGCGATCAAAATGGCAAAACTGAGTCGTGGCAACGGACACCTGATGTTTGTCTATTCGCTTCTGCTTGGTGCGTTTGTCGCAGCTCTTTTTGCAAATGACGGTGCGGCGTTGATCCTTACCCCTATCCTTCTTGCAAAGATGCGCATTCTCAAGCTCAATGCCAAGACGATCCTCGCTTTTTTGCTTGCAGGCGGATTTATCAGTGACAGTGCTTCGCTGCCGTTTGTCTTCTCCAACCTGACGAACATCGTCACAGCCGACTACTTTCACATCGGTTTTATGGAGTATCTGCGTACAATGATCGTGCCTTACATTGTCAGTGTCGCTGTATCCATAGGCTTTTTATGGTTGCTACTGCGAAAAGATATCCCAAAGAGTGTGGATGTTTCATTGCTCAAAAACGAAGATGAGGTACTTAAAAGCAGAGTACTTTTCAACTTCAGCTGGTTTTTTTTAGCTCTTTTGCTGATAGGGTATGTCGTAGGCGATATGTATCATATTCCTATCAGCTTTTTCGCTCTTGGTGGTGGGCTGCTCTATCTTTTTATAGCGGCATACTTTAAAAGTGCGAAAGTGTGGCTGACGATCAAAAACGCTCCGTGGCAGGTGGTATGGTTTAGTATAGGGCTGTATATCGTCGTTTACGGACTGAAAAACGCAGGACTGACGGACGAGTTGGCAAAACTGTTGCAGAGTTTCAGTCAAAGCGGTGATTTTGTTGCGGTTGTAGGGACAGGGTTTGTGAGTGCGGCTCTTAGTGCCGTGATGAACAATATGCCGACAATCATGATTATGGACATCTCGATCGAAGATATCAAAAATCCGCTGTTGGCGTACGCGAACATAATCGGAGCGAACTTGGGTCCCAAGATGACGCCGTTTGGTTCGCTTGCCACACTTCTTTGGCTGCATGTCCTTGAGAAAAAGGGTGTCAAAATCGGCTTTTGGGAGTACAGTAAGTTTGGTCTGCTTGTGACACCGCCAATTCTCTTTATAGTATTGATTTCACTTTATATTTGGGGTTGAAAATGAAAAAAGTTTTGATAATGTGTACGGGAAACAGTTGCAGAAGTATCATCGGTGAAGCGTTGGTGAACGCTTTTTTGGATGATGTGGAGGCTAAAAGCTGCGGGGTCGTGCCAAGCGGGCGTGTCAATCCAAATGCCAAAAAGGTTCTGCAAGAGCATGGCATATGGGATGAGAATTACCATTCCAAACATCTGGACGAGGTCATTGATGAGGATTTCGATCTGGTTGTGACGGTATGCGACCATGCCAAAGAGACATGTCCGATGTTCCCGCGACCGGTCAAAAAGATTCATGTCGGTTTTGAAGATCCCGACGGCAAACCGTATGAAGCGTTTGAAGAAACATACAAGGAGATTAAAGAGACGCTTTTGCCTAAGATAGCGGATGCGCTTTAACTTCTTAGGACAAAACATCGACGGCAGAGTCATTCCGGCAACTGTTGATGAAATGAAAAGTGCGACCGTCGAAAAGTCCTTTGTCGCTGAGTTTGAGTTCGGGTATAACAAGAAGTGCCATAAAAGAGAGTGTCATAAACGGGGCGCTGAGTGGGGATGAAAATTCCTTCTTTACCATTGTGTTCAACCTCTCATAGGAGTGAGCGACCTCAAAACCGTTTTTCTCACTCATCAGTCCGGCAATCGGAAGTTCGAGTAGTTCCGTTTTCTCTTCGGTCACGGCACAGATACCTCCTTTCCTCTCTATGATGGCATTGACCGCTTTGGCAAGAAGCGCATCACTGCATCCTACGGCGATGATGTTGTGTGAATCATGTGCGACACTCGAAGCGATAGCCCCCTTTTCAAGACCGAATCCATGAACATAGGCAACCGCGGGGGGAGCGTCTTTGTATCGATTGACCACGGTAATTTTCAATACATCTTCTTCCTGTCGATTTGAAAGATCCAAAATCTCTTCTTGCGTTATCAAAGAGTGGTCGAGAGCATGGATAATTTCCGTATGTGTACATATCTCCAAGGAAAAATCTTCCGTTTTCTTGATTTTTGCATGAAAATTATTTGGAGTTTTCACCTCTTTGGAATCGATTGTCGGCTTTCCTCTTTCGGCGATGATTTCCCCCTCTACAACTGTTTGGAGTATCGTAAATTTTTCTAAATCTTCTACCACGATAAAATCGGCAGGGTCTCCGACTCGCAGCAGTCCCACCTCAAGACCGTAATGTTCCACGGGATTGATCGAAGCGATTCTAAGCACGTCAAACAGGTCGTATCCTTTAGCGACGGCGCGTCTTACATGTCCGTCGATATGCTCTTTTGCAAGATCATTGGGGTGTCTGTCGTCGGAACAGAACATCAGCATATTTGGATATCGAGTTATGAGCGGAGCAAGGGCCTCGAAGTTTTTTGCTGCGGATCCTTCTCGTATGAGAATTTTCATGCCTTTTTGTATCTTTTCCAATCCCTCTTCATAACTGAAAGCTTCATGATCGGTTGTGATACCCGCTTGAATATATTTCTCAAGCTCTTCTCCTCTGAGTCCCGGAGCATGCCCGTCGATCATTTTTCCCAAAGCTTTTGCTTTTGCTATTTTAGCGAGGATATCCGGATCTTTGTGGATAACGCCGGGAAAGTTCATCACTTCGGAGAGGTATTTGATCTCCGGCATTCTGAGAAGTCGTTCCACTTCATTTATCCCCAGCACGGCGCCGCTGGTTTCAAAAGGTGTTGCCGGTACGCAGGGAGAGGCTCCGAAATAGAATTTAAACGGTGTTTTTTTTCCGTTTTCAAGCATGTACTCGACACCGGAGATCCCCAGTACATTGGCGATTTCATGAGGATCGGATACTGTCGCAACCGTTCCATGACACGCGGCAAGACGTGCAAACTCGCTTGGCGGGAGCATGGAACTTTCGATGTGAATGTGGGCATCGATGAATCCCGGCATCATATAGGTTTCACACTTTTCTTTTATTGGCTCTACTGCATCGATACGGCCATTTTTTACCGTTACTTTCGCGGGATATATCTTCCGATTGAAAATATCTACGTAATTGCTTTTTATCTCCATTTTGATTCTCCTCTTTTTCTCTTTTTTGAGAAGCTGACGCATCAATGCAAACTTTCTGCCGGGGTATGGTATAAGTATATCTATCTGAAGCTGAAACATCGTTTGTGAATGTAAAGTAAAAGATGCGTTTGGTATAATTCGCTAAAAATTTTGGATATACAATGCGCATACTCTTTATAGGCGATATCGTCGGTCGTCCCGGCCGTGAGATGATAAAAGAATATCTTCCGGGTCTAAAGTCCCGCCACAAGATAGATTTTGCGATAGCCAATTACGAAAACGCTTCTCATGGTTTCGGGCTGACACCAAAAAATGCCGATGAACTTTTCGGTTGCGGTATCGACTGTATGACCGGTGGGAATCATACGTGGGACAAGAAGGAACTTTTGCCTCTTTTTGCGACACATAACATCCTGCGTCCGCACAATTATCCGCCGGAAGTCGAAGGAACGGGGCTGAAAATCTTCGATATTGCAGGAGAGAGTCTTGCGGTTTTAAACATCATGGGGCATCACAGTATGCCGATGTGTGAAAACCCTTTTCGCTGCGCTAAAGAGAGTGTACAACAGTTGGAAAAAGAGGGGGTAAAGAACATTTTTATAGATTTTCATGCCGAAGCGACGGCCGAGAAACGCGGCATGATGATGCTTTTACAGGGAAAAGTGGCCGCCATTGTTGGTACACACACCCATGTTTCTACCGATGATCTGCAGATATCCAACGGTACCGCATATATCACCGATGTCGGACTGACGGGATGTCGCGACAATGTTATCGGAATGGATGCCGAGGGCCCTCTGCATCAGTTCCTTACAGGTCTGAAAGCGCATTACGACATTCCTAAGAAATGTAAAAAGATTCTTCAGTGTCTTGTGGTCGATATAGAAGCAGGCAGAGCCAAAAGTGCCTACAAACTCAAGCTGCTCGATGACGGACGGGAGTTTCGAAGTGAAGCGTTGATGGAAGAGTAGAACTTTTCTTATTTTGATATAATTCCAGAAAAAAGAGGCTGCATCGATGGTACCTTCAGATATACAGGCCTATGCCGAGAGTAGAACGAAAGCGCGTGCGTATTTTTGTTATCTTTTTCATAAGAATATTCCAGACCGTCTCCCCTCCGTCACTGCGGAGATGATCATCCCTAAGCTGCTTCGTATAAAATCGGAGCTGGAAAACTGTGAGGGTGTTTATCTGCTCGATCACAAGGGTGTGCAGATCTCTCCGACCTATACGGCGCATAAGCAGATAGATGACGATATCGGAAAAATCCGAGCCGACCGAGCTTACTACTATCGTGCGGTCAAAGAGGGGCGCTGTACGCTTACTGACCCATACCCTTCTTTGATTACCGGTAATCTGACCATTACGATTTCAATGCCCATCTATAACGAGAAAGACGAACTGAAGTTCGTAGCCTGTCTCGATATGCCGTTTGAAGAGGTGATCAAAATTGCGCATCCGGGGACACTCGATCGCTTCTCTTCCAAGTTTTTCAAAATCAGTTACGGTGCATTTTCCATCGCTCTTTTCGCTGTGGCGTTTTTGCTCTTCATCAAAGCGATTCAAAATTTCGTATTTGAGATATCACCGGGACATTTTCAGATTAAGGACATGTTCGAAGCGACGATTTTGTTGACACTTTCTCTTGCTATTTTCGATCTGGTGAAAACGATCGTGGAAGAGGAGATACTCGGGCGTCACAAAGAGCATAACGTCTCAGGTCCGCATAAAACGATGGTGCGCTTTTTGGGTTCGATCATTATCGCACTTTCGATCGAGGCGTTGATGCTGGTTTTCAAGTTCGCCATAACCGATCCGAACAAGCTGATTTTTTCACTTTACATTATGCTCGGTGTGTCGGCGTTGTTGTTGACCCTGGCGATATATATCAAATTTACAAAACTACGGATAGATGAACAATGATAGGAATAGTCGATTACAATATGGGAAACCTTGCAAGTGTGATCAACGCATTTGCGAAAGTAGGATCCAAAGCGGAGGTGGTAAGCGAAGCGGAGCGATTTCGAGAATATGACAAACTTATTCTCCCCGGAGTGGGTGCTTACGGTGATGCCATGGAGCATTTAAAGGAGCGTGGTATGATTGAAGCACTCAGAGAGTATGCCAAAAGCGGCAGGTATATGATGGGGATATGCCTGGGCATGCAGTTGCTTTTGGAGAGCAGTGAGGAGTTCGGTTTGCATGAAGGACTTGGACTGATAGATGGCCGGGTCGTGGCATTTGACGCATCGAAGTTCGAAGAGCCTCTCAAAGTGCCTCATATGGGATGGAACCGGGTGTTTACGAAAGAGCATCCCATTTTTGAAGGTCTCGATGAGGCGCACTATCTTTACTTTGTACACTCTTTTCATGCAGTTGTCGAAAATAAGAGGAATGAAATCGGCAAAACGATGTATGGGTATGAATTTAGTAGCGCGATAGCCAAAGAGAACGTTCTTGGTATCCAGCCGCATCCGGAAAAAAGTCATAAAAACGGTTTGCAAATCATAGAGAATTTTACAAAACTATAAGGAATATCATGACATTGTATCCAGCGATTGATCTGAAAGACGGTAAGGCCGTAAGGCTGACAAAAGGGATTATGGAGAGTGCGAAAATTTACTCCAACGAACCTTATGAACTGGTAAAAGAGTTCGAAGCGATGGGCGCAACATGGGTGCATCTCGTTGATCTTAACGGTGCCTTTGCCGGTGAGCCGAAAAATATGGAACAAATAGAAAAAATACGCAAAAACAGCAGCGTAAAGTTGCAATTGGGAGGCGGCATCCGCGATGAAGAGACCATCAAAAAGATGCTTGATCTTGGCATCGACAGGGTCATACTCGGTTCCATAGCCGTCAAAGACCCCGGCTTCGTGAAAGAAATGGCCGCCAAGTATCCGGTGGTCGTGGGAATAGATGCGATAGACGGCTATGTAGCCGTGGAAGGCTGGGGAGAAGTGAGTTCGATGAAAGCCACGGACTTGGCGCGAGAGTATGCGGATGCCGGAGTTGAAGCGATTATCTGCACCGATGTCGGCAAGGACGGAACATTGACGGGAGTCAATGTCGATTTTACGCTTTCAATTGCAGAAGCAAGTGGTGTAAGTACGATTGCAAGCGGCGGTGTAAAAGACGAAGAGGATGTCTTCTTGCTTCAAAAAACCGGTAAAGTCGATGGTGTTATCATCGGGAAAGCTTATTATGAAGGGCGGCTGGATCTGGAAAGGTTGTTTAAAGCGGTGAATTAGCTGAATGTTTAATCGAAAATCAACAAAAAATTTGCTACTATTTGCACCATAGAATAAAATTAGGGCACTTCTAAGAACTCTGTAGAAGCGGAGGGCTTTTAGAAATGCCCAAAATAAGGAACGGATGTGAAAATACTCGTAGTTGACGACAGTTCTACTATGCGTCGGATTATAAAAAACACGCTGGCAAGACTCGGATATAAAGATGTTCTCGAAGCTGAAGACGGTGCAAAAGGATGGGAGCAGCTTGAGGCGAATCCTGATGTCGAGATGCTGATCACTGACTGGAATATGCCGGAGATGAACGGACTGGAACTGGTTAAAAAAGTAAGAGCGGACGAAAGATTTGAAGACCTCCCTATCATTATGGTTACGACAGAGGGTGGAAAAGCGGAAGTTATTACTGCACTCAAAGCGGGCGTGAACAACTACATCGTCAAGCCGTTTACTCCACAGGTGCTCAAAGAGAAACTTCAAGCGGTGATGGGTACTGTCGAATAGATGAACGAATACTACTATGAGTTGATTATCAAGCCGAATGCTCATCATAATCTTTTTGAAGATTTTTTAAATGATATTCTCCCTCTCGGTTATGAAGAGAGAGATGCAAGTTTTATCATTCGTCTCGAAGAGGATCCACAGACGATTGTATGGGGTGTAGAGCAGTTTGCGGAGGCTCTCGGTAAGGCTACCTCCACGAGTATTGATGTGGATGTCTCCGTTGCGAAACGAAAAAACAGCGACTGGGTAGCGGAGTATCAAAAAAGCGTTACGCCGCTGCAAATCGGTAAGTTTTATATTCACCCGACCTGGAGCGAACCTAAAGAGGGAAGTGTCGATATCGTCATCGACCCCGCATTGGCGTTTGGAACGGGACATCATCCGACGACTGCAACCTGTTTGGAAGCAGTTTCCAAATATGTCAAGGAGGGCATGGAAATCTGTGATGTCGGATGCGGCAGCGGCATCCTGGCTATAGCCGCAGCGAAGCTCGGTGCAGTGGTCGATGCATGTGATACGGACCCTCTCAGCATAGAAAATACGAAAAAAAACGCTGAGCTTAACGCTGTTTCTTTTCGAAGCGTATGGCAGGGATCCGTCGATAAAAGTGAAAACAAATACGATGTTGTCATAGCCAATATCGTAGCGGATGTTCTTGTGTTTTTGCAAAAAGAGCTGAAAAATGCTCTCAGAGATGAAAAATCTTTGCTTATTCTTTCTGGTATTATGGACAAGTATGAGCAAAAAGTACTTGCAAGCTACGACGATTGTGAAGTGATCGAGAGAATAAGACAGAATGAGTGGGTCAGTTTAGTTCTAAAAAAGAAGGAAATTTAATAGATGGCAAATCAAAACAATCAACAAAATAACAATCCGAACAACCAAAATCCCAACGGGAATTTTTTCAATAACAATCCTCTTTTGACTTTTGCGATATTTTCCGTTATCGTTATCCTTATTTTTAAATCGTTTGTGGGGGAGAACGGATCGCTCAAAGAGAGCGTAGGACCGAATGTCCGTGTGAAAGAGATCAGCTATTCCGATCTGAAAACGCTTATTAAAGAGAAGGGGCTCAAAAAGGTAGAGATAGGACAGCAGTTTATCCGTGCGGTTTCGAGTGACGGAAGCATCATCTACACGACGCGGGTCGTCCCGGGTGACAGCGATCTTGTCAAAGAGCTGGACAAAAACGGGATAGAATATACAGGATTTAGTGAAAACAATTGGTTCACGGAGATGTTCGGCTGGCTTCTGCCGTTTTTGATCATTATGGGCATCTGGATGCTGTTTGCGAGCCGAATGCAGAAGAGCATGGGGGGTGGATTGCTTGGGATTGGCAACTCCAAGAAGCTCATTAACTCTGAAAGACCGAATGTCAAGTTCGACGATGTTGCAGGTGTAGAGGAGGCGAAAGAGGAGGTGCAGGAGATTGTCGACTTCCTTAAATATCCCGGACGCTATGTCGAGCTTGGCGCGAAGATACCAAAGGGTGTGCTTCTTGTCGGGAGTCCGGGAACTGGGAAGACACTGCTTGCCAAAGCCGTGGCCGGAGAAGCGGATGTGCCGTTCTTCTCGGTTTCTGGATCGAGTTTTATCGAGATGTTTGTCGGTGTAGGGGCTGCACGGGTGCGTGATCTTTTCGAACAGGCGAAAAAAGATGCACCGAGTATCATTTTCATTGACGAGATCGATGCAATTGGGAAAAGTCGTGCGGCAAGCGGTATGATGGGTGGTAATGATGAGCGTGAACAGACGCTCAATCAGCTGCTTGCGGAGATGGACGGCTTTGGGAGTGACACGCCGGTTATCGTGTTGGCGGCTACCAACAGACCGGAGATTCTCGATCCAGCTCTCCTTCGTCCGGGACGTTTTGATCGACAGGTACTTGTGGACAAACCGGATTTCGAGGGGCGCGTGAAGATACTTAAAGTGCATGTTCGTAATGTTAAAATAGCGAAAGATGTGGACTTGGAAGAGATTGCACGTCTGACTGCGGGACTTGCCGGAGCGGATCTTGCAAATATCGTCAATGAAGCGGCTCTGTTGGCGGGACGTAAAAATCAAAAAGAGGTGCACCAACAAGACATGTATGAAGCTGTCGAGCGGGCGTTGGCCGGACTTGCAAAAAAATCTCGCCGTATCAATCCAAAAGAGAAGAAGATTGTTGCCTATCATGAGAGCGGGCATGCCCTTATCGCCGAAACGACGGAAGGAGCGAAAAAAGTTTCCAAAGTTTCCATTGTTCCGCGTGGACTCGCTGCACTTGGATACACTCTCAACAAACCTGAAGAAGATAAATTTATGATGCAACGGCATGAATTGTGGGCAGAGGTCGATACGCTTCTTGGCGGTCGGGCGGCTGAAGAGGTTTTCATAGGTGAAATCAGCACGGGGGCAGGAAATGACCTTGAGCGAGCGACAGATATCATCAAGTCGATGGTAGAGGTCTACGGTATGACCGACGTTGCAGGGTTGATGGTGCTGGAGAAGCAGCGCAACTCTTTTCTCGGACCGCAAGCAGGCGGTCAAGCGCGAGAATACAGCGAAAAAACCGCTGAAGCCATGGATGAGTTCATTAAAAAAGCACTTGATGAACACTACACCAATGTAAAAACGCGCCTTGAAGAGTACAGAGGTGCAATTGAAAATATGGTAAAGCTTCTGTATGAAAAAGAGAACATTACCGGTGAAGAGGTTCGTGAGATAATTAAAACGTATGAAAAAGAGCAGGGCATGGCAAGTAAGGTACATGAAGAGGGTGACGAGATCACTCAGGAGCTCGAAGAAGATGCCAAAATGACATTGAATGAGCAAAAAGAAGAGAGTGATGGAAGAGAGTCGTAAACTTGTCCTCCCTCTGGGTATAAAAAAAGCGGCATACAGTGCGGGTGTCGCATTGCTTTTTGCATTACTTGATTTTGAACTATTCTCGTGGGTGGCACTGCTGTGTTCACTCTTTTTCCTTTATGCATATCGAAATCGCGTCCGTTTGTCGGTTGACAGGTCTGAGATTGGCGTACTCGCACCGGTGGAGGGGAGGGTGATTGCGATTGAGAATATCGATGAAGATGGAGGATATGGATACCGAGTAGTCATCGACTCATCTATGCGGCACAGCGGTGTGCTAAGGGTCCCTTTTGCAACCAGCAAGCGGACTTTCAAGCTGCAGCGAGGAACGAGAGTTGCAAAAGATTCGCATCTTTTTTTATCGCTGAACGAGTCTCTTGAAGCACTTTTTGAAAACGATGACAAGCATCTCAAAGTGGTACACAGACTCAAGCGCAGTCCGCTTCGTATTGAACTGTTTGATGAAAAGAATGAGTCTGAAAGTGCTGAATTGTACGGTTTTGCATACGACGCAATAACGGAAATTTATCTGCCTTATGAGTTTCGGCTTAACATTCATCGCGGTCAACAACTTGAAGTTTCTCATGTTATAGGATATTTCAGCAAGTAAAGATGCAAAATCGACAAAAACAGAATTTCATGATCATTCTGCCGAATCTTCTCACGTCTGCGTCAATTTTTTCCGGAGTTTTGAGTATCATAAAGGCGACGCAGCATCATTTTTCCGATGCCGCATGGCTTATCCTGCTTGCGCTTGTTTTCGACGGTTTGGATGGGCGTGTGGCAAGACTGACAAACAGTTGTTCGAAATTCGGGGTGGAGTTTGATTCTCTTGCCGATATTGTTTCGTTCGGGGCGGCACCATCAATTTTGATGTATCTTTTTGCAGGTGCAGAGTATGGGCGTTTCGGGGTGGTTGTGAGTGCGCTTTACGTGATCTTCGGTGCCGTAAGACTGGCACGTTTCAATGTTATGAACAGTTCTGTTGAACCTACTGTTTTTATCGGCGTTCCCATACCTACGGCCGCTGTTTTCATTTCGCTGCTTGTGCTGCTGTTTGAGAAATATCCGCAGCTTGACAACGGCGTAGCGCTTCTTCTGGCATCCGTAATCGTTTCTCTTTTGATGGTCAGCAATATTCGTTATCCGAGTTTTAAAAAAATGGATATGGACAAGAAGCACATTCGCCGTATTTTCATCGCCGTTACCGCCGGATTGCTGATAATATTCATCTATCCAATCGAGGGGATCGTTTTGTTGTTTTCACTCTATATTCTTTATGGTCCTTTCCGTGCATTCTATACTGTTATGAAAAAACGAAAAGTGAAATAAGCACTTTTAAGTAATGAGGCAAAAATAATTTCATACCCAATGAGATGAGTTTCGTTCAGATTTGTATGAAAATTGCTGCAGTCGTAGTTATTCTACTTCAAAGTGATTTTCATGCAAAGATAAGCGAAAATCATCTCACCCCAAAGGGGCAGCAAGAAAAAGGCATAGTTGACGGCGTTAGATTTTCTCACCTTAGCTACGGCTAGGCTTTCGAAAATCTGCCTTGCATCTATACCTTTTTCTTGCAGTTGGGTTATGAAATTATTTTTGCCTCATTACTTATTTTTCGTTTTTATACTGTTGTCTAAAAGTGAGTTTGTCGAGATCGACATCGAAATCGAAATAATTTGAATGAAAGTTGTTCGAACTGAGATTGGCAAATTCAATATCGGCTCCTCGTGGATTGTCGATTTCGAGATAGAGCAGTCCCAAAGCATAGCGGGATTCCATAAACTTTTTGTCCTTGAGTTTTGAAAGTTCAAGCAGCGCGATGGCATTGGCATGGTGTCCTGCCGCTATCGAGGCGATGGAGGCAAGAAAGATGGTTCTTACGTCGCGAATATGCTCTTCATCTATAAGATGGTTGTAAAGAACGTATGCCTCTTCGAAGTTTTGGTTGTAAAGCTGGGCAAAGGCAAGAGAGAGTTCGGTATCCGTGATATCTTTGTCGATTGTGACATCGAGTCTGTGTCGCAGAAGTGTGACAAGTTTGGCTGTACGACCTGTTAGATGCATCTCAAATGTATACATCCGGCGTGTTATCTCCGCACCATGGTAGATATCTACGAAACTGAAGTGCTGTCGTGCAAGATAGGCGGCGCTTTTTTTGGCATAGAGCGGTTTTGGATCGTTTTTGAATTTTGCGATCATATAGAGAATATGCGGAAGGATTTCATCGGGAAGCAGTGTTATTAGTTTCTTGGCACTGTGTATGGCACTTTCTTGTTTTTGCATATGCATAGCTATGATGTGTGAAAGTACGAGATAGACGGGATGTGTTTTGTAGTTGTTGTCAAGCCAGTCGATAGCCGAAAAATAATTGCCTTGTGCCACATAGAGGAGATGTTTGTAAAAGTCTATCTTTTCATTTTCATCTTCATCGGCGATGGTCTCTTTCAATATGGAAAGCAGCTTCGTATCTTCATTATGAATGAGTTTTGAAGCCATATAGGCGTAGATTCCGGCTATGTAACTCTTTGCGTCGAGGTGAAAGGACCAGAGGAAATGTTTGTAGGCTTGGTGCATATCGCCAAGCTGTGCATAGGTAAGAGCGAGATTGTAATGCAATATGGCATGTTTTGGTTGAATTTTGACCAGTTTTTGTAGCAAGGCATTGGCTTGACGGATGCGAAAGTGCAGGGCAAGTTTGATGGCTTTGGCTATGCCTTTGTTGACAAAAGAGGTCGAAGCGCTCTTTTTCAAAAAGGTCTCTGCGCTGTCGATGCTGTCGATATAGGATGCCGCGTTCCCTTTGCGGATATAGTTTATAGTTTGGTTTGCATTGAAGATTTTGTAAGGTGAAAAATAGAAAATTTCGCCAAATATCAATTCTGGATCATCGATCACGGCTTTTCGAAACTGCTCCTGCGCAGCAAGTGGGTCGAAAAGAGAGCGTTTTAGAAAAACTCTTATGGGAGCATCTTTCAGTAATTCTCCGTCATACCTGTCGATGGCGTTTTTGAGGTCGTTTGAAGCATCCTTGATATATCCAAGCTTGAGTTTCGCATAGATTAGACCTATGCTACTCTCTTTAGGCTTGATCCCTTTGGTGAGGGCGGCTTCGAAGTTTGATTTTGCAAGGAGGAGGTCGCCGACCCTGCCATAGAGTTCGGCTTTTGCTACTTCGACATCATTCTCTTTTAATTCATCGAGAGATTCGAGCGCATCATAGTCACTGTCAAAAAGGGTGGCAAGCTTTGCGGCAAGACTGTTTTTTTGTTGCTTGTATTCAGAATTCTCTACTTTGGAGATTGCGGCAAACGCTTCAAAATAGTGGTGTTTGTAGAACTGAACCAAAGCATAGTAGTAGGGATAAAGAGGGGCGTTTGTCTCATACGGCAGATAAGCTTCCGCCATATCTATATAGTAGTGAAAATCTTTTTTGTTGTCGAGGTAGAGTGAACAGACTGCCGCATTTATGGCGCTTTCACACCGTTTTTCACCATTTTGTATAGCTTTGTTGAAGCTCTGTTGTGCTTCTTTGTACTGTTTGTTTTTCAAGCGTGCGACACCGAGATTGTACTGGGACACCGCTTCACTGTACTGGGCGATGTATTCGTAAATTTTAAGCGCCTGATCTTTTTGACCGTTTGTGTAGAGATAGTTCGCTTTGGCTATAAGATTTTCGAGTTTGCTCGGCTCTATTTTTTGTGTGGAAGCTTTTTGAAGTTGGCGTTCTATGGTTGCAGTGGAAAGAGATTTCCGGTCATGCTTTTTTTTGATTTTGACGACGATGACGACGGTGAGAACGGTGATGAGGAAAACAAGTAAAACGGCGATGCCGCCGAAGATGAGCAGGCGTTTCTTATCCTCATCTTCGTTTGGGATATTTTCAGAGTTTTGTGTAATTTCCTCTTCGATACTGTTTTGTTTGGCGGCATCACTATCTTCGATAATGACGATCTCTTCCTCTTTTTGCTCGGCCATAGATGCAGTACTTCTCTCTTTTTAGGAGGATTATAGCAAAAATAGTGCCATAGTGAGCTATCTTTGGTATAATTCGATAAAACTTTAAACGGGCTGCAAATGATAGATTTAAAACTTTTACAAAAAGATTTCGAGGGTGTCAAAAGGGCACTTCTTAGACGCGGTGTCGATGAAAAGCTGATCGAAGAGTTGCGTATCAAGCATGAAAAACTCAAAGAGGCCAAAGCGGAGTTCGAGCGGCTCCAGGCTGCCCAAAACGCGATGAGCAAAGAGTTTGGTATCTACAAGCGTGAAGGGAAAGATATCAGCGAGCTTAAAAAGAGGGTCGATGAGAACAAGATCAAGATCGCAGATGCTCTGGAGGTGCAGAGATTGCGCCAGGAGGAGCTTGAGAAGCTTGCTATGAGCATCCCCAACATTCCTGATCCAGATGTACCTGACGGTGAAGATGAAGACGATAATGTCGAGCTAAAACGTGTGCTTGAACCTCGTACGTTTGACTTCAAGCCAAAAGAGCACTGGGAGCTTGCCGAGCAGAACGGATGGATCGACTTCGAGCGCGGTGTGAAGATAGCGGGAAGCCGCTTCAGTGTGGCTTATAACGAAGGAGCGAGAATCGAGCGCGCACTCATTAACTTTATGCTTGACTATAACCGTAAGCGTGGATTTGTCGAGGTAAGTGTGCCGCATATCGTCAACCGTGCTTCGTTGGAGGGAACGGGACAGCTGCCTAAGTTCGAAGAGGATCTTTACAAGATCGAAGGTCAGGAGATGTATCTGATCCCGACAGCCGAAGTACCGCTTACAAATCTCTTCCGAGACGAGATATTGCCGCCGGATGAACTGCCGTTGAAGATGACAGGTTTTACTGCCTGCTTTAGAAAAGAGGCGGGAGCTGCAGGTCGCGATACCCGCGGTATCATCAGACAGCATCAGTTCCCAAAAGTCGAACTCGTCTGTATCACCAAGCCCGAAGAGAGCGACAAGGTCTTTGATGAGATGGTAGAAACTGCTTCTGGCATACTTACAGAACTCGGATTGCCGCACAGATTGGTACAACTTTGTACGGGTGATCTGGGATTTAGTGCCGCCAAAACAGTGGATCTTGAAGTGTGGCTTCCTGGACAAAACATCTACCGTGAGATCAGCTCCGTTTCCAACACACGAGATTTCCAGGCCAGACGTGCGAAGATTCGTTTCAAAGACGGCAAGAAAAACACGCTTGTACATACTCTCAATGGCTCCGCGCTGGCAGTCGGCAGAACGATGGTTGCAATTATGGAAAACTACCAAAATGAAGACGGTACTATCACTATACCAGAGGCACTCAAGCAGTATATGTAAGGATATTCAAGAGAGCAGATATGGTTCGGGCTTGCCTATATAATAACCTTGAAGCATATCGACTCTTGTTTTAAGTAGATCAAAAAGCTCTTTATTTGATACAAACTCTGCAACGGTGATAAGTTCAAAGGTTTTTGCAAACTCCAAAACCGAATCTAATAGCTTGTGCATCTTTTCACTTTCGGTTAAATTGGAAATGATAGTTCCATCAATTTTGAGGAAATCAATATCAAGTTTTGCGAACTGAGTAAAGTTTGCATAACCGCTTCCAAAGTCGTCAAGTGCATATTTTATACCATACTTTCTAAAATGTTTGAAAAATTTATTAAGCATATCATACTCTTTTAGGGCATCGTTTTCAACTATTTCGATTGTTAACCTTGACGCAGTTTGAGGGTGTTTTTTGCACAATGTTTCGAGTAAAAGAAGCACACCCTTATCTTTAACATCTTGAAGAGTGAAGTTGACGCTAAATGTCATACTGCTGTTTTGAAATGTTTCGAAACTTTTAATGAGTATCGATTTGGTAAATTCGACATAAAATGGAGCTTTGAGCAAGGTAGAGAGGAAATCCTTAGGCTCTAAAATATTCTCTTTATAGCGAAGACGCATAAGAACTTCGTATTTTAATATTTTTTGCGTGTTATTTGTGACATAGATAGGTTGATAATAGGGGATGATATCATCTTTTATCATGATCTCTTTGAGTTTTTGCGTGAGTGATATCTCTTCCTTTACACTCTCAATCATCATTTTAATATCAGCTGAGTTGACGAGATCTTTATGGTCTCCGTTAAAGAGTGCAAATTCGCAGGATTCCAGTGCATTGTTTGAAAACATATCATAAGCACCGTAAAAAATGATATCGTACTTTTCGCCTTCTATAGAGATGTTGATGGAATTGTTGAGTAGTTCAAAAATTTCATGTGCTTTATGAGAGCTTTCTACCAATATAGCAAACTCATCTCCGTAAATCCTATAGGCTTTGATAGTATCTGATTTCTTTAAAAATGCAGCGGTTTTTTTAAGGATACTATCACCGATATCATACCCATAACTGACATTGAATCTTGAAAAGGATTTGATATTGACGATTAAAATGTAAGCGTTTTGGATGAGTGATTTATCTTTGACGAGTTGAAAACGGTTGGGCAGTAGTGTTATGGGATCTATATAAATTGAGAGAAGTTCTTCTTCTAAAAACATACTACTTAAAAGTGTAGCCATTTTTAAAAAGAGTGCTATCATTTCGATGTAGATCAAACAAAAGTGAAAATATTGCTTCCTTTCAAAAAAATTCACTGCCTCTACTGCGCAGTCATAAAGCTCTTTATTGGTTTTTAAAAAGTCTTCTTTAACATCTTCATCATCGAAAAAAACACCGGATCTCTCTTCTACAAATGCGATGAACTTTTCAATGCGATGTTCTATCTTCGGAGGTTTTGTATTGTGCAAAAAACTTATGACAAGTGCTTCAAGCCATTCGATGAGCTCATCAATGATAGCCAGGTCACTTTCTCCAACAAAATTGGCGTTGTTGCTTATACCCAGTTTGAGTGTTTTAATCTCTTTTGGAAGTCTTTGCTGCAAGTAGCCATATGCCAGTTTATTTTCATTTTTTCTTAGTTGTTCTTTCTCGTTTAGATTTAGTTTATAGGAAAATATATCTAAAAAAATTGCTAATTTTGAAAAACTTATATGTCTTTTATATATTTCAGCTCCACTGTTAGTTAACAAGGTATCGTCTACATCGTCAGCAGCAAGGAGCTGATGAAGCATACTTACTAGAAACTCTTTTTCATCCTTATTAACCCATGCAAAATAATCTTTTTCCATTTCTTCATCCAAAAACATTTTTATATCCATAATATTTTCCACAAAATAAGTGTATATCTAACATTGTAAATGAAACTTACTTAATCAGTACTTACCTGGAACTGGCGAATTAGCCATATAATCCAAGATTTTTAGCATTGAAAAAATAGCCAATCGATAAGTAATGAGGCAAAAATAATTTCATAACCCAACAGCAAGAAAAAGGTATAGATGCAAGGCAGATTTTCGAAAGCCTAGCCATAGCTAAGGTGAGAAAATCTAACGCCGTCAGATATGCCTTTTTCTTGCTGCCCCTGCGGGGTGAGATAATTTTCGCTCATCTTTGCACGAAAATCGCTTTGAAGTAGAATAACTACGACTGCAGCGATTTTCATACAAATCTGAACGAAACTCATCTCATTGGGTATGAAATTATTTTTGCCTCATTACTTAATAGAGCCATCAGACTGATTTTGAGTAGACTTTTGTTTTTCTGCAAGGTGAGAGATATTATTTTTGAGTTGAAAGTTTCAATTCTGCTTGTTGCTACACCTTTGTCTGCATACATCCTGTTGTATGGATCAAAATTCGATATATATGCATTGGTTGTTACATAAATCGATATTTAGAAAAATATACTAAAATATCAACCGGCTTCTTCATCTCCTCATCGCTTAACTGGATAAAGCAGGGCCCTCCTAAGGCCTAGCTGGAGGTTCGAGTCCTCCTGGGGAGACCACCACAAAGATTTTTATCATGATAAAAACCATATTTTTTCTTCTACTCTTTTTTTCACAACTTTATGCAGCAAGGTACACTGCCAAAGAGGCGTGGGATCATGTGGGTGAGGATGCTGTTGTCTGCGGACGAGTCGTGAGTGTTTACTATGCCAAGAGAAGCAGTGGGCAGCCTACGTTTATAAATCTTGATAAATCCTATCCTAACCAGCTTTTTACCATAGTCATTTGGGGTGATAAACGCAGTGCTTTTAAAAATATTGGAAATTTCAGGGGAAAACGACTCTGTTTCGAAGGAACGATACAAAGCTATCATGAACGTCCCGAGATGGAGATCGACTCACCATCCCAAGTGAGCAGACCTTAGGCGTTGATCTCCTCTTTGATGACTCTGGCGAGTTCGCAGCATTGCTCTATCTTTTGGGAGTTTGAGAGATCCTCTTTGAGCAAAATGTCGATAAATACGCTTCCGACTATAACTCCGTCACTGTGAGCAGCTTTTTGTCTTGCTGTTTTGGCATTGACACCAAAGCCGACATAGACGGGGGTGTCGCTGCATGCCTTGATATCTGCGATAACTGGTTGGAGATTTTCATCTTTGCCGCTTCCGGTGATACCGGTGTAGGCGACCATGTAGATGAATTTCTTTGCATCTTTGGTGATGGTTGCTATGCGCTCTTTGCTGTCTGTCGGAGCGACAAAGCTGATATTGACAAGGTTGTTAGCTTCAAAGAGCTCTTTGTACTTTAAGGTCTCTTCGTAGGGAAGATCAGGAATGATATAGCCGTTTAATCCTATCTCACGTGAGAGGGGCAGCAGCTTTTGGAGATCTTGTTGGTAGAAGCTGTTGAAATACCCCATCCAGAGCAGATCGACATCGTTTGCGATCTCTTTGGAGATCTCTATGGCATCTTTGAACTTGAAGCCGTTTTCAAGGGAGCGCTGGTTGGCTGCTTCTATAAGTGGAC
>JALUFE010000117.1 GCA_027052175.1 Helicobacteraceae bacterium | reverse complement strand
CTTATCTGGTTCGACGCTCCAAAGCCCATGCCAAAAGCTTTGAGTGGCTTGATAATAGACTCGCTTGGTTTTTTGTCAATAAAAATCTTGGGAAATGAATGAATTAATTATCTATTCGGTCAGTGCCCAAATGCCGATAAAGGCTGGTTATATAAATAATGTGTCATAATATTGCATTCATTTTTAAAGGACATCGTATGGCATTGGAAAAATTAACAAGTGCAAACTTCAACGAAAAGGTATCGAGCAACGAGATCGTTGTTCTTGATTTTTGGGCAGAATGGTGTGGACCGTGTAAGCAGTTTGGGCCGATTTTTGAAAAGGTAGCAAGTGAATACCCAGATATTCTCTTTGGAAAGGTAAATACGGAAGAGGAGCAGGAACTTGCCGGAATGTTCCAGATCCGTTCCATCCCTACGGTTGCCATTATGAGAGAGGGAATCATCGTCTTTATGCAGCCCGGACTCATTCCGGAAGAGGGGCTTAAAGATCTTATCAGACAGGTCAAAGAACTCGACATGGACGAAGTGCGTAAAGAGATTGAAAAACAGCAGCAAGCTGCCCAAAACGCATAACTTCATCTTCAAAGCGGCACTCTTCGCCGCTTTTATTCTTCAATTAAAGCCACTTTTAGATATAATCGCGCAAAATTATCTATAAACAGGAATATAACGTGAGTGCAATAGCATATAAAGTCGGCGAAGATATCGTCGATACTCAAACAGCAGAGGAGCTTCATATCGAGGGTGAGCCGATAGAGCTCGATAACTCTCCTGAAGCGTTGGAAGTTCTGCGCCACTCCACGGCACACTTGATGGCACAGGCTATCAAGCATCTCTATCCCGATGCGGAGTTTTATGTCGGACCTGTAGTCAAAGAGGGCTTCTACTACGACTTCAAAACACACGAGAAAATAGGCGAAGAGGATCTCAAAAAAATAGAAAAAGAGATGATCAAGATCGCCAAGAAGAAGTATCCGATCGAAAAGTACACGATTTCCAAAAAAGAGGCCGAAGAGAAGTTTAAGGATGACCATCTCAAACAAGAGGTGCTCAAAAACATTCCAAGCGATGAGGTGAGCATATACCGTCAGGGTGATTTCGAAGACCTCTGTCGGGGACCGCACCTACCAAATGTGGGACTGATTCGCAACTTCAAGCTTACGAAGGTTTCCGGGGCATATCTTGGCGGCGATAGCAAAAACGAGATGCTTACGCGTATCTACGGCATCGCTTTTGCCGACAAAGAGAGTCTCAAGAAGCATATGGATATGCTTGCCGAAGCCGCCAAGCGTGACCATAGAAAGATAGGACAGGAGATGAAACTCTTTACTTTCCGTGAGGAAGTGGGAGCGGGATTCCCTATCTGGCTGCCAAACGGTGCGAGAATGCGAAGCCGTTTTGAACAGTTGCTCTTCAAAGCACACAGAAAACGAGGTTATGAGCCGGTTCGCGGGCCGGAGATGTTGCGAAGCGATCTTTGGAAAGTTTCAGGGCACTATCAGAACTACGGTGAAAACATGTACTTTACTAAGATCGATGAAATTGAGTTCGGTGTCAAGCCGATGAACTGCGTCGGTCACATCAAAGTGTACGAGGACGAGTTGCATTCCTACCGTGATCTGCCCATTAAATACTTCGAGTATGGCGTGGTGCACAGACACGAAGCGAGCGGTGCACTGCATGGGCTTTTTAGAGTGCGTGAGTTCACGCAAGACGATGCGCATATCTTCTGTCGAGCCGATCAGATAGAAGAGCAGATTATCGAGATCATCGACTTTATCGACAAGATTATGAAAACTTTCGATTTCGAGTACAAAATGATGCTCTCTACAAAGCCTGAAAAAGCGGTTGGAAGTGACGAGGTATGGGAGATATCCACAGATGCACTCAAAGGTGCGTTGGAGAGACACAACCTCGCATACGACATCGACGAGGGCGGCGGTGCGTTTTATGGCCCGAAGATCGATATCAAGATCACCGATGCGATTGGCCGTGAGTGGCAGTGTGGTACGGTGCAGCTTGACTTCAACCTGCCGGAGCGTTTCCGTCTGGAATACAATGCCGACAACAACGAAAAAGTGCAGCCTGTTATGATTCACAGAGCCATACTCGGATCGTTTGAGCGCTTTATTGGGATTTTGACAGAGCATTATGCAGGAGAATTTCCGATGTTTATCGCTCCCACACAGGTAGCCATAATTCCTATCGCAGAGTCACATAAAGAATACGCTAAGGAAATACAAGGTAAACTTATAGATATCGGTGCCGACAGCGAGATTTACGATAAGAACGAATCGCTCAACAAGCGTGTGAGAACAGCGGAAAAGGCGAGAACGCCGATGCTGATAGTGCTTGGTGACGAAGAGGTTTCCAACAAAACCGTCGCCGTTCGAGACAGGCGTACTCGCGATCAGTACACACTCAGCGAAGAGGAGTTTCTCTCGCTAATCCAAACTAAAATAAACGAGGTTCATTTTTGAGTAGTAAGAAAAAGCAAGACAATGTCATCATGAACGATGACATCCGTGTCCCCGAGGTACGATGCAATATAGATGGAGGCGAAAGCCTTGGAATAGTCCCGACAGATGTAGCGATGGAGAAAGCGAACGAACTGGGTCTTGACCTTGTTCTCATTGCTCCCCAGGCGAAACCGCCCGTTGCGAAGATCATGGACTATGGCAAGTACAAGTACCAGGCGGAGAAAAAACTCAAAGAGCAGCGAAAAAACCAAACGAAGATTGAGGTCAAAGAGATCAAACTCTCGGTCAAAATCGCAGAGAACGATATAGCCTACAAAGTCAAACATGCACGAGAATTTCTCGAAAAAGGAAAACATGTGAAGTTCCGTGTTTTTCTCAGGGGTCGCGAAATGGCGCATCCAGAAGCTGCCAAAGAGGTGCTTGAGCGTGTCTGGCCGATGGTCGAAGATATCGCCGACATGGAAAAACCGCCGAAATTTGAAGGGCGTTACTACAATATGTACGTCGTTCCCAAGAAAAAAGAGACCAAGAAGTAATCTTTTTTTCTTTCTTTCCTTCCCCCCCCCTTTTTTTTTTACACTGCAGAAGAGGGGGTGCTGCTATCTGATAAAGAAAGAGCGCTTACCCTCTCGTTTTTATTTTGTGTCAAAAGATTTTCCTTTCCCCCGTTCTGTCTATTTCGACGTTTACCATCTGAGTGCAGGTCGTAAAAGTACATGTGAGTGCTCCCCCCCCTAAAAAGCGTACGCAGTTGCGGTAATTTTGCAAGAAGTCTAATAATTGAAACAACCGCCTAACAGAGAGTGCGCCGCCTTTGGTATTTTTTTCTTCTGCATAGCAGTATGTTCGTTCGTTTTGCTTGGAATAAAGTAAAACAGGGGGAAGCGGGAAGGAGCCCGCATGAAAGATTATTTTTTGAGTAGTTCTTTTATCTTCTCTTCCTCTATTACACCATCTTCATATTTGACGACGATGAGCTCTTCGGTATGGTTGGTGTAAAAGTCGTTGATACCCTCCAAACCTTTGAGGTTCGCCAGCTTTTCGTGATCATATTCCTCCATATTCAAAAAGAGATTGGCGCGAAGAGCGGGATTTCGCATTCCGAGAATCCAGAAAATCCAAAAAACTGATACGATCAAAACAGCAATCGCGACACCCTTTTCCGCATAAATTTGATAGAGCCAGCCGCCTATCGCGCCGCCGAGAAAGATTCCCACATAAGCGAAAGTATTGGCAACTCCGAGTGCAGCTCCTTTTTGGTGCACTTTGGCAAACTTGCTGACAAAGCTCTGCAAGAGAGGTTCGAACATGTTAAATCCTATAAAGAAAGATGTGGCTCCTGCGGCAAAGAGATAGAAGCTGTCCGTGAAGCCCATCAACGCAAATGCTATCATTATAAATACGACAGAGATTAAAAAGACTTGCTTTCCTTTTGCGTATTTCTCGCCAAATACCGCTGCAGGACCCATAGCGAGGATACCGAATATGACTGCGGGCAGATAGACTTTCCAATACTCTTCCGTACCCATTCCGAACTTGTTTTTCAACAGAATCGGAATGATGAAAAAAGCGATGGCCATTGTCGAGCTGTGAAACAAGAAGGTGATATACATACGTACCAAATCTTTGTCTTTGAAAACCTCCTTGATTTTTGCTTCTTCTTCGGAATAGTGGTGCACGATTTTTGGAGGTTCGGGGACAGAGGTGAAGAGAATCACAAGTGCGGAGAGTGCAAGCACGGCTGTAAGCCAAAAGAGTGTCGAAACGCTCCATATTCCCGCGATCATCGGACCGATGATCATAGCTGCGGCAAAGGAAAGGGCGATAACCATTCCCATAATCGCCATTGCATGCGCTCGTTCGTCTTCCCGGACCTGATCTGCTATCATAGCGGTAACGACACTGCCTATAGCTCCGGCTCCCTGCAAAAAACGACCTATAAGAAGTGTATAGATATCGGTTGCCATCGCAGCGATAACAGAGCCGGCTGCAAACATCAGCAAGCCGATCAGCAGTGTTTTCTTACGTCCTATTTTGTCGCTGAGTACGCCAAAAGGAACTTGAAAGATTGCCTGGGTAAGGGCGTATCCACCCAGTGCCACCCCGGCGAGAAACGCCGTTCCACCCGGCAGATCTTTCGCATACTGTGAAAGCACCGACAAAACGATGAATAGACCGAAAAACCGCAATGCCACTATCAAAGAGAGCGGTAAAACCTTTTTAATCATGAAAATCCTTTAATGTATGATACAATTTTATGAAATTATAGAGCAACGCCTATTTAAAAAATAGCTTATAAGTAAACGAGACCAATTGTTTAAGGAAAAATTTTGAAACTTGTACTTGCAACAGGAAACGAGGGGAAAGTAAGAGAAATCAAGGAATACTGCGATACTTTCGAAGTTATTCCCTATACGGAGCTGATAGAGCCTTTTGAAATTGTTGAAAACGGCAGCACCTTCAAAGATAACGCTATGATCAAAGCGCAGGCTGTTTATGATGCGCTTGGACGCGATGATGTGATCGTTCTTGCCGATGACAGCGGTATCAGTGTCGATGCATTAGATGGAGAGCCTGGTATCTACTCTGCGCGCTACGCCGGTGAAAATGCAAGTGATAAGGATAATCTTTACAGACTGGTCGAGGAACTCAAAAAAAGAGGTTTGGAAAGTTCACCGGCACACTATACTGCAGCAATGGCGCTTGCAAGCAGACATGGAATGCAGACGGTACATGGCTGGATGTATGGTAACGTGATTACCGTAGCACGAGGGGAAAACGGGTTCGGATATGACCCTATTTTCATTCCTGAGGGATATGACAAAACGCTTGGAGAGTTGCAAAGCGATGTGAAAAAAGAGCTTTCCCATCGCTCCAAAGCCCTGCGCCTTGCCAAGATAGTGGCAGGAACTATAAAAGTTTAGTTCCCGTCTCGTATAACAAGTCATCCATTACTTTTAACAATCTTTCGATTTTTGTCCTGTATTTGTGCAGAGTTTTCATGGAAAACCTCCTTGCTGCAAAGATCAAAAAGCAAGAAACGTTCCACGCCAAATCGCCGTCACTTCTTTGAAATCTTCTCTATCTTCACCCTGTTGCTTTTCGCTTCAATCACTTTGACCTTTTCACCCTCTTTGAGATCATCTATATCGTCACAATCCCAAAAAGTGGCTTTGTAGTAGATCTTTCCGTCTTTGACGATACCGATACCGGGTTCGTTGAGAAAGTCATCTTTTACCTCTTCATCTTTGGCTTTGAGAAAGAGCTGCAGCGCTTTCGCCCTAAGTGTCACAAGCAGTACCAGCGCTATAATCCCCACACTTGCCAGCTGCCATGCACCATCAGAATAGTCGTATACAAGTGAGATACCCGCAACGATAATGGCGGCTATCCCGAACCACAAGAGTACGAAATTGAAGGTAAGCGCTTCTACTGCGATCAATACAATCCCGACCGAAAGCAAAATGGTCGGTGAGATGACATCAAGAATGGGTGCCGCCATTTTTCATGCCTTTAAATATCGCATCTCCAAGAATGTCCATAGAACCAATCATTTGTGTAACTTCGTATGGAAGGATGACTTTGTTGGCCGAGTCGCTTGCGGCAAGTTTTTCAAAGGCGGCTATTCTGTCCTTTGCAAGAAGAAACTTCGCAGCTTCGGTATTTTCTCCCAAAGCCTCGTTGAGTGTTCTCATCGCGTTTTGCTGACCCTCGGCTATCTTCTCCTGCTCATACTTTTGTGCATCCGCCATTCGCTCTATCGCTTCGGCTTTAAGGACTTGTTCCTGTTTGTAGGCTTCGGCGGCTCTGATCTTTGCCGCTTTGTCGGCTGCGGCTTTTGTCTCGATCGCTCTTTTCTCTCTTTCGGCCTCCATTTGCAGGTTCATTGCTCGCTCTATCTCTTTTGGAACCGAGATATCGCTGATCTCTACCCGCGTTATCTTCACACCCCAGTTTGCGGAGGCATCTCCGAGTGCTGTCTGCAGTGAAGCGTTGAGCACGTCTCTGTTTGAGAGCGTCGCATCGAGCTCCATCGAACCTATCTCGGCTCGCAGTGTCGTCATGGCCAGGTTGGCTATGGCACTTTTGAAATCGACTACATTATAGGTCGCACTCTTGGCATCTTCGACCGCACAAAAGACGATCCCATCGATCGTGATATTGACATTGTCCTTGGTGATGACGGTCTGAGAGGGGATGTCGATCATCTGCTCCTTTGTCGTGAGCTTCTTTGCTACCGAATCCACGATAGGGATGATGAAATGCAGACCGCCGGTAAGGACTCTGTTGTATTTTCCAAGCCGTTCGACGACATAGAGATCGGCTTGCGGGACTATCTTGATGCCTTTGGCGACGATCACGACCGCAAAGAGGAGTATCGCGCTTGTTATTGCCACTGTTTCTGTCATTGTTTTGCTCCTTGTTTGAAATCAATATCATGATATTCCTCTTTAACGAACGCGTCAATTCGTTTACAAAAAAAGCGTGCGCACCTCATCGAGAAAGAGTTCTCTGTTTTTAATGATTGAGCCTCGAAGATAGACACGTCCCAGAAACGCTCTTCTATGATCGGAGAGAGCTTTGTTGGATTCATCGAAAAGATCGTGTCTGTAGGTTGTTTCGTTGGTGAGAATCATCATTTTACCGTCATCATCTATGAGATCGATAAGGGAGATATACTTGTAAACCAGCTTTTGACGATCTTGAGAACGAAGTTTTCGAAACTTGCACTCTATCATATGGAGATGATTCTCCTTCATCAACAGTATGTCGAACTCATTTTTTATAGCGATATTCTTGCTATAGAAAGGTTGCTTTGCAACGACGCCTATCTCTATATCGTCAAATCCGAGATCTTTAACCAACAAATAGACATAATACTCAAAAAGACCTCCGGTTATCTTCGGAGCGTCATTGAAAGTATCAAACCCCATCTTTCGAACAAGCCGCAACGCCCGTTTGTATTGCTCTTTGTGTATGTCTGTTTGGTTGGTGATGTCCTTGTTGAGCAGTTCCATCTC
>JALUFE010000116.1:798-25341 GCA_027052175.1 Helicobacteraceae bacterium | reverse complement strand
GCGGTGGAGATTATGGGTATGTGTATCTATATGATGTAAAGAATAAAGATGAATTATATATGCTACAAGGCTTAAAAGACCATATCATCGATATGGCATTAAATCATGACACACTCGCAATAGCGGATGAAACGGGAGATATTCATCTTTTTAATCTGCTTGAGCTAAAAAACAACCCAACGCCTTATGCAACCATTACGCTTTTTGACGATCTCTCTTTTTTGATTCGAAGCGGGAGTTACTTTTATAGCGACAATTTAAGTGATGTCGTATGCCTAAAGCCAACCAGACTCAACCTCATAAAAAGTAAGTGCAAACCAAACAAAAAGATCATCAAACAGATATTAAAAACTCAAAAACCGTATGAAGAAGATACCATCAAAAAGATCGATCTACGCTCAAACACCCCTTTACAAAAAGAGAACCAAATTGTAATTTATAAACTTTTTGTAAACAAAAACTATGTGGTGGCTAAAAGCGAATATGAATTTTATATCTACAGAAAAAAAGATCTCAAACTGTTGAAAAAATTCTATCTTGGATGGGATAAAGTGCATCAGGTAAGTGATGATACCATATACGTCAAAGGAATCGAAAACAAAAACTACAAGATAGATCTAAAAAATCTCAAAAAATTCAAGATAAAAAAACTACCACCGAAAAAATCTACACAACAAAAGGTGCATTTTTCAAGAATCGATTCTTTTATCTATTATAAATCCTACACAACAAAAGCCAAAGAGCCGTATGTCAAAGTATATGAAACAGACAAATACATTGTGGCAATCGGACAAAACAGAGTTTATGTCTATGATAAAAAGCTCAATCTTTTAGGCGAGATAACTTTAGATAAACGAGTTCAATCAGCTTATTGTACGAAAAATGATAATCTCTACTACGCGATTTATGATAAAATCTTTCAGTACAAGATCGATTTTTAGATAGATAGAAAGCAACATGGTACCAAAAACAGTGAATTGTTGCTATGCCCTCAATTATTTCGTATTACTGTAGATTTCCGGATAGTCGTCTTTGAAGCGTCTATGCAGCCAGAACCAAAATTTCGGCTCTTTGCGTATAACCTCTTCGAGCCAGGATGCCTGCATCTGTGTTGAGACGGCAATATCGGCCGACTCGTCTTCTGTTTTTGGGGTGTCGATCGGATCGTAGAAAATCACTTCGTAATGGATGTCGTCATCGGTACGGATAACGGCTGGAATGATAAGAGCGCCAAATTTGCGGGATAAAAAGGCAGGGACCGGTGTTTGATGGATCGTTTTGCCGAAAAAACGTACGGGCAGACCGTCTTTTTTGTTGATGTTGGTATCGATAAGGATGCCGATCGCCTCTTTTTTGCGAACGATTTTGATGAGTTTTTTCAAAACATTACTTTTTTCGACACATTTGTTACCAAAATGCTCGCGTGAGGAGAGCAGCCACTCCTCGTATTCTCTGTTTTTGAGATGTTTGTAGACAAGCGTTGCCGGTTTTGCATAGACGGCGAGAGAGGCTCCGGCAAGCTCCCACGCGCTGTAGTGCGGGGTGATATAGATGATCGGCTTTTGTGTCTCAAGCGCTTTTTTGACGATTTCGAAGTTTTTGACGGAGACTTTTTCCTTGAATTCCTTTTTACTCATATGGCGAAGCTCCATCAGGTACATCATATTAAACATCAAATTTTTGAAGCTGTAACGCGTTATAGCATCTTTTTGCGCCGCATCCATAGCATTACCAAAGAGAAAGGTGAGATTGATATCGACGATCTTTCTGTATTTTGGGAGAGTGTAGTAGCCTACCAGAGCCAACAAGGAGAAAAATCCTCGTCGCATACTCTCAGGGAGTGCCATGAGCACTTTTTCAAAAAAAAGTAATGCTTTATATCCCATCAACTATCTCCTTGGCTTTGTCAATGATCTTCTGCGGTTCGATCTCCCGGATGGAGAAGTCGCTTTTGTTTATCTTCAAAATATCCACTTTCGAGTCGGAATGTATTGCGATGTTTTTTGGAGTTTCGAAAATCATTCGTTCGTTTGTCGGACCGAATATTGTAATGCTTGGAACGTTTTGCGCCCAAGCCATATGTGTCGGTCCCGTATCGTTGCCGATGACGAGGTCACAGTGAGAGACGAAAGAGAGCAGCTTGTCCAAACTCATTTTCGGTGCGAGAACTGCATTGTCCGCATGTCGTGCTATAAACTCTGCCTCCTCTTTTTCGGCTTGGTTTCCCCAGAGGATATGCGCTTTGATTTCGAGATTGTTGATGACTTCGAGGAGTTTCTCTTTTGGGTAGCGTTTGCTCGGCCAGCTTGCTCCTATGACAAAAAGAACGTTTTTCTTCTCCTCTTGAAATATGCTGGGATATAAAACAGGGAAAACCCGCTCTTTTTGTGCTATCATCGTTTCTGTTATGGTTATATTCAGCGCATCGTTGACGACTTTCGCATTGCGTAAAACGACATTTTCGCTGTATGGGATGTGTGTTGTCGTTTTATAAAAAAAAGAAGCGATGCCTTCACGAATGGAATCTCTGGCAAAGCCGTGAGTATTTGGTGACAGAAGCCGGGCGACGACAGCCGATTTAAGCAGTCCCTGCATATCGATAACGAGATCGAAGTTACCGAGTGTGCGCAGAGCGTGCATCTCCTTTTTGAGAAGTGTGAAGCTTTTGTTTCTCTTCAGCTTTTTGAGATGGATGCCATGGACATGGTCAATGTACGGATGTCTGTGAAAAAGAGGAGTGAATATCTCCTCGCAAACCCATGTGATTTCGAGATTCGGAAATGCCTGTTTGATAAACTGTAAAACAAACGCGGAGTTGACAATATCGCCAAGAGCGGAAAGACGGACAATTGCAATGCGCTTCACGAAGCATAAACCTTGTCGTAGTAGATCTCGTTGGCCAGGTAAGTTGCGGTCATGACAGTTTTTCTATGTTCGAAGGCAAGGGCTTTGTAGTTTTGATCGACAAACGGATTTATTTCCAATCGATAGGCGGCGGCAAGCGCTTTTTTCGGTTTTGTCAGGTCCATAAAAGTGGTCGATGCAGCGTTGTAGGCAGCCGGGAGCTGCTTCGCTTTTGCAAGGTACCGTAAGCGCCGGACTTCGGCAGGTATGTTCTTATAATGAGAGAAACGCTCTTTGTTTGCGTAATAGTTACTGTTTTGAATATAGTCGGGATATGACGTGTGCAGGAGAAGCGGCTGTGTGGCGCTTTTTTTTGGGGAGCGTGAAAAATCACTCCGATTTTTTGCATATGTGAAGCTCTCTTTTGTCCTCTTTGAGGGATTCAGAGGTGCAATGAAGGTACGATATTCGGAAACTAACATATACTCTACTGCTTTATAAAGTCAAATTTTCGGTAAATGAGCTGCTGCTTTCACTCTTTATGACTTTTTCTTTTTCTTGTCGGTATCATTATACATTATCTTGTATAATGGCATCCAAAAAGAGAGACAGAATATGAACCATTTTAGAGCGTTTAAGTGTGATTTGGAGACTTTTATTCCCGAACTTGAAAAACGGACGTCTGAAAATGAGAAGAAGATAGAAACACTCCTATCATTGGATGAAAAAAATTTCCAAAACTTCGTCAAACCGTTGGAGGAGATGGAGGAGGAACTCGAACTTTTTTTTACGCCGCTTTCGCATCTTAACAGTGTGAACAATTCCGAAAAGACGCAAAAGGTTTACAGCGAAGCACTTCCGATCATAACGGAGTACTCTACGAAACTTTCACAGAATCTCGATCTTTACAACGCTTACAAAGAGATATACGAAAAGCAGAAAGAATTTCTCAATCAAGAGCAAAAAAGGGTACTGGAACTGAACATTCAGGGATTTGAGCTCAGCGGTGCTCATTTAGATGCGAAGACCAAAGCTCGTTTGGCGGAGATTAACCTTCGTAAAAGCGAACTTTCAAACGATTTTTCGCAGAATCTTCTCGATGCCACCAACGCGTATGAGAAGATTGTCGAAAACGCAGCGGATGTGGAGGGTATCCCTGCAAGTGATCTCGCTACGGCAGAGTTTGAAGACAATGGAGTGAAAAAGTGGCGTTTTACACTGCAGATGCCTTCTTACATCGCTTATATGACCTACGGTCCAAACCGTGAAATCCGTCAAGAGATATACAAGGCCTATGTCACCAGAGCGCCTGAAAATGCCCTCATCATAGATGAACTGCTTAGCCTTCGAAAAGAGATGAGTGAACTTCTCGGATTTGAAAATTATGCGCAGTATTCGCTTGCGACGAAAATGGCAAAAGATGAACAAACGGTAGTCGGTTTCTTGGAGGATCTGTTGGAACGCTCGTTTTCACAGTGTGGGGATGAAGTGAATGCACTTAAATCTTTCGCCGGATTCGATATAGAGGCATGGGATACGGCCTTTTACAGCGAGAAGATGAAAAAAGAGCATTATGAGATAGATGAAGAGGCGTATCGTCCCTATTTCGAGCAGCAAAGTGTCGTCAATGGCCTGTTTGCGTTTTTGAAGAAAATGTTTGATTTGGAGTTTCGAGTGACTGATGAGGAACTTTGGCACAAAAAGGCAAAAAGTTACGATATCTATGAAGGCGGCAGACTCTGTGCGAGGCTCTATCTCGATCTTGAAGCGAGAGAATCCAAACGGGGCGGGGCGTGGATGCATGACTGGCAGACACATATGCGACGCAGTGACGGCAGCGAGCAGAAGGCTTCCGCTTTTGTCGTCTGCAACTTCCCGCCAAGCAGCGAGGAACATCCCTCGCTGCTGCGTCATGACGATGTGGTTACACTCTTTCATGAAATGGGGCATGCGATTCATCATCTCCTCAGCCGGGTAGGGGAAAACGAGGTCAGCGGTGTCAACGGTGTCGAATGGGATGCGGTGGAGTTTCCAAGTCAGTTTTTGGAAAATTTCGCTTATGAAAAGAGTGTATTGCAGATGTTTGCTAAGCACTACAAAACGGGAGAAGTGCTGTCGGAGAGTATGATAGAAAAGCTTATACGCGCCAAAAATTTTCTCTCGGCTATGGCGATGCAGAGACAGCTGGAGTTCAGTCTTTTCGATTTTCTGTTGCATCAAAGGCTCTATCAAGGTGAAGAGGTGCAGGCGCTTCTTGATGATATCCGAGAACGTACCGCTCTTCTCAAGCCACCAAGTTACAACCGCTTCCAAAACGGGTTTGCACATATATTTGCCGGTGGCTATGCAGCGGGATACTACAGCTATAAATGGGCTGAGGTGCTCAGTGCGGATGCTTTTGAAACCATTGTAGAGGAGGGGATGTTCTCTTCACCGACTGCTAAGGCATACAAAGAGATCATTCTGGCAAGAGGAGGCAGTCAGAGTATGGGCGAGCTGTATGAGGAGTTGATGGGCAGGGCACCTGCAACCAAAGCACTTCTGCGACTCAACGGTATCGGATAATGCGGTTTTTGTTTTTGCTGGGACTTCTCTCAGTGCTGCTTTTTGGGGAGACGACGTTGAAGATAGCCGAGTACAATGTTCAAAACCTTTTTGATCTTGTTCGAAGCGGAAGCGAGTATGAAGAGTATATCCCGAACACTCGTGCGAATTGGAACAAAAAAAACTATGCCATCAAGCTGCAACATACAGCCCGCGTGATCAAAGATCTCCATGCTGACATCGTTGCACTTGAAGAAGTGGAGAGCGTGCGAGCACTCAAAGACCTGCGTCGTACCCTGCAGGGAGAAGGTGTGTACTACAGATACTACGCTATAGCAGATGCCAAACCGACAGCGGTGAAAGTGGCGGTTCTTAGCAGAGTTCCTTTTGTATATAAAAAGGAGGTGTGGGTTTCTCGCTCTATCGAATACCGCAATATTTTGGAGCTGAAATATAAAATGGACGGGGAAGTTTTTTATCTTTTTGTCAATCACTGGAAAAGCAAAAGCGGCCCGGAAAGCAGGCGTATTTACAGTGCCAAAGTGCTCAAGAGACGACTCGAAGAGATAGGATACGACAAAAATATCGTCATTACCGGCGATTTCAACAGTGACTACGAGGAGTATCTCAAGTTCAAGCACCGCTACACTCTCAACGATACGAACGGAAAAACCGGCATCAACCATGTGCTCGATACACTCAACGCCACGCAGTCTGCCAAAAAGGTACATCTGCTTTCAAAAGAGCTCTACAACCTTTGGTACGATCTTCCCAAAGAACAGCGTTGGAACTACATACACAATAAAAAAAAAGAAACGCTCGACAGCATCATTGTCTCCAAACCCGTGCTTGAGCGAGGCGGTTTTGACTATGTGTATGGGAGTTTCGGGGTGTTGCGCCGTCCTTACCTTTTTTATAAAAAAAACATCAACAGATGGTATATCCGTTATAGTCGAAAGGGAGGACGGCATATGGGCAAAGGATACAGCGATCATTTCCCAGTTTACGCACTTTTTCGCATCGAGTGACACATATCTTTTCAGTAATTTATAAGATATTTTCGATTATAATTCCGACCTACCAACTTCGGTCGGGTTCATAGCTCAGTTGGTTAGAGCTCTCGGCTCATAACCGAGCGGTCCTAGGTTCGAGTCCTAGTGAACCCACCACTTCTTCAAGTTTCATTTTTTATCTCGATCTAAAACAAAATAGAGTACAATCCTCATTATTACATCAAGGATCGAATGTGGAACCTCTCCAAAAAGAGCAGATCGTTGCACTCGCTATAGAGATAGCACTGAAAATCGGCCTTCTTTTTCTTCTTTTTTATATAGCGTTTTTGATTACGAAACCTTTTTTGGGAATCATTTTGTGGGGCATTGTCCTTGCTGTGGCCTTTTCTCCTGTCATTGACAGGCTTGAAAATATGATTGGGGGAAGAAAAAAGGTCATCGTCGTTATGGCGCTGTTTGCTTCTTTCTCTTTAGTCGTACCGACATGGATGCTCTCCGATCAGATTGTCGAGAGTTCCAGATCGATTTTGAGTGCGATGCAAGAGCAGAAAAACATCATTCCAGAACCGACACAAAAGGTCAAAGAGTGGCCGCTGATAGGACAGGAGAGTTATGAGTTGTGGGAAAATGCCCATAACAATTTTCAAGCGACGCTGGAGCGTTTCTCTCCCCAGATAAAAGCCGTGCTACAAAAAATGGTGAGTGTCATCAAAGGGGTGTTTGGAGTCGTCATTATGACAATCGTTTCAATGGCAGTAGCGGCTGCGTTGCTTATAGCCAAAGAGAGTGCGACGAAATTCTACTACCGGGTAATGGAGCGGCTGCTTGGGAAGCGAGGAAGAGAGTGGGCGGACATGACGACGCTTACCGTCCGCAGTGTGGCCAACGGCGTTGTCGGAGTAGCGGTCATTCAGGCTGTGTTGGCATTAGCGGGGATGCTCTTTATGCATGTGCCGCTTGCTCCGTTGTGGGCCGTTATGGTAATGTTCTTGACTATCATACAGTTACCCGCTCTTATCGTTATCGGTCCGATAATCGCGTATGTTTTCAGTTATGCGGAGGGGACGGGCGCGACTGTGTTTGCCGCATATATGCTTGTAGTTGGAGCAAGTGACGGAGTACTCAAACCCATACTGATGGGACGGGGTGTGGATATACCGATGTTGGTCATCCTTATCGGTGCTATCGGCGGCATGATGCTGATGGGTATGATTGGGCTCTTTTTGGGTGCGGTTATCTTTGCGCTTGCGTACAAGCTTTTTATGCTCTGGCTCGAAGAGTTCAGTGAGAGTTCTTCTTTACAAGCACCGTAGCGCTCATTCCTACACGAAGTACGACTCCTTTTGGGAGCGGTTCGTCGAGTTTTATTCTTACTGGGATGCGTTGAGCAAGACGAATCCATTGAAATACCGGTTGTACGGATGGAAGCAGGTTTTGTCCGGGATTGCCGTCACGTGGAGCGATTCCCCATGCTATAGATTCGACTTTGCCTTGAAGCGGTGTATCGAGATAGGCCATAAGAGTGACAATGGCTTTATCCTCTTTATGGACGTCTTTGATCATGTCTTCTCTGAAAAATCCAAAAATCCAAAAGCTTTTTTTATCCACAAGTGCCAAGATGGGTTTGTTGGCCGTTGCTTGTGAACCCGTTTGAAAGTTGATATTGCTTACCCATCCATCTACGGGTGCTTTGACTTTTGTGAACCTGAGATTGAGCTGGGCGGTATGGAGTGCCTCTTTGGCGCTGTCGATATCGGCTAAAGACTTGAAGTAGTTGACTTCACTTCGGATGAGATCCTTTTGACTGACGGCTCCTTTGTCTTTGGCATAGATGCTTTTGAGCCGCTCATACTCCGTTTTGTAGCCACGTGAAGCTTCGATGGCACGTTTGAGTCTGGCTTCGGCCTGTTTGACCTTGAAGTTGTAGGTGGAAGGATCGATCTCAAAAAGCAGGTCGCCTCGGTGGACGAACTGGTTGTCCTTTATATGGATGGCCGTGACCATTCCGGTCACGCGCGGAGTTATCTGAATGACCTGCGAGCGCACTTGAGAGTCGCGTGTCCAAGGATTGTCGATGTAGTGTTCGTACTTTTTGTATCCAAGCCAGAGGGCGGATGTCAAAACAAGAAGAGTCAAGAGTGTGGCGATGATTTTTTTCATTCTAAAAAACCTTTATGAGATAGTTGTCGATCAAAACGAGATAGAGTGTCATAACAGCCAAAAAGAGATAACGATGCCAGATGAAAAATTTCGAAAAACCCGTTTTGTTGGCAATAATCACCGTAATCACGCTTAAAAAAAAGGCCAGAGCGAGTGCGGGTATCCAAGGCGTTATATAGATGTCGGAGATCTGCAGTTCGTGAGGATAGGGATTGTTCATTTCCATCCTTTACGCAGCTTTGTAGTATTTTTATCAAGATACATCCCCCACTCGACACCTCTTTTTCGCATCGCTTCGATATGGGCTTTGGAAAGGTATGTTTGAGCATCGCTTCCCTGCCAGCCGCCACCAAGCGCTTTGTAGAGAAAAACAGCATCGGTCGCCATAGCACCGCGTGTCTGTGCATAGACATCTTGGGTGTAGGTGAGTTTCTCCACGGTGCTGAGCAGACGTTGGTAGCTTACCAGTCCGTCTTGATACTGGCGGACGGATATGTTGAAAGCGCGCACAGTGGCTTGGAGCGCTTTTTCTCTCTCTTGGAGCTGTTTTTTGGTGCTGATGTAGGCATGCAGAGCGTTGGAGACATCCTGTGAAGCCTGCAGAACTTTTTTCGAGTAGTTCACAAGTGCTTCTTCAAATCTTGCATCGGCAAAACGCACCTGGTTTTTGATTCTTTCATAGTGAAAAATATCCCAGTGAAAAGCCGGTCCGGCACTTACAAAGAGATTTTCTCCCATTACGGAGGGGGCATTGAGTCCGATGGTTCCAAAAAGGGTGAAGCTTGGATAGAGTTTCGCTTCCTCCTTCCCTATCTTTGCACTGGCCGCGTGCGCTTTGTACTCCGCTGCTTTGATATCCGGACGCTGCAAAAGCACAGAGGCATCTATCTTCTTGTAGGGGTTGAATCTCGGCAGAGGGATATAGTGTATGTCTGTAAGCGTTTTAGTTTCGGTCGCAAGCTGGATGGTTCCTTTTTTTGTCGCTGCGAGGTAGCGCTCGAAATGGCTTTTTTTTCGTGTTTTTTTGTCGAGAGTCAATATCTTTGTGATTTTGTCCGATGTCGTTCCAAGCAAAACGGCAAGGGCGTTTGCGGCTTTTGTTTTGCTTAGTTCGAGTGCGGGAAGAGAGGCTTTCGTATTGTAAAGCTGTGTGCGCGATTGCTGCATATCAAGTTCGGAGACATTGCCCGCATGGTACTGCAGCTCTGTGAGTCTGGTTACCCGTTCCTGGATGGCGATGTTGCGTTTGGCGTATTCAATACGCTCTTGTGTAGTTCGGTAGATGATGTAGTTGCGTGCCACTTCTGCGACAATACTGAGCATAATGTCGCGATAGCCGGCGATGCTGAGATAGAGTTTTGCCTGGGCACTCTCGATCCCGCGAGCGTATCTGCCCCAGACGTCCATTTCCCAGCCAAGATCGAAGCTGAGGTTCGACATATCGCTAAAGCCGCCGCGGTACGTTGTCGTATAAGTTCCTGAGAGCTGTTGATGCTGAGGGTACTGCAGGCCGTTTGCTATACCAAGGAGTGTGCGGGATTGCAGGATGCGAAGTCCGGCAGCCTGAATGTCGAGGTTCTCTTTGATCGCTTTTTGTATGAGTTTATCGAGTGTAGGATCGTCAAAGAGCTGCCACCATGAGGCAAGCTCTTTGGCGCTTTTATCGTTTTTTTTCTGGAGCTCTTTTGGAAGTTCCGGCGGTTGCGGTCGTGTAAAATCGGGTCCGACTTTTGTACATCCACCAAGAAAAAAGACAAGAGCGGATACAAGCAGTAAGCGTATCAAAACCGACTCCTCTCAAAGAGATTTTTCAGTCCCGTTTTCTCATAATTTGTTTGTATCTTTTGTATGCTGTTTTGATCGAAACGCTCCTCTTGAAGCAGTACACTAAGGGCTTTCATCCACTCCTGGAGATGCTCTTGTTTGATATCGAAAAATCGTGTATCGAGTTTTCCGCTCCAAAAGTGCAGTGAAGCTATCGTGGCGTTCAGTGCTTTTTTGGCATACCTCTCATAAAGTTTGTCAAAAGTTGTTTTGTGTGGTTTGTTCAGTGTTGCGAGCAATTTGTTGAGACGGGAGAGCAGTGACTTGACGACATCTTCGCTTTTGCTCGAAAAGGGAATATAGTAGAAAAAAAGCAGTGTGAACATAAAGAGATAAAGCGCGAAGAGGACGTTGAGAAAAACACCTACGTTGTAGAACATCGTGTTTTGGATATAGAGGGTGGTCGTTCCTATCAAAAAGAGCATCGTAAGCGCTTCCGGTAGAAAATAGTAGCCAAAAAAGGCATACAGGAACAAAAAAAGAGTCAGCTGCCAGCCATAGTGGAGATTTGGCAGGATACCTACATAGGAGATGAGGGCGACGACGAAGCTGAGACTAAAGGCGATGAGCATCATTTTGGGTGTGACGGGCGAGAAGATTGTGACGGCTGAGAGTATCGTAGCCAGCGTTACGACCGTGAAACCAAGCGGAGGATTGAACTCTATCCAGAGGTAGACACTCACCCAGTAGATCAAGAAACCGACAAATGCCGCTTTGAGATGTTCGAGTGTGTAAAAATCAAAGTGCATCAGTTTTTTGATCTCTCTATGCTCTTTTTTTGGTTGTGCTGCTTTTTGAGGAAAGAGATAGATACTGCATAGTGTGTAGACAACGACTCCAAAGAGGGTCATAGAGGTTTTGTCTACCGCGTACGTGAAAATATCCTTGTCGCTGCCGTCATAAAGTGTCATCATCGCAACAAGCATCAGAACAAAAAGAGTGTTGTCTCCCTTGTAGGCTCTTGCAAGATAGAGCAGAACAAAGACAAATACAGAGAGAATAGAGAGATAGAGCAGGCGCTCCTGTGCGAAATTTGCGACAAGGATCATCCCTACCACAGCACCCATAAGCGTTCCAAAGATACGCAGTACTCCTTTTTGGAACGCCAGATGCAGCCCCGTCGTCGAAGCGATCGTCATTACGGCTATGGCGGCGGTAAAGGATTGGGTGCTCCAACCATACGCTATAGGCATAACATAAGAGATGACTATCGCAACTGAAGCCTGTAGAGCGTAGCGCATATGGGGTGAAAGTGAAAAAACGTTTGGAAATGTAGTATTCATTGAGGGTATTATACTGTAGAGTTCTTGGAAAATTTCTAAAATCGGTTACATAAACAAGAGGGAGAAAACCCCTCTTTCGTTAAATAGGAAGAACGCGGATATTTGGTGAGAGTTTCTCTTTGAGAGTGCTCTCGATCGCATAGAGCGTTCCGGTAGTCGAACTTGCACATCCGCTGCATGCGCCCATATATCGGATGTAGACATCGATATATTCGTCACCTTTTTTGACATCGACTACTTCCATGTTTCCGCCGTCCATTACAAGAAATTGACGGACATTCTCATCGATGACCGCATCGATCGCTTTAATCTGCTGTACGAGTGTCATGTTTTCAAAATCACCGTTTTCTTTTGCTTCTAGTGCCTCTTTCATTCTTTCTTCCTCCATTTCTCTTCTGGTTTGTGCTAAGATATCGACGAGATAATACTCGCGTTCTTCATGACCACCGGGTTTGATGCAGCTTTTACAAAAGCCGCCCGCTTTGGTGTAGTCGGTGATCTCTTCGATCGTTTTGAGATCGTTGAGACGGATCACCTCTTTGAGCGTCCCAAGGCTTACGCGTGCACATTCACACACTATGATCTCCTCCTCGAAGCTCTCGGCATCGACACCTTTGTAAAGGCCGGCCGCCTTTTTGATGACGTCGTAGGCCATAACGGAACAGTGCATCTTCTGCGGCGGTACGGCCGGAGTGTCTGGATTGTCTCGGAGCGCTTTTTCGACATCGATGTTGGTGATCTTCACTGCCTCATCGACCGTTTTGCCTTTGCACAGTTCGACCATCATGTCGCTACTGGCAATCGCCGTACCGCATCCGAAGCTTTTGAATTTCGCATCGACGATTTTGTCGGTCTTGGGGTCGATTTCCCAATAAAGACGGACAGCATCGCCGCAGCTTTCGGCTCCGAAGTCGGCAACGACGAGTTGATGTCCTCGTGCTTCTGCTTCTTTTGGAGTGATTTCGCCCTGGTTTTTCGGGTTGTTCATAAGCTCCTGGACCTTCTTGGAGTATTCGTCCCACAAAGAGCCGCCTATAAGATCGTTTTTTGCCATACCTTTTCCTTTAATTTTTTTCAAAAAATTCAAGGGAACCATTATCCCTTTAAGAACGGTACCAGGAGTGAATCCCGCTACCTACGCTAACGCTAAGTTCCCCTCGGCAGGGAGCTTGCGCGCCCATTGGCGCTTTATTTAGTATATTTTTTCTAACTTCTAACTTCTAAATCTTGAATCCTGAATCCTGAATCCTGAACACTGAGCCCCGAACCCTTAATGAAGCTCACACTCTTTCGTTTCTCCGCCCGGTGTCGGCTGGACCTTCGCATAGGAACTCGATATCGCTCTTAGACGATCGACAGCCTGTTTGAAGTGTTCGATGACGTAGTCAATCTCTTCGTCTGTCGTATAGCGGGAGAGCGAGAGTCGAATTCCCGTGTGTGCAAGCTCATGGTCGGCTCCAATGGCAAGCATGACCGTGTTGGCTTCAAGATCTTCACTGGCGCAGGCACTTCCCGTACTTGCACCTATACCGTAGCGGTTGAGATCCCAGAGCATTCCTTCGCCCTCGACTCCCCGGATGGAGATAAGGATCGTGTTGGGTGTTCTCCTGTCTCTGCTGCCGACGGTAAAGGTATCGGGAATGATCTCAAGAAGTGCGTCTTCGAGTCTGTCTCTTTTTGCTCTTACTTTGGCCATCGTCTCTTCAAGATGTTCCGTCGCCATCTCGATGGCTTTGCCCATACCTATTATGCCTGGGACATTGAGGGTTCCGCTTCGGCGGCCTCCCATCTGCTCGCCCCCGTGCAAAAGCGGCGTAAGGGCTTGAGAATCCCTGATGTAGAGTGCACCTACACCTTTTGGTCCATGGAACTTATGTGCGCTGAAACTCATAAAGTCGGGGCGTACATTCTGTACATCGACGGGAATTTTTCCAACTGCTTGCACGGCATCTGTATGAAAAAGCACGCCTTTTTCATGGCAAATTTGCGCTATTTCTTTAACGGGGAAGATCATTCCCGTTTCGTTGTTCGCCCACATGACGGACACAAGCGCCGTTTTATCGGTGATGAAGCTTTTGACCACATGGGGTTCGACTACGCCCTCTTCGTTGACGGGCAGATAGGTGACTTTGACCCCTTGTTCTTCAAGCCATTTGCACGTTGAAAGGATGGAAGGGTGTTCTACTTCAGTTGTGACGATGTGATTCTTTTCACCTTTTTTTATCTTGTCGTTATAAACCGATTTGAGTACCCAATTGTTTGATTCGGTCGCGCAGGAGGTGATGACAACATCGTCGTTGTCATTCGCGTTGATCGCTGTATATATACGGTCTATTGCTTTGGATATATGAGGATGCGTTTGGGTTCCAAACTTGTGCAAAGAGTTTGGATTGCCGTACATCTGGCTGAAAAATGGCAGCATCTCCTCTACCACTTCAGGAGCTGTCATGGTTGTAGCGTTGTTATCCAAATAAACTTTCATTGCATACCTTCTTTAAATAAGAGTAATTTTGTCCTCTTTTTGATTTTGACATAATATTGCGTTTGTTATTAAGGTAAGCTGAAGCAAGAACGATGGAGAATGATTTAAGGATGAAGAGGATAAAAGATTTGTTTGGAGCAGATGTGGTATAATTGCGCAATTTTTATTTAAGGTTTTATATTATGGGTCAGACGATAACCGAAAAGATTTTCAGTGAGCATGTGGGCAGAGAGGTCTATGCCGGAGAGATCGTTCGTTCTCCTATCGATATGATTATAGGCAACGATATCACGACACCTATTTCTATCAAAGCGTTTGAAGATGTAGGTGCGACAAAACTAGCCAATCCCGACGGATTCTCGATAGTGCTTGACCACTTCATTCCGGCAAAGGATATCGCCAGTGCAAATCAGGCGAGAATATCGAGAGATTTTGCCAAAAAGCACAAAATGAAGCATTTTTTCGATGAGAAAGATATGGGGATCGAGCATGCGCTTCTGCCGGAGAAAGGATTGGTTGTTCCCGGTGACGTTATCATCGGAGCGGACAGTCATACTTGTACGCACGGGGCTCTTGGTGCCTTCAGTACCGGAATGGGAAGTACCGACCTCGCTTTTGCGATGGTAACGGGCGGCAACTGGTTCAAGGTGCCTGAAAGCATCAAAGTGGTACTTACCGGAAAGCCGGGTAAATACACGACGGGGAAAGACATCATTTTAGAGATTATTCGCATGATAGGTGTGGATGGAGCGCTTTACAAATCGCTTGAGTTTACAGGAGATGCACTCAGTCATTTGAGCATGGATGACAGATTTTCCATGTGTAACATGGCGATTGAAGCGGGTGCGAAAAACGGAATCGTTGCGTATGACGAAGTCACCGAAGAGTTTCTTAAAGACAAAAATCTTGCGCGGGAGCCGCGCATCCACTACAGCGATGAGGATGCCGAGTATGTCGAAATTATCGAGATCGATGTCGCTTCACTCGAACCGGTGATCGCCTATCCGTTTCTTCCTTCAAACGGTCATCCTGTTTCCAAAGCGGTTGAAGACAGGATCAAGATCGATCAGGCCTTCATAGGAAGCTGTACGAACGGACGACTCGAAGATCTTAAAACGGCTGCCGAGATTCTCAAAGGCAAACGAGTGCACGAGGATGTGCGGTTGATCGTCACTCCCGGCACACAGCGTATTTTTAGAGAGGCCGAGAAACTCGGCTATATCGATGCCATCATCGATGCGGGCGGTGTTGTGAGCAATCCGACTTGCGGTGCGTGTCTCGGCGGGTATATGGGTATACTTGGAGACAATGAAGTCGCGGTATCGACGACGAACAGAAACTTCGTCGGGCGTATGGGAAGCCGCAGTTCCAAAGTCTATCTTGCCAACTCCGCTGTAGCAGCGGCTTCAGCACTGACGGGATATATTACCGATCCTAGATAGATATGGAGCAAATTTTTAGAGTGTCACAAAATATGAATTGATTGTATGTTATAATTAAAACGAATAAAAATCGGACTTTTTGTAAAGAATATTCCAAATCGGTCGATATTTCGCAAGAAGTCAAAGAAAGGAAGGTATAATGAAAAAACTGCTGCTTATTCCGGCATTGGTCGCATCGGTTGCTATGGCCGATCAGAAAAAGTACGAGATATCACCGATGATCGGTTACAATATGACGGAGGGGAATGTCGGCATCAAGGATGACGGACATTTCTTGGGAGGCTTGGAGGTGCAGTTCAATTCAAAAAACTCCAAAATATCGCCGGAATTTTCCGTTTTGTACTCTCCAAAAGCGAAATATGACGGGAGTAATCCGGATGATACGACTATAACGCGTGGTGCTTTTAACGGTGTTTATACATTTGATGAAGAGGATGATGTAGTGCCGTTTGCGAAAATGGGTATAGGTATTGAGAGTGTCCGTGACGAGATTGCGGGGAACGATGACGGCTTTTTCGCAGATGCCGGTGCAGGCGTGAAATACTCTTTGACGGATTCTCTCGCACTTAAAGCCGAAGCGCTCTATATGGCGAAAGTTTCCGGCATTCATAACGAGAGTGTAGACAATAATCTCATAGCGATGGTCGGGCTGACTTTTACATTTGGTGAGATGGAGCATAAACCAAAACCGAAATCGGAACCGAAAGTAGAGTCTAAACCAAAACCTGTGCCCGTAGTAGTTGACGGTGATGACGATCAAGACGGAGTGAAAAATTCGGTTGATAAGTGTCCGAACACTCCCGAAGGCATCAAAGTCGATGGAAAGGGGTGTGCAATAGACAGTGACAATGACGGTGTATTCGACAGTAACGACAAATGTCCCGGTACAGCGTCAGGCGTCAAAGTCGATGAAGAGGGATGCCCGCTCGATAGTGACAACGACGGCGTGTTCGACAGCTATGACAAGTGTCCAGACACTGAACACGGCATAAAGGTGGGTGCAGATGGATGTGCACTCGATAGTGACAAAGACGGTGTTGTTGATACCTACGATGAGTGCCCGAACACACCGGCGGGCGAAATTGTCAAGAGCAACGGCTGTCCTAAGACGGTCAACCTTGCAATCAATTTCGAGAACAATTCAGCAACAATCAAAGAATCATCCAATGCAAAGCTCGATAAATATGCGGATTTCTTGAAAAAAAATAAAAATTACAGTGCAGTTATAACCGGCTATACCGATGATCGCGGATCGGCAGAGTACAATAAAAAACTTTCTCTAAAAAGAGCAAAGGCAGTTGTAGATGCTCTTGTTGCACGGGGTGTCGAACCAAGTCGTCTTACTGCGGAAGGTATGGGGGAAGCCAATCCGGTTGCTGACAATGCAACGCCGCAGGGTCGGGCACAAAATAGAAGAATCGAAGCCGCGCTCATCCGCCACTGATGTATTCGATTCCCTGTGTTATTTTCGCAGGCGGTAAAAGCAGCCGGATGGGAGAAGACAAAGCGCTTCTTCCTTTCGGTGGATACGATACTCTTTGCGAATATCAGTACAGACGCCTTCAAAAATTTTTTTCAAACGTTTATATTTCTACAAAAAATCCTGACAAGTTTTCTTTTAATGCGAAGTTTATAGTCGATTCCAGTGACGTCTTTGCTCCCACGGCTGGGTTTACGGCGATTTACGAAAAACTCGATGCAGAGTGTTTTTTCGTTCTTGGCGTCGATATGCCTTTTGTGGATGAGAGTATAATCGCTTCTGTGGTAGAAGCCGATACAAAGAGGAGTGATGCTACGCTCGCATTGAGTCATAACGGCATTGAGTCTTTGTGCGGCATATATCACCGTTCTTTGCAGCCCTATTTTGAATCGATGCTCGCCAAAGGAGATCACAAACTCAGAAAGCTGCTTGAGAGGGTGCGAACGACACTTGTACCTTTTGAACAAGAAGAGGCTTTTTTCAATCTCAACAGGCCACATGAGTACCAAAAAGCAAAAGAGGTTTATGCTATAATCTCTTAAATTAAAAAATCAAGAGATAAAAGAGAGCTGCATAATGGCCAAACTAACACATTTGGATGAAAAAGATCGACCAAAAATGGTGGATGTCTCACAAAAGAACAATACGACAAGAACAGCCGTAGCAAGCGGCATCATAGAGGTAACGCCGCAGGCCTACGAAGCGGTCGTAAACAATACCGCCAAAAAAGGACCTGTGCTGCAAACAGCGGTTATAGCGGCTATTATGGGAGTGAAAAAGACAAGCGATCTGATTCCTATGTGTCATCCGTTGAATCTAAGCGGTATCAACTGCGATGTTGAAGAGCTGCCGGATCTGCCAGGTTTCAAGCTTTATGTCACTGCGAAGCTTACAGGGAAGACAGGTGTCGAGATGGAAGCGCTTACAGGCGTAAGCATCGGTCTGCTGACCATTTACGATATGCTCAAAGCGATCGACAAGGGGATGGTCATTCGCAACGTGCAGTTGGAAAAAAAATCAGGAGGCAAAAGTGGAGATTATCAACGATAGAAAAGAGAAGCCGGAACTTGAATACCCCTGTAACTGGTGTTACAAAGTTATCGGTGAGAGTATGGAAGGGATCGAGGAGGCTGTCAAAGATATCGTCGATGAACGGGAGCATAAGCTCAGTGAATCAAACAAAAGCAAAAACGGTAAATACACAAGTATGAATCTGGATATGCTCGTCCACAGCGATGACGACAGACAGGCGATCTATGAAGAGCTCAAAAAACATAAAAATGTGAAAATGGTGATATAGTTGGAGCCATTGGTCATTTGCTATTGCAAATACAAGAGGGAGACAAAAGGATGGTAGAGATAGAAAAACTGCAGCGTGATATCAAACTCTCTTACAATAGAGAATTAAAGAGTATCGAGGAAAGAGTCAAAGAGACTGCACTTCATGTCAATAAAGAGTGGGGTATCAATCCAAATGATCTCTCCATATCCGAGATCAAGGCTATCACTTCGACGATTTTGGAGCTTGAGACGAAGCAGTTGCATGATGAACTGGAGCGGCTTGTTGCGCAAAAAGAGAAGATCGAGCGGGAGATAGAGCGAAAATCACAACTGCTTCAAAATACGAAGTATAAGATTTTCGATGCGATGGAGGCAGTTTTGGACAAGAGCGATGAAGCTGCATTGGCGAAACTGCATCAGGTGAAGCTTCAAACTATCGATCTGTTCGACATTCTCGGAGAGATGGTAGAGTCCACGATCGTCGCAGCGCTTGAGAAAGAGTCCGACATCGACATCGATGAAATGCTCAAAGAGGCGATCAAGGAGCTGACATACGAGGCGATCAAGGAGGGAAGTCTAAGTACGATTCGTGTGCGCAAAATTCTCTCGACGATACTGCAAAGTGCTGTCGATATTGCAGAGGCGACTCCTACGAAAGCCAAAGAGATACTTTCTCCGACGATAAAGGGTCTCCGTGCCGGCTTGTATATGGCGATCGAGCGTTTTAAGCAGCGTCTTGCTTTTATGCCGGATGAAGCCAAACCCATTTTGATTGAGGACTACGATACGATCATCGAAGATCTCAATCAAACCGATGTTCTTTTCTTGCAGGTGATAAAAACGAAAGCAGAGGAAAGTTCCGAACCTGTTAAAAAAGCCATGGAAGAGATTGATAAAGAGATGCAGTTCGATTTACAGGAACTGTTGCGTCTTTCCAAAGAGACTGCGGATATTATGCGAGCGAAATTCTCCAAAATCGCTAAGTCGGCTTTGAAAAAGGGAAGCGAAGTACTGCATTCCGATGCTGCCAAAGAAGCCAAACGTATGGGTATTCAGATTATAGGGGTAGCCAAAAATACACTGAATTCAGCCATAAAAACGGCCAAGGATGCAATAGAAAAGAAGAAAAATTAAGGTTTGTTTCACCATTTTTCTCAGTTATTCGACGGCAGGAGGTAGAAGCAGCTCTTTTGCCAGTGTAAAGTTATTGGCTGTCATCAGATGTATCTTAGGATGAAGTTTTTTGAGGTTTTCAAAAAGTTCTTTACTGAGAGTAAAACCTACCTCATACTCTTTCTCCATGCCGTCTCTGCTCGCGCTTCTTAGCTCCTCTATCCAACAGGGAGGGACGTTAATACCCGGTACATGCGAAGCGAGAAACTGTGCCGTTCTCAGACGCGTGATAGGGAAAATGCCAAGTATAAGTTCGGCGCGTTTGCGTTCGTTGCAGCACTCTGTGTTTGCGTTTTCGAGCAGTTCAAGCAACAAAGCGGCGTTTTCTACATCATAGACTGGTTGTGTGATGATCCCTTTGGCTCCATGTTTGATCTTTTTTTGCATTTTCTTTTGGAGTGTTTTCGCATTCTTAGCATAAGAGTTGACTACGGCAAATGCAAGGATAGGGTATGGATGAATCTTGAAGGGTTTGCCGGCATAGTCTATGCCGCTGTTGAAACATTCGATTATGTCAAGCAGCAAGGAGCTGTCTCCTTCGACGACCGCTTTCGTATTGGGCTGGTCGGAGATGGAGGCGGGGTCACCAGTAAGAGCCAATATGGCACGTACGTCTGCTTCGTTCGCAGCGAGAAGATCGCTTTGCAATGCTATTTTGTTGCGATCGCGCATACTCATTGTGGCTATAGCGGGCTTTTTGAAGTGCTGCTGCAGCATCTGTGCGGCAAAGAGCGAATTGTATTTCATTTTTGCAAGCGGTGAGTCGGTTGTCGTAAAACCGTCTACCATCTCATGCAGGCCAAGCGCTTCTATTTTCTCCACTATCGGAGCGAAACGCGGCTCATGCGGCGGTGTCGTTTCGAGTGTAAGATATGTTTCGTTTTTTAATTTCTTTGCAAGTGTGTCGAACAAGTGATTCCTCTTTTGATATAATTGCGCAATTATATCAAAAAGTGAGAAAGTAAGTATGGATTTAAAATTAGCCGTGTTTGACTTCGATTCGACACTTATGGATGGCGAGACGATTGATTTTTATGCAAAAGAGCTTGGGCTGATGGAGAAAGTCAGTCGTATTACCGAAGAGGCAATGGCCGGAAGACTCGATTTTTTCGAGTCGCTTATAGAGCGTGTCGCTCTGCTCAAAGGGCTTGAGTATAAAAGAGTAGAGGAGATCAGTCGTTCGCTGCCTTATATGAAAGGGGCGAAGGATACGATAGAGGCACTCCATGAAAGAGGGATTCGTGTTGTTTGTTTTAGTGGCGGTTTTCGAGTAGCAACAAGCTATGCTAAAGAGATTCTTGGATTCGATGCCGATTTCTCCAACGCGCTGCATCACAAAGAAGGCAGGCTTACCGGGCTGGTAGGCGGAGATATGATGTTTAACTTTTCAAAAGGGGATATGCTTGTGCGATTGCAGGCGCTTATGAACATCTCCAAGGAGCAGACGCTTGTGTGCGGGGATGGAGCCAATGATCTGAGTATGTTTGCCCATGCCGGGACGCGGGTTGCATTTTGTGCCAAAGAGGTTTTGAAAAAAGAGGCGAACATTGTCATCGAAGAAAAAGATCTCTCAAAAGTTCTGGAGTACCTGTAATGCTGGAAAATTCCGTATGGCGACAGTATCACGACACTCTTGACATCCATTCCGTACTCAGTGAGATTTATGCGCCTTGGAGCGAGATGGAACTGGAAGAGGATGAGTTGAGGCTGCACAACACACTCAAAGCGAAATTGACGAAGAAAGAGTTTCGTCTTTTTGCTATGGATACGGCAGATGTGGACGATGCTCTCATAAAAGAGCGCCTGGGTTATGATGAAGAAGGACTTCGACAAGCCAAAGAGAAACTCTATAAGAAGCTCAAACAGGATAAAGTACGTCTTGCCTTTAGAAAAAATGTAATTTTCAAAACGGAGTAGAATAGTTTATCTTATTTTTATAAAGTAGCTATATAATTATCACTTATCATTCCACCATATCACAATATAAATATTCAACCAAGTTGTTGATGATATTTTATGGCGGATCAACAGGCCGAACAAACAAAAGGAGAGAGATAAATGAAAAAGATTGTTTCTGTTATTATTGCGGCGGTGCTTGGACTTTCGCTTCTTTCGACTGCTGCGATGGCGGATGCTCATCATGGGCAGAAGTTCTATTTGAAAAAGCTTTCTGGCAAATGCAGAAAAGACGGTATAAAAAATGGTGGCATCTTTGCAAAAAAACATACACGTAGTCAATGGGACAAATTAAAAGAAAAAGGCATCCTACAAAAAGAGTGGATGAGCATCTGCCCTCATGCAGCTAAGAAGATCAAGAAGATGAAGAAAAAAGATGTGAAAAATCTTTTCGATTTTGTCTGGAAGTATGCAAAAGACGGAGAAGAGCCCTCCTGCGGATAAAAACTCTTCAATCCGCTACACAGGAACGAAGGGTTCCTGGTATATGAATTCTACTTTCTCCTTTTTCAATTTATTATGTTCTTTTGCTGCCTTTTTTAGCAGTATTGGGAACAGCTCATTTCGCTATGATGCTAAAAACGATTCTTCGTGATCTCTTTTTGTCCTCTTTATTGTCGTGTGTGACTTTTTTTGCAAAGCTGTAACCACTGTTTTTGAGCATTTTCGAGACCATCTTCTGAGTTGAGGGGTCGAGTTTTTCAAAGAGATAATGGGTAGTGTTATAGGCACGTTTGAGTGAGAGGTTCATATTGTTAAGGTAGCGCTGATCGAAGCGTTTTGCACTTTTCCACTCGCTCGATGTATGACCGATAATTTCAAGAGTCGTTATGGAATCTCCGTGTTTTTGTAAAAACGGCACGAGTTTTTTGCAGAAGTGATCCAAGAAGCGCTTTTGATGGCGATTGAGCTTGCTTTGTCCGACATCGAACAGAAGTTCCGGAGCGATAAACGTAATAGAGAGATTGTGGTCGATGGTTATATTTTTGTCGGCGATCTCATCGGCATAAACTTTTGTAAGTGCTGCATACAGATCGGCATTTGTGTCGTGTGCTCTATTTTTTTTGTGTGCAGGGAGTCCTGCCAGCGTGCAGTCAGGCTGTATCTTGGCTACATACATATGTGCTGTTTGAGAGTTTTCCGGGGTTGTCAGACCGACTGCCACGGCATCGCTGTTTCTTAAAATTGTCACTGCGTGAAAAAGATCGTAGTTTTTTGTACCATAATGTTCTTGACAGAGAATGTCAAAATTCTCATCGAGTATCGTCACGTAAGCGTCGGTGTCGTATCGGTCTTTTATTTTTCCCACTGCAATGAAGTTACCGTTTGAGTACTCTTTGATATCGTTGAGTTCATTTTCGTAGTAATTCACGAGAGTTTTATCAAGCAGCAGATTTTTTTGGAGGTCGAAGCGTATAAGACGGATCTGTTTTTTACCATCGACATCCATTTGTGTCAAAACAGCTACGAAATTGCCGTCACGAAGACGAATAATTTTTTTTGGAGTCAGAAATGTATCGAGTTTGAAGTGCTTGAGCCATATTTTGTTGCCGTTTTCACCGATTCGCATCAGTGTGACGTCATGGTGTTTGTCGTAAGTTGTCGCCGCAAGCACGAGAATGCTGCCGTCATCAGCTTCTGCGGCATCGATTGCACTGTCGTCGTACTCCGTGCCGTACTTTTTGCTCCAGAGCATTTTCCCGTCGGCATTGAAGCGGGTAAGGAAGATGTCGTTTAGACCCAGTCCTGTGCGAAACATCGGGTCGTAAAGATCTCTTGACGTCGTTGAACTACCTACAGCAAGCACTCCACCGTCACTGAGTCTTACAAGAGCATTGAGACGATCATAATTTTTCGTACCGAATTTTTTTACAAAGAGTGTGTGGGCATCTTCGTCGAGCTTGGCAAAAAGAAGTGAACCGTTGAGTGTATATCCTCCAAGAAAGTAGCCGTTTTGCGGAGTTTTTAAAATCGAGACGGCTATATTGAAATCCGGAATGTTCGCAAATTTTTCATATATTATTCTGCCATTTGGAGAAATGTTGACTAAAACTCCTTTTTTGCCGAAACGATGTTCACTCGTATCTGCAAGAAAATCAAACGCACTCGTATAGATCGTATGTTTTTTTGAGTTTTTGTAGCGATTTGAAAAGCCGACGGCCGTGATGGTATCGTCATAATTTTGTGTAACGTCATATAAAACGGAATCGAACGGTTTTGAAAGAGTGAGTAAAAATTTTTTGTCATTCGCCAATAACTCGATGAGAAACAAAGTCAATAAAAGGGTATATCTTATCATCATCTACGCTTTTTTCTTATAGCGAGAGCAAAAAACATTCCATGAAAAATGTGGCACGGAAGTGCCACATGTGGGGGAGGCGAGGAAATCGTTCTATTTAAGGATTTCGAATGGGTTTGGAACGACCTCTTTTCTTGTAACGACATATGGAACGAATGCCGCTGCCCGTGCACGTTTGATAACTGTCGAGACCATATCCTGGTGCTTTTTACAGTTACCGGTTAGACGACGTGGCATGATTTTGTATCTCTCGGAGAGAGAAAAACGTAGACTTGCTACATCTTTGTAGTCGATAAAGTCAACTTTTGCTTCGCAGTATTTGCAGTATCTCTTTTTATATTTTCTTTTTTCGCTCATTTTGTTACCTTCTAAAATGGAATTTCATCTTCATCGATATCTATCTCGGGGATAGAATCGTTTCCAGGCATCTCCTTTGTAGCAGCGCCTGGAGCAGGCTGCTCGTAAGAAGGAGCGCTTTTGGTGCCGTATGAAGCCGGCTGTGGATTGCCGTAACCGCTACTTTGAGGCTGCTGCGTCGGAGCACCGTAAGGCTGTGCCTGCTGATTATAGCTGCCGTATCCGCCTGCTTGCGGTGCGGCTGTCTGTGCATCGGCTCTGGAGTCAAGCATCTGCATATTTTCGACCGTTACGGAGTGTTTGCTGCGTTTTTGGCCGTTTTGATCAACCCATTGTTCGAAAGTCAGTCGTCCTTCTACAAGAATCTTACTGCCTTTTCGAAGATATTGATTTGCTATCTCACCG
>JALUFE010000116.1:0-788 GCA_027052175.1 Helicobacteraceae bacterium | reverse complement strand
CACTTTTTGCGATCGCATTTCCGTTTTGAGTGTATCGCAGTTCGATATCCCGCGTAAGATTTCCGACTAAAATGACTTTGTTGAACATAGGTTTTCCTTCTCTCTTGTGAAAGGCGAATTACTCCGCAGCTTCCTCAGTTGCAGCTTCTTCTTTTTTCTCTTCTGCAGGTTCCGCAGGAGTCGCTGAAGCCGCTTTTGCTTTTTCTACCATCTTCGTCCATGCAGTTATCTCTTTTTTGCTGTCATATTTGACTGTCATGAAGCGAAGAAGATTTTCGTTGATTCTGAATCTTCTTTCGATTTCATTGATGGCTGAAGGTGTTACGGTGTAGTAAACGACGTAGTAGAAACCTCTTTGGTTCTTTTGGATAGGGTAAGCGAGTTTTCTCATTCCCATCGTATCTGTTGCCGCAATTTCTCCGCCGTTTGAAGTGATGACTTCTTCGACTGCTTTTAATTCCTGCTCAAGCTCTTCTTGCGTGAGCGTAGGTTTGACGATCACTAAGTTCTCGTAATGTCTCATAAACTATGGTCTCCTTTTGGTATTTGCTCTTTCGAGCGTCTAATTCCCTTTCGGCTGTAAATGCATCGTATGATACAAAGAGAAAGGAACGCGCAATTATACAGAAAAAGTGCTTAAAAGTCGTTGATGTCGAGTACTAGGCACTGACCGAATAGATAATTAATTCATTCATTTCCCAAGATTTTTATTGACAAAAAACCAAGCGAGTCTATTATCAAGCCACTCAAAGCTTTTGGCATGGGCTTTGGAGCGTCGAACCAGATAA
>JALUFE010000115.1 GCA_027052175.1 Helicobacteraceae bacterium | reverse complement strand
GCGTAACTCATCGGCAGGGTGTGGATAAACTTGACGACATTATCGAGGATGAGAGGGCGCGGCTCTTTGCCAAGGATGCGGTTGGTGACATAGAGCGCTTCGGCGCGCGCGGCATGGGCAAGCTGGAGTTTGCCGTTGCAGTCTCCTATGGCGTAGTGGTTTGGCAGTGTAGTTTCGAAGTGTTTGTCGGTGAGGATGCCTTTTTCTACAGCTATCTCTTTTGTCTGGATCACGTCGGTGTTTGGGATGCGTCCTGTGGCGACAAGCAACATCGGGAAGTAGCGCTCGCTGTCATCCTCAAAAACGATATGCACACCCTTTTTGGTCGTTTTGGCGCTTTTTATCGGATGGTTTTCAAGCAGTGTTACACCTACTCTTTCCAACTGATCTTTTGCCGCTTTGGCGATCTGCTCGTGAGCGTTTTTGAGGATTTTGTCTTTGCGGTTGATAAGGGTAACCTCTGTGCCGCTTGCAGCGAAGAAACTTGCCATCTCAAGACCGATCGCCCCTACGCCATAGATGGCTATCTTTTTTGGCAGATTAGTAAGCTCTAACACTTCATCGCTGGTGATGATACTTTGTTTGTCATACTCTATGCCATCAGGGATAAAGTGGTGTGAGCCTGTTCCTATGACGATATATTCGCCTGTAATTGTTTTGCCGTTTACTTCAACACTGTTTGGTGCGATGAGTGTGCCTTTTCCCTCTATAAGTTCGACATGAGAGCACTGTTTTTGGACTATTTTTGTGACATTTTTCAAAAGAGAGTCTTTTTTTGCAAAAAGTGTCTCCATATCGAGGGAGAGGCTGCCTTTTAGGATCTCGTTTTGGCTTTCATAGACGACATTGGCATAGTGCAAAAACATCTTCGAGGGGATGCAGCCTTTGTGCAGGCAGACACCGCCGAGTTGGTTCATATCGTTTTCGATAAGTGCGACTTTTTTGCCGTTTTTGGCGGCGATGATGGCACCGGCATAGTTCAAACCGCCGCCGATGTAGATAATGTCATAGTTATACATTTTTGTATTCCTCTTCGTTTGAGATGATTTGTTTGAGTGTTTGGATAAAGAGTGCGGCTTCATAGCCGTTGACAAGCCGGTGATCGATAGTGAGGGTGATGCCGATCTTGTTTTGTTCGTTCACGGCACCCACTGCCGCTATGGCCGTATCGTTTTTGTTGATCATCGCATCGAAGCGTTTGATGTCAAGCATACCGAGGTTGGAGATGCCAAACGATGAGCCTTGAAGATCTGCTGCAGTGAAGCTGTTTGTCTGCAATTTAGTTTTGAAGCTCTCAAGCTCTTTGGCTATCTCGTTTATGCTTTTTTTCTCGGCACTTTTGACTACCGGCATATAGAGTTTGCCTTTTTGTGCGACGGCGACACTGATGGAGGCGTGCGGGGCTACAAGCAGACGATCCTCTTTGATGGAGGAGCGAAACTCCTCGTGCGCCATCATCGCCTTGGCGATATGCTTGATGAGCCAGGCAGTGATGCTGTAGTTCTCATAGGACAGCATCAGCGAAGCATCAAAACTCTCGTATATATGGTAGGTAGGCTTTTTTGCCGCTTCACTGACGGTGGCGATGATCGCTTTGTGCATAGAATCCAGCGGCACTACTTTTGGCAGATTGTGCGCTTCAATGTACTTGAGTACTTCGGTGGAGTCTATCTTGTGATCGAGTCTAAAAGCATCTATATCCAGTACATACTCATCGAGCAGTTTTTGCGCTTTTTTGGTGAAGTAGTGCTCTTTGAGGTAGGTAAGCACATCCTCGGAGTGCAGCGTATCGGAAGCGAAGTGAGCCAGCAGAGAAGAAGCATCTAAACCGTATTTCGCTGTAAGAGCGCGTGCTTTTGGGGAGACTCCTTTTACATTTGTGAGTGGATGTGGATGGGATTTGGCGGGAGCGGTTTTAGTATGGTCATGTTTTGGTACTTCCGGCTTTGGAGGGTTGGTCTTTGGCTCTTGTGTTACAACTTTTGGTTCGGTACTCTCTTGCTGTTTGGGTTTTTGTGTCTGCTTCGAGGATATCGCTGTATCTGCTTCGGTCTTTATACGCGCTATGACAGTGCCAACGGGGGCGCTTTCCCCCT
>JALUFE010000114.1 GCA_027052175.1 Helicobacteraceae bacterium | reverse complement strand
CCACTTCCCAGCTACCCAGCTTGGAAATAGATTCAAGGCGCCGCAACGCATTCTCTCTGGCTTGAAGTTTCTTTAAAGCTGTTGCAGACGAGTCCTTTTCAATATCTATGGGCATTCTCTCTCCTTACAGCAAATGTCCCATCTGCTCTTTTTTCGTTTTGAGATACCCTTCATTATGTTCATTGGCCTCTATGACAATAGGAATACGCTCGACAATCTCTATATCACTGATAGCATTGACTTTTTCAGGGTTGTTCGTAAGCAGTTTTATTTTTTTGATCCCAAAGTGGTGAAGAATATAGGTCACTATCTCATAGGTTCTCTCATCGGCTTTGAAACCGAGTTGATGATTCGCCTCAATCGTATCGAACCCTTTGTCTTGAAGCGCATAGGCGTTTATTTTGTTCAACAAACCGATATTGCGCCCCTCCTGTCGCAGGTATATTACCATTCCGTTGGTCTCTTCGGCCATTTTCAGTGCAAACTCCAGCTGGTCTCTGCAGTCACACTTCAAACTGCCTATGGCGTCGCCCGTAAGACACTCACTGTGTACCCGTACTATAGGGATTTTGGCTAGAGGCTCTTTGAAGATGACAAGATGCTCTTTATGTCCCTCTTTGAATGCCTGGACCTTGAAACGACCAAAACGTGATGGGAGATTGGCTACATCGGAAACTTTTATGTTCATTTGCAAACTTTTTGGGTAAAATTTTATGCAATTATATCGAAAAAGGTATCAAAAATATGTTTCAACGTTTCCGAAGAACCCGACTACACCCTGTTTTGCAACGTTTGGTGCGCGAGACGCATCTGCGTGTCGATGATTTTATCTACCCGCTTTTTGTGCGTCCCGGAGAGGGCATCAAAAACGAAGTCTCCTCTATGCCGGGAGTCTATCAAATGAGCATAGACGAGATTCTCAAAGAGTGCGAAGATCTTAAAAGTCTTGGTATCTATGCCATCATACTTTTTGGTATACCCGAAGTCAAAGACTCCATAGGTAGTGATGCCCTTTGTGAACACGGTATCATCGCTTCAAGCGTCAAAGCGATCAAAGAAGCACATCCCGATATGTTCGTCGTGACAGATCTCTGTTTTTGTGAGTATACAGATCATGGCCACTGTGGGATTATCGACGACAAGACGGTACTCAACGATGAAACACTGCAGATTTCGGCACAGCAGGCAATCGTCCATGCAAAAGCCGGAGCGGACATGATAGCCCCAAGCGGTATGATGGATGGTATTATAGAAACTCTGCGCACGGCACTCGATGAAGCGGGATATGAAAATCTGCCCATTATGAGCTACTCTACAAAATTTGCAAGCGGCTACTACGGACCGTTTCGTGATGTGGCGGAATCTACTCCAAGCTTTGGTGATCGCAGCACCTATCAGATGGACCCGGCAAACCGACGCGAGGCGATAGCCGAAAGTGTCGAAGATGAGCTCCAAGGGGCGGATATTCTTATGGTCAAACCGGCACTTGCCTATCTCGATATCGTGCGTGACATTCGCGAAAATACAACCAAACCGCTTGCCGTCTACAATGTAAGCGGCGAATATGCAATGCTCAAACATGCGGGAGCCGCCGGACTTATAGACTATGAACGTGTCATGATGGAGACACTCATCGCTTTCAAACGTGCAGGTGCGGATATAATCATCAGTTACCATGCGAAAGAGGCGGCAAAGCTTCTTAAAAGCTGATTTTTTATACTATATGGGAAATCAAAAAGAATTTTTCAGATACAGAGGACAGGACGTTGAGACACTTTTTAACACTGCGAGACTTTAGCAAAGAGGAAATACTCGCCATAATCGATCTTGGTTTGGAGATAAAAAAAGATCTCAAAGCCGGAATATACCATCACGAACTCAAAAACAGAACGCTCGCGATGATTTTTGAAAAAAGTTCGACCAGAACACGGGTAAGTTTCGAGACAGGTATGTTTCAACTTGGCGGTCATGCACTCTTCCTCTCAAGCAAAGAGATTCAACTCGGACGCGGCGAGCCACTCAAGGATACGGCACGGGTCATCTCACGCATGTGTGACATGGTCATGATCAGAACATTCGAGCATGAACGTCTTGAAG
>JALUFE010000113.1 GCA_027052175.1 Helicobacteraceae bacterium | reverse complement strand
GCGACATCGCTGATCGGTCCATCAAACGAGCGAAGCATCGCTCCTATTTCAAATTCATCCCATCCCATATTGTTATCTGCCATCATAAGCTCCTTATTTCACTTCGTCATACGCACGCTGAATAGCCAGCATGTTCGCATCGATTATTTTTTGAGGAAGTTTTGCAAGTACACGTTTCATGTTCTCTTTGAAGAACTCGATGTCGTACATTCCCGAAACTTTCATAAACGCACCAAGCATCGGTGTATTTGGGATAGGACGTCCTATCGTCTCCTGCGCGATCTTGATACAGTCTACCGTATAGACCTCTTTGTCAGCCAGTTTAGGCTGAGAAGCTTTGAGCTCGTCAGTACTCATATGTGTCGTGATGATATACTTCGTTGTCGGCTTGTGGTTGATCGTAACGTCAGTTGTGTAGACCAAAGCGGGATCGATAACGAAAACATAGTCCGGTTTCATATATTTTTCGTGATTGAGGATCTCTTTGTCGTCAACGCGGTTGTACGCCGTCATCGCCGCACCTCTTTTTGCAGATCCGTAGAATGCGAATGCCTGTACATGTTTGCCGGTAGTCGCAACGATGTCCGCCAACCCCTTCGCTCCAGTAACAGCACCCTGTCCTGCACGGCTATGCCATCTTATCTCTAGCATAAATTCTCCTTTGTTTTCTCGGTTTTCTGCAGAACTCCACAGAAAACATAGCACTTTTAGTTTTCTTATTCTATGAAAGTTGCTCTTAAAAAGAGCTTGATCTGATAAGGGTGAAATATAATTAAGATAGAGTGGGTTAATTTTTCTCGCACTTTAGCCGTTTGAGATGCTTTTGAGATACCTAATCGCTTCCAGAGCATCTGAAAAAAGAGGATACCCATAGCAAGAAAGCTCATCCCTGCTCCCATAGCCGCACAACACGCCAACAGCTTCTACACCCGCCTCTTTGGCACACTCCATATCGAGTTTGGTATCTCCGATCATATAGATCTTTTCACCCTCTTGCGGATGCATCATCGCAATGGCGTTTTCAATGGGTTCTGGATGAGGCTTTGGATTTTCCACATCTTCACGGCCGATAAGAACCTCAAAATGGTGCAGCAATCCAAAATGCTCCATCAGCTCCCTTGAGTAACGTCCCGTCTTTGTCGTCACGATCCCAAGACGGGCAAAAGCAGCCGCTTCTTCGATCGTGTCTTTGGCATTTGGCAGCAAAACGGTCTTTTTCTTGGATATCTTTCTATAATGCTCTTTGTATGCGGCTACGAAATCCCACACTTTTTCCTTTGACACACCGACATGCGCGAACATATAATCCAGAGGATACCCGATAAGACGCTTGATATCCTCATCTTTGGGTGAGGGAAAACCGAGTCTTTCGCAGGCAATATGAAAGCTCTCGAGTATGGCCTCCGTCGAGTCTATGAGTGTGCCGTCAAGGTCGAAGAGTATGATCATGAGTTTTTAATCCTTTATCCAGTCTATATAGTTGTGCCAGTATCCGCTTGGCAGCGCTTCGATACCATGTATCTTCTTGCTCACAGCCGAAATGGAGGTCGGAATGTACAAAAAGAGATAAGGGTTGTCATGCACGATAATGGCGAACATCTTTTGCCATATCTTCGAGAGCTTCTCTCTATCGACGATCGTCTCGCTTTTTTCTATCAGGGCATCCATCTCTTTATTGTGATAGCCCACGAAATTGAATCCTCCCTTGACATCGCTGCTAGAGTGCCAAAAGAGTCGTGGGTCAGGAGTCGGTGAAAGCCCCCAGCCAAGCAGGACCGTGTCGAACTTGCGAGGGAAAACGACCATATTCAAAAAGGCCTGCCACTCCATGATACGCAGTTTTACAACTACTCCGGCAGCTCTTAACTGATGCTGAAGGATCTGTGCAACATAAGGGCGTGTCGGGTTGGAGTTGGAGGTGGCGATCTCAAAGACAAGTGGATTCTCGTTATCGTACCCTGCTGCTTCGAGCAGTTTTTTCGCTTTTTCTATATCGCGTTTTGGAGCTTTGACATTTGGGTTGAAAGCGCTCGAAGTAGGCAAAAAGGGACCCGTACAGACCTTGGCATGACCAAAGAACATGATGTCGACAATTTCCTGTCTGTCGATTGCCAACGAGAGTGCCTCTCTTACGCGCGGATCTTGAAACTTCTTTCGTTTGAGATTGAAACCGAGATAGGTATAGGCAAGGGCAATGTTTTCATAAACATTGAAATCTTTTTCGAAATCTTTGGGAAGTTTTTTCTCATACTCTATCGGAGAGAGCGAACCGATATCGAGCTGTTTTGATTTGAGCATCAAAAAGCGTGTCATACTGTCTGGAATCACATGAAAAGAGATGCGATCAATGTGCGGTCGATGTTCGAAGTAGTCATCGTTGGCTTTAAGAATGATATCTTTTGAAAACTCAAAGCGGGCAAGTTTGTAGGGTCCGGTACCGACTGGATGCGTATTGAAAGAGCTGTTCATGATATTTTTTTCATTTTGCAGCAGATGCTTGGGGACGATGCCCATCATCCATGTCTCAAGGGCTTTAAAGTAGGGTTTTTTATAGATAACCTCTACCGTATAGTCATCCAGCTTTTTCACACTTTTGACAAAACGGAAACTGCTGCTGTAGGGCGAAGCGATCTTAGGGGATATTAAAATCTTGTAAGTAAAGAGTACATCATCGGCGGTAAATATTTGACCATCATGCCACTTGACATTGTGCCGCAAGTGAAAGATGAGTGTTGTATCGTTTTTGAAACTATAGCTTTTGGCCAGATCTGGAATGATATGTTTTTGGTATTTATCCCATTTCACCAGACCGTTGAACAAAAAGGATGTAATCTCGCCGCTCGCGCTGTCGGTTGCCAGCAGCGGGTTGAGTCGCGAAGGATTGGCAGAGAGGGCAAGATGCAGAGTCGATGCTTCCAGCAGCATGCCAAGCAGGCATCCAAGCAGAAAGAGACGTATCATCAACTTACTGTAGCCTTTTGCCGTTAATCGTCGTTATACCGTTTTTAAACTCGATATGAAACAACACATCTTCTCCCTGCTCTTTCTTGTATGCAGCAAACATAAGATCGACAGGATACAACTCATTAAGCAGCGCATAGAAGTTTTTGGAGAACTTCATCTTCGTATCAATCGAGATATTTTTCATCAAAACTTCCGGATGACGCTGATAGTTCTGAACAAATGTCGGATCTGAAGCGAGATCTGCACGTAAAACAATGCTAAATCCTTCGATCTCTTCCTTCGCATTTCCAGCCTTGATTTTTTGTAGAGACAAATCCGCTATATTTAGATGGAAGCCGTGTGCAAATATTTTTACAAGAGAGTCTTGCAGTTCCTGTTCCATCTGCGGTGTGAGCTGTTGGGTCTGTGAACTCTGCTCCAACAGTTGCTGCAGTTTCATAAAGTTCTCTTTCTCCACCCCACTTAATGAAGCATCAAAGTTTATTCCCTTCAAAACGAACTGTTTGACATTTTGCACCAAAAGCAACTCATCCAGACTCAACTTTGCATAAAACTCGGCATCCTTTCCCTGTGTATCCATAGAAGCATTCATCGCCAAGTTTTTAACAGAAAACTGTAGCTTTTGAAACTTTTGAGCAGCAGTAGCCGGGTCCATCACAACTGTATGCAGCGAGATAGCAGCGGAGGCAATTTTGGAAGTAGTCGTGTAGGTTGTGTGTGACTCGAATGATGTTGTTGCAAGCAGATCCTCAATCTCTACATCTAAAGCATTGCGACTCTCCTCCATCGTTACATGAAACGACTTCACTTTCGTTCGCAGCATATCAGGAGCAAGCAGCATACCTTTTCCTACAGCCTCTACACCTCTCCAGACTATAGAGACGTTTTCGTCCTTCTTTGTTGTGAAGTGTTCATTAAAGTCTTTCATACTGCCACGAAATTCACCGCTTGTGACATCATATTCGATATGATACAACAGTGCTTTTTTTTGCAAAATCTGACTCACAAAGGCATAGATGGCCGGATCGCTTTTTTGAAGCTCCTCCAGCGTATCATCAGAGAGCTTTTTGGGATAAAGATCGATCGATATCTTCTCACTGAGCGGTATGTTGCTGTATCGGATATCGACTGCAAAAACCGCTCCATCGAGAAGACTCTGCGTGTATGGCGGAAGTTTTTTTGAGGCAAAATTCTGTAAATAGGCTACGAACTTCTCTTCATCCGCCACGGTTATAAGATAGTGCAGCTCCGTTTTTAAATAGCCCCGCTCCTCTTTTTGTAGTTTCGCTTTCAGACCGTTTTGAGACAGTATCTCCATGCGATCTTCTATCGTATTTTTGACAACTCTGTTACCAACCAGAGGCAGCAAAGCGACAAGCACGGCAAGTACGGCAAATATCATCAATTTTTTCATATATAATCCTTCGTCCATTCTACAAATATGCAAATAGTGGATTATTATATAGTTTTTTTGTTAAAGAAGAGTTGTAAAGGGCATGTAAATAAAAAGAAAGAGGAAAGATTTCGGGGATATCCCCGAAAGAGGAAAGATAAAGAACGATTATCTTTTTGAGAACTGAGGAGAGCGGCGTGCTTTTTTGAGACCCGGTTTCTTTCTCTCGACGACTCTTGAGTCGCGAGTAAGCATACCTTCCGGCTTGAGCACACTTCTAAGCTCTGGGTTGTACTTCACAAGTGCTCTTGCGATACCGTGGCGAAGTGCATCGGCTTGACCGCCAAAACCACCGCCGAGAGTCGTAGCGACTATATCGACGCTCTCCTCTTGTTTCGTTACGTTCAGCGGCTGCTTTACACGAAGTTTTTTCGCCTCAAGACCACCAAGCCACGCATCGAGGCTGAGACCGTTTACAGTGATCTTACCAGTCCCTGGTGTCAGCCAAACTTTGGCTACTGAAGATTTTCTACGACCTGTTGCATATACTTTTGCCATTTAGTTGTCCTTACTTCGCAAGTTGTGCAGTATGAGGATGCTCACTACCTGCATATACTTTTAGTTTTTTTAGCATTTTCGCACCGAGCTTCGTCTTTGGAAGCATACCGCGAGTCGCAAGCTTGAAAAGCTTCTCAGGGTTTTTCTCAAGAAGCTCGGTCATTTTGACGCTTTTGACGCTTCCGAAGTACCCTGTATGCTTGTGGTACTCTTTGTTGTTGATCTTGTCAAGTCCATTAAAAACCGCTTTAGAAGCGTTGATAACGACGACATAATCACCACAATCTATATTTGGAGTATAGCTTGGCTTGTGCTTCCCGCGAAGGAGTGTTGCTATCTCAGTGACAAGACGACCGAACGTCTTTCCTTCAGCATCGACCAAAACCCATTTACGGTCGATCTGCTCAGGAGTTGCAATTTTTGTAAATTTCATCTCGAACCTCTACTTTGATTTAGTGTCGGAAGTATAGCTGTATAAACTTACAAACAACTGAATTTAAGCAAACTTTTATAAAAAAATACTTAATTTCAGGTTATTTTAATCTATATAGATATAGAATAAATAAAAAGGAGTTTATCATGAACGGATTTTACAAAGTATTTTTCACTATTGGAACAGTATCAAGTTTGCTCATCGCTTTAAACGGCTGCGGAGGAGGAAGTACATCCACTCAAGCAACTCCGACATATGGTACAGGTCACTACATGGACTCCTATGTCAAGGGGGTAGAATATACATGCGGCGGCAAAAGCGGCACAACAGATGAAGCAGGAACCTTTTACTTCGAAAGTGGTCAAGACTGCACATTCAAACTCGGCAAGCTGACCCTTCGCTACACACCATGGGACGCACTTAGTAAATCATCGACGGTATTTGAAGACAATGTGAAGGTGGCGCAGCTTCTTCAATCACTTGACAATGACGGAAATGTTAGCAACGGTATCGAGGTGCCATCCTATACACTCGCAGCCTTTAATAGTATCGATCCAGACAATGTCACTGATTCAGATGGAACGATCGATCCTCAAAAAGTTGCAGATTTTTTAAACAGTGCGCATCATTCAATTACACTCAAAGATATAAAAAGTGTAAAAGAGCATCTTAAAAAATCTCTTACCGACCTGCTCAAAAAGCAAATAACGGGAAAAACTTTTTATATGGTCTTTCCAGATAGCAACGGAAATCTCTTTACCGATACACTTACAATCAATCAGGAGGCAAATGTCATTCAAGTTTCATCGGATGAGAGCAGTACCAACGATGGCTGCAGTGTGCTCTATCCTCAAAATTGTCCAACTCAGCCTGTAGAAGCCAATTTGTCTATAAGCGGCCAAGATCTCAATGTCACATTCCAAAACAATTCAGCCATCTTGCATATTGCTGATCATGACGAGAAAACTCTGACACTTGCAGACGATATGAACATAACTTACAAACTGTTCGTTTCTCAAGAGGATGCACAAAACTATGTACACTCTCTTATAACACCTCCTACAAGTACGACAAAAATATTTACGTACAGCGGGAAGCTATATGACTTTGACGGCAACTACACAAGCCCGTCATACACCTACAACGGCAAAGATATCGTTTTTGCACTCAACTTTAAAGATAAAAAAGCCACTGTCAAACTCTATGCGAACGGTCGATTGCACAAAGAGTATGCCAATGTCGATCTCAATACCAGCACAACGGCACAGTATGCTGTTCACATCGAAGATGATATAGACCAAGATACCCATAGATCGATCTTGGCTGGCTTTGACAACAAAGCACATACGTCTCTAAGCGGCTTTATTGATCTGAGCACCAGAGATACGTTTTCTTCTTCAAAATTTAAAGCCTATCTCCATGAGATCAAGTAGCAGAGCAGAGTGCTCTGCTTACATCACTGCAATAATTTCCACACCATCTTCGAGTAAATAGCAAAGATATCCATCTACCCTTTTTTTCGTGATCGCACCAAGCGCTGTTTTGTAGGTTCTAACCTGCTTAATATGCTCTTCATGAAACCTCTTCCCGCTTTTATAATCTACAACTATATAGCCGGTATCGTTTTGGATCAGCAGGTCAAGGTAATAAAGATTTTTTTTGTATTTCAGAGGCTGTTCTTTTGTGTAGTCGGCATTTTTTAGCAATTTTTGGAAATCATCATGACAAACAAGCATCTCAACACGACGTGATATCTCTTTAAGTTCACTCACTTCCAGCAGCATTCCGTAGCGGTTTTGAAGCGTATGATATGCCTGCGAAATGCTCCCTAAAGTGAAATCCTCCATCATCTCCAGCATATAGTGCAGTCCAAGCCCGAAGTGGATGGCGGAAAGCTCCTCCTCTTTGCCTGCTTTGGGAGTATCAAGCAGATCACTTTGAGAGCCGTAGTAGAGTTCGACAAAATTCTCTTTGTCTCTTGACGTCACTTTTTGCACAACTGTGCTCTTTGGAAGTTGCAGCAGCTTGCCTCTGCTTTGCTCTTGCAGATCCAAAATATCAAAAACACTCTTTTGCGGTTTGGAGATGACAAAGAGGTTACGCTTGGCTCTTGTAAAAGCGACATAAAGGGCATTGAGTGTGTCTTCATCGCGCAGTTTTGCAGCCCTTGCAAGTGCTTGGCTGTACTGCTTGTCTATCTTGTCACGCCCCTTGATACGCAGATAAATATTTCGCAGCTCTATTCCCTCATAATCGAAGATGATCGGCTCGCGTGACGGCGGCGGCGCGCCGAGTCGGTCGATAACGATGACATGCTCGTACTCCAGCCCTTTGGACTTGTGAACGGTAAGAATGCGTATACCCCGAGTGGTACTTCCAAGTGCTTCGGTTTCGATGCGTTCATAGTTAAAAAGA
>JALUFE010000112.1 GCA_027052175.1 Helicobacteraceae bacterium | reverse complement strand
GTGTGTAGAACCAATACACTTTTTTCTCTTTTTCAAATATAAAGAGTTATAATGAGATTTATAATATCGCCATGGTGGGCAGATATACTTAAATGTTTTGTGAAAAAGCACAAAATGCTTAAGTATATCCACCATGAGCCTAGTTTAAGGAGCCAATGTGAGTAAACAAGGTGGAAAACGAGTTGGGATCGTAGGAGCCGGAAACGTCGGTGCTACAGTAGCGTACTCTCTTGCAATGCAGGGGAGCTGTCATGAAATTATCCTTCGTGATAATAAAATAGATGTCGCCAAAGGTAAAGCGCTCGATATGTCACAAGCTGCAGCAGCAGTCAGAAGTCACACTGTCGTTAAAGTTGCCGAAACGATGGAGCAACTGACTGACTGTGACGTCGTAGTTGTAACTGCAGGGAGTCCAAGACTTCCAGGGATGAGTAGAGATGATCTCCTCATGACCAATGCAAAGATTACAAAAGAGGTCGCACAGGGGATTGCGAAGTATTCACCTGATGCAATCATAATCATGGTATCAAATCCACTCGATGCAATGACATATGTTGCCTATAGAGAGAGTGGCTTTGAAGCAAATCGAGTTATAGGAATGGCCGGTATTCTTGACAGCTCGAGAATGGCTTCTTTTATCCAGGAGAAACTCGGATACGGTGGTGGACAGATCAGAGCTTCGGTTATGGGCGGTCACGGTGATGATATGGTGCCACTTCCTCGCTACTCTACAGTAGCGGGTGTACCGCTTAGCGATCTGCTTTCACCTGAAGAGATTGAGGAGGTAGTTGAACGTACACGTCATGGCGGAGCTGAGATTGTTGGGTATCTAAAAACCGGCTCAGCCTATTATGCACCAGCAAAATCGACTTCGATTATGGTCGAGGCTATTCTAAAAGATACGAAGCAGATCCATCCTTGTGCCGTCTATCTCAATGGAGAGTATGGTTACAAAGATGTTGTAAGTGGTGTCCCTGTTATGCTTGGAGCAGGGGGAGTCGAAAAGATCATTGAAGTGACCCTTAATGAAAAAGAGCAGGCTATGTTCAAGCGCTCTTGTGATTCTGTCAAAAAGCTTATTGATACACTCAATAAAAACAACTTTTTTGGAGATAAATAATGGAATACAGAATAGAAAAAGATACAATGGGAGAGATGCAAGTCCCTCAAGATGCTTACTGGGCAGCACAAACTCAAAGATCTGTAGAAAACTTCAAGATCGGCAATGAGAAAATGCCTGAAGAGATCATTAAGGCATTTGCATATTTGAAAAAATCTGTAGCACTTGTGAACAAAGAGCTCGGCAAATTGGATGCAAAAAAAGCGGATGCTATTGCTCAAGCTGCTGATGAGATCCTTGAGGGCAAACTTGATGGAAACTTCCCACTCGTTGTATGGCAAACTGGAAGCGGTACACAATCAAACATGAACGTCAACGAAGTGATTGCCAACCGTGCGACGGAGATCTTGGGTGGGGATTTCAGAAAAGAGAAGATTGTGCATCCAAATGATGATGTTAACAAGTCTCAAAGCTCCAACGATACTTATCCGACTGCACTTCACGTTGCAAGTGTTATTGCCGTAGAGGAGACACTTATCCCTGCGATCGAAAAACTCGAGAAAACACTTGATGAAAAGTCAAAAGAGTATAACGATATCGTCAAGATCGGACGTACTCACCTCCAGGACGCTACACCACTTACATTCGGTCAAGAGATCAGCGGTTGGGTTGAAATGCTTCGAAAATCCAAAAAAATGATCCAAGACTCACTTGAAGCTGTTCGTGAGCTCGCTATCGGTGGTACAGCTGTCGGTACGGGTCTGAACGCTCACCCTGAACTTGGTGAAAGAGTTGCCAAAAAGATCAGTGAATTTACAGGACACAAGTTCGTCTCCGCACCGAACAAGTTCCATGCACTTACATCACATGACGCGCTTGTATTCGCTCATGGAGCACTTACCGCTCTTGCAGCCGATATGATGAAGATCGCCAACGATGTCAGATGGCTTGCTTCGGGTCCAAGATGTGGAATAGGGGAGATCGAGATCCCTGCAAACGAACCGGGAAGTTCCATTATGCCGGGTAAAGTCAACCCGACACAAAGTGAAGCGGTGACTATGGTGGCTTGCCAGGTAA
>JALUFE010000111.1 GCA_027052175.1 Helicobacteraceae bacterium | reverse complement strand
ACCAAGAGACTATCAGGCGTCTTGGCAAAAGCGTGCGCCCGCAAAGCGATTATGATCGAAGCCTGCAAGTCCTTGAGTTCTATGCCAAACACTCCGCATCCATCGTCAAATCCTCTTTGATGGTCGGGCTTGGCGAGAGTGAAACGGAACTTTTAGAGACGATGCGGGATCTAAGAGATGTCGGTGTGAAGGAGATCACGATCGGGCAATATCTCCAGCCCTCCCCAGCACATCACCCTGTAGTAAAATACTACGAACCCTCCTTTTTCAAGGAGATAAAAAAAGAAGCATATAAAATAGGCTTTAGTGCCGTAGCATCCGGCGTGCTGGTTAGAAGCTCATACTTTGCAGAGAAATTAGGAGAATAATATGCAATCAACACTTATCCTTGTCCGCCACGGACAAAGCATATACAACCAAAAAAATCTTTTTACAGGCTGGACGGATGTCCCTCTTACCCCAAAAGGCATCGAAGAAGCGCAAAACGTCGGCAAAATTCTCAAAGCCCATGACCTCTACCCCGACATCTGCTTCACCTCATGGCTCAAACGTGCTATCCACACGGCCAATATCGCTCTGGCTGAACTTGGCTGGGAGCATATAGACCAGCTTCGCTCCTACCGCCTAAATGAGCGTCACTACGGAGCATGGCAGGGGAAGAACAAAGATGAAGTGAAAAAGGAGTATGGGGAGGAGATGTTTTTGGCTGTGCGACGAGGGTATGCCACAAGACCGCCGCTGCTAAAACCAGAAGATCCAAGAGTACCGTGGATGGAGAGGAAGTTTCAATCATTTCATCATAATATTTTGCCGCTTGGAGAATCACTCGAAGATACCAAAAAGCGCGTACTGCCTTACTTTGACTCAGCCGTCGTTCCACAGCTTCAAAAAGGCAGAACCGTTCTCATCTCCGCACACGGCAACTCACTGCGCGCACTTGTAATGCACCTTGAAGATATCTCCGAAAAAGAGATCCCAAAACTTGAGATCCCCACAGGAGAAGTGCGGGTTTATGAGTTTGATACTACAATGCAAATGACTGCAAAAAAGGTTCTCACCTTTTAAAAGAGAAAATCAGCGCTTATCCCAGCTGACCATTCCCCACTTCTCCAGGTCGTTTTGGAGGCTTTTGAGCGTTTTGTCTTTGTGACAGGCGTAGCAGGCATTGGTTTCTTTTGGCATCTTGTACTTGAGTGTTTGAGCCGGTGTGAAAAAACCAAACATATGACTGCGAACAGTCAGCGGTGATTTGCCGGTATGTCGCCCTACTTTTGGCATATGACACTCGACACAGAGACTTCCTTTGGAGTCCGCTTTGTGATGTGTATGCGCAGTAAGACTCTTTTCGTGCGGTCCTATAGGCGAGCCAAATGAGTGGCACTTCATACACAAAGCGTTGCCGGTATTATGCTCGGCTGTTGGCTGAAGCGTATGTGGGTTATGGCAGTTGATGCAGGTGATGCCATGACGTGCCATCATCGAGTGCACATACTCGTTGCCTTGCGTTCTGTTGTGCTTGCCCATCCCGTTGGCATAGAACTCACCCGTCTCATGCCCCATGACAAAAGGGGCTACCATCTTGTATTTCGCAAGCGGTTTCCCGGCTTCATACCCCTTTGGATAATCATAAGCATCCCCAAATATTGCGCTCATATTGTGATCTTCCAGACGCTTGTCACGGTTACGCATATGACACTGCAAACACACTTCATTCTGGCGAACGGGATCGACCAGTGAAGCGAGGAAGACCTTTGACTTCGGCTCTTTGACATGGTTCGATCCAGGCCCGTGACACATCTCACATCCGATCCCTGGCTCTATGCGCTTTTGCTCTGCCATATAGCCGGTAAAGTGGCATCCGTCACAGGTTTTGGAGGTCGGGACTTTCATATTGTCATGCGGATAGGCATCTTTGTACCAGTAGTGCCATGTTTTGTAGTGCTGCCACTTCTTTGTCTGCTCGTTCCACTGATAGTTCCCGACAACGAAATCTGGCGTACCGTTGAAATCTTTCGCAAGCATATAACGCTGCTTGAACTTCCCGCCGATCGTATAGACCACATCCTTGAGATTAAAGTTGGCATCTTTTGGCAGCTTCGAGAAATCACCCACGATTGCGGATGGATCTTTTTTCACATCCTGAATCATCTTGGGGTGTCTTGAGTGCGACCAGGCATCGTACTTCTCTTTATGGCACTCCTGACACTTTGCCGAACCGACGAAATAAGCATCCTTCTGCTGGGGACTCTGCAGATCCGCTTCAACACCGACATGCGGTTGCGTCAACTGCTTCCAGTATGGCAAAATTTTTCCATCTTTTTTATAAAAGTAATATCCTGTACCTCCAAGGCCTACGATCACTACTAAAGCTAAAATTTTTTTCATCGAATTCCTTTTTCTTTTTGTGAATTATATCATTTTCCAATAATTGCCTGCGCACACAGATACCCGCTTCCCCAGGCAAAAGCGAAATTATAACCTCCTCGTCTGCCTACAACATCGAGCACCTCACCGACAAAATAAAGACCTTTTTGCTTTTTCGACTCGAAAGTATAAGGATCGATCTCGTTCGTTCTTACACCACCGCCGCTGACCTCCGCGTAGCGAAAGCCTTTGGTGTCGCTAATGGCGAAACTCCATCGCTGCAGACGAAAAACGATCCGTTTGACAAGCTTCATATCCATCTGACGGCTTGCTCTGTCGATATCCAAAAAGTCAAGCAGTGCACGCACTACTTTCAAAGGCAGCAGCGTATGCAAAACAGTCTCTATAGTGTAACTCGGATTGTTTTTAGCTACAGCAGCGATATGCGAAGCCAGATGTGTCTGATTCCACCCAGGCAGCAGATTGACCTGTACATCGACGGCATAGGAGTGCAAAAGCGCCTCACTCGCCTTTTGAGATAGATCCAAAACAGCCAGGCCGCTCAAACCGTAATCCGTAAAGAGCACATCTCCTCTCATATGCTGCTCTTTGACGCCGTTTACAAGCAGTGTGATTTCTGCATCTATCTTCACACCGCTCATCATCTTTGGATATTTTGAAGTAGAGAGGAGCTGAACGAGTGAAGGATAAGGCTTGTTTATGGTATGTCCAAAGTATTCCGCCATCGCATAACCGCTCTCGTTGCCTCCAAGGTGTGAGGCAGCCTTGGATCCCGCAGCGATAACAACCCGATCGAACTTCGTTCGCTCGCCATTTTCAAGTGTAAGAAAAAAACCTTTCTCAATTTTTGCGACCTTCACACCCGTTTTGATCTTTGCCCCATACTGTGCCGCAGCGGCAAGCAGAATATCCAAAACACTTTTTGCTTCCATCGAGTAAGGATAGCACTTCCCATCCTCTTTCACCTGCAAAAGCAGCCCCAGTGAAGCGAAGTACTCCTGCTGATCTTTAAAACCAAAGTGCTGCAAAATTGTCTCGACCACCCTCTTGTCTTCACCCTCAAAGTCTTCGATATGCAAAAACTTGTTGGTGATATTGCATTTGCCGTTACCGGAGACCAGAATTTTTTTGCCACATTTGTCATTTTGCTCAAAGAGAGTGACATCCAAACCCGCTTTCGCACACTCTATCGCGCAGACAAGCCCGCTCGCACCCCCACCGATGATCGCTATGTTTTTCACAGATGCACGACCTTCGCACCATATCCACCCATATTTGCCGGTGCATCTTCGAAACTTTTGACTTTTGGATGGCGTTTTAGATACTCTTTAACCGCATATGCCAGCTTGCCTGTACCGATACCATGATAGACAAGAACTTCATCCCATCCATCCAGTAACGCGTCGCTTAAAAACTTGTCCAGCACCTCGATCGCCTCTTCGCTCCGCATCCCGTGCAGATCACACTTCAGCCCCGACTTTTTCTCGACATTGACTTTAACATTGGCTTTTGGTTTGACTTTTGTTATTTGTGCTGGGCGCAGGTGTTTGGTCTTGACTCGCACTTTAAGACCGTTGACTTCGATCGTAGCGTTATCTCCTTTGAGATCGATGATCACTCCGGTGGAGTTATGATACTTCACGCCATCGCCTATCTTAAACTCATAGGCCTTTTGCGGCTGCTTTTTCTCTTTTTTTGGCAGTTTTTTGTGCGCCTTGTTCATCGCGCGGTGGATCTCTTTTGGATTTTCCCCTTTGGCGGCGCGCTTGGCTTCCTCTATGGCTTCACTGAACTCTTTGTGCAGTTTGGCTCGCTGTAGCTCCAGCTGCTTTTGGAGGCCAAAACGCTCCTCTTTAAGCAGCTCCTCCTGTCGTTTGACTGCTTCGAGCTTCTTGTCAAGCTCCTGATGCTTCCTCTTTAGCTCCCGCTCCAACTCGCTGCCACGCTCTATCAGCAAGCTCAGCTTTTCACTGTTATCACCATACATCTTACGCGCTTCATTCACGACATCGACACCGATCCCATAACGCAAAGCCGTCTCAAAGGCATAACTTTTCCCGATAATGCCCTGCATAAACTCATAAGTCGGTACGCGCGCCTTCTCATCATATATAGCCGCCATCAGCTCCACATCGTCACGATCCGCCATCAAAGATGCAAGGCGTTTGTGATGGGTGGTGATGACGATCTTTTGATGCTTTTTGACAAGATTGTCAAGTATCACTTTAAAGAGTGCTGCCGCCTCGTCACTATCTGTCCCAAGCTCGATCTCATCGACGCCGATAAGCGCACGCTCAAGTTTGAAAATCTCGCTAAACTGTTTCATCCGCCCGGCAAAGGTAGAGATGTCGTTTTTGACATTTTGCGGATCGTCGATGATGGCTTCGATCTTTTTAAAGCTCCCGATGTGGGATTTGTGCGCATCGATCTTCATCGGGATGATATACTTGGCCATAAACGCCGAAGCGAGGATAGACTTTAGCAGCATTGTTTTACCACCGGCATTGACACCCGTTATCATCAGAACATTTTTACTGAAGTCCACATTGATCGGTTTTGGATGGGAGAGAGCAGGATGGATAAAGTTCTTGAGGATGATCTTGTCATCTTTCTGTGCTTTGAGAAGTGTCAGATCGGCACTTTGAGCGAATTTCACACGTGCCTGATAATTATCAAGTCTTTCAAACTCATGATCGATAAACTTCAAAAAAGGCAGCATCCCCGCCAACTTACTGGCAAACTCCTTGGCATAACGATAAAGGATCGCTTCACGCTCCTGGTTGATAGAGCGGATCTTCTCTTTTGTCTTAACGATACTGTCTGGCGAGACATAAAATCCGCCGCTGCTGCTACGCCCTACAACCGCACCTTTGAGAACATGGTTGAAACCACCGCGAACGAGCAGGCACTCCTCGTTGTTGATATAGTGCACCTGTGTATCGATGAGATAGGGAGCGATCTTACTTGAGTGCATCAGCCGTTTGAGTGACTCGTTGATGCTGTTTTTATGCTCTTTGATGATAGAGCCGTAGCGATGTAGCTCTGCATCGAGCTCCTCGTTGAAATTCCCTTTGCTGTCAAAGTAGCAATCGATCTCACTAAAACGCTCATCAATGACGATCTTCTCCATCCACTCCAGCAAAATCCCCTCTAACTTGAGATTTTTGAAGTAACGGATATAGCGCACGATCTTGACGATCTCGAAGATCTGCTCAAATGTCAGCACTCCCTGCTTTTTGAGATGCACAAAGACGGTGTCGAGTGCAGCACTCTTTGGAGGTGCGTTAAATTCCAGCTTCTCAAGCGCTTTGATATAGCGAAAATGCAGCTCCTGGTCCCCCTCGATATAGAGAGAGTGTTCACGGGAAAAAAAGTGTTTGAATTTTTCTATATGTTCGACGATGTCGAGCTTTTTTATAAGATTTTGAATATACACACACAACTCTTTAAGAAAATAATAGCGATTTTAACTAATTTTTCTATAAAATCTGATAAAATACTGCTTATACCATACCTTAGGAGAAACAATATGATGAAACAGCTTCTAATACTTTTACTCGCCTCGTCCTTTTTGTTCGCGGCGGTCGACATCAATACCGCTACGTTCGAAGAGCTTGTCTCACTGAAAAAAATCGGTCCGAAAAAAGCTGCCCGCATCATCAAGTATCGTAAAAAACATGGATGCTTCAAAAATCTTGACGAATTCAAAAAAGTCAAAGGCATCAAAAAGAAAACGATAGAAAAAAACAAAGGCAATATCATTGTCGGTAAATGCAAAAAGTAGTCTGCTTCTTTTTTCCACGTTGTTGTGTGTCTCGCTGACTTTTAGCAGTTGCGGGATGGGCAGTTCCAACGCTGCAAGCAAAAAGCCCACTTTTACCGACGACATCCAGGATAATGAAGCGTGGTACAAAGATGCCAATACGAACGTCATTCGGTTCGATGTAAACATCCCTGTTCCAAACTCGCGTACGTGTTCACCCTGGAACGATTTAACTGCGCCGCCAAGGCCTTGTACGCTCGATGATGTCAATCATGACATCGATCCCAACGATGCATATGAGCCGGTTTTGAGTGTTCAGTTTTTTACACAGGATTACCCGTTCGAGGGTGAAAATGCGACTTTCAAGATCAAAGGAAGTTATTCGAGACTTGCCGAACAAAAATCGTACTCCATAAAACTCAAGTCAAAAAAGAGGCTCTTCTACTCTCAGAGAAAATTTCCTCTTGCAAAATCGCAGTCGGACAAGTCAAGAATCAGAAACAAGCTCGCTTTTGATCTTATGCGCGAAATTCCCAACATCACTAGCCTCAAAACACAGTTTGTCAATCTCTTTATCGATGGGGAAGACTATGGACTCTTTACTCATGTCGAAGCTTACCGTAAAGAGTTTTTGATCAACAGAGGATGGAACAAGGATGACAATCTGTACAACACGACAGGCATGTTCTTTGACGGATGGGCACTTGAAAGCACAGCCGTCAACGAAAAAGGCGAACCTTTGGATAAGAAAAAATTTGAAGAGGTTTTGGAGATAAAAAACGGAAAAGATCATCGTGCTCTTCAGGAAATGCTACGTGCCGTCAACTCCGATATGGACATCGATACCGTCATTGAAAAGTACTTCAACAGAAAAAACTATCTCACTTGGATGGCCATCAATCTTGTTCTCAACAACAAAGACACTACATATCACAACTATGTGCTGTACAATCCCATCAACTCCAAAAAGTTCTATTTTATGCCATGGGATTACGATGGAGCGTGGGCTACAAAAAAGTATCTTTCAAGAAACGAGTACGGGATCTCGGTCTGGTGGGAAAACCTTCTTTCAAGAAAATTTTTGAGCGTCAAAAAAAATCGCGACGAACTGTATGCAATGGCTGAAGAGATTCGCAAAAAATACATCACCGATGCCAATCTCCGAGCTAAGATAAAAAGTTACGAACCGAGTGTACGCCCTTTTCAATCTCGTTTACCCGACAGCAAATACAACACGGATGCCGCTTGGAAAGCGGCAAGTGAAAGTCTGATCACACGTATCCCCGACAATATCGCGATGTACAAAGAGGCCATAGGCGATCCTATGCCTTTTTGGGAGTATGCGGACTACAATGCGACCACCCGTACCCTCTACATCCATTGGGACAAATCGGTCGACCTTGAAGGTGATCCCGTAGTCTACGATGTCAATGTTTCAAGCGATTACGATTTCAACACGACCCTTGTATCTTTGAGCGACATAGCCGATCTGAACATTTCGACGAAAATAACGCTATCGCCGGGAACCTACTATCTCAAAGTCATTTCAAAAGATGCGAACGATTCCGCTCACTGGCAAGAGGCTTTCAACAGACTGGAATTTCCTCAGCTGACTATTTTCGGAGTGCTGCGTTTTGATGTACAATAACGAAGAGAACAACACCGCTGATGACCTCATATCAGCGAAAAAAAACGGAAAAAAGAAAAAAAAGAAAATCTCCGCACTTATCAACACTTTTTTCCGCAATGCCCTCAAATCCAGTCTCGACCTGACCGCACTGGCCGAAACGAAGGCGGGCATTCTCATCTCCATCAACGGTTTTATCTTGACGGTAAGCGTCACAGCATCGAGTTTCATCGCACATAACGATCTGATGACCTATGCATTTATAAGCATTATTCTAACCTCTTTGGGATCCATCATCCTCGCCGTTTTGTCCGTCAAACCAAGAAGCAAAGAGCAACTCGTTGAAAAAAAACATCTTGAAGGGTACAGCAGTCTTCTCTACTATCAGGATATCGCCGAGTACTCTCCGGATGCCTATCAAGAAGCGATAAAAGAATCTCTTAAAAGTACGAAAAAATCGAGAAAAGAGCT
>JALUFE010000110.1 GCA_027052175.1 Helicobacteraceae bacterium | reverse complement strand
AAGTTTGTACATAAGCTCTTTTTCTTCTTGACTCATTCTTTTGTATTTTACTTCTCTTGGCATTGTTGACTCCTTGGAATCTTTTGCTTCAATTTCAGCAACTTTTATTCCATTCGGTCAGTGCCAATTCTTTCTCTAACCCGTTTTTCAACATAGCTACGATATAATTCTCTCCATTCTACACACCTTTGGAGCAGAATCAATCATGAAAATACTTATCATCGGCAGCGGCGGACGCGAATACAGCATAGGTTTGGCTATAAACAAAGAAAATGCAGGGCATGAGCTTTTTTATATGCCGGGCAACGGTGCTACAAGCGATTTCGCTACCAATATCGAGAAGATGGACTATAACGAACTTGCCGCGTGGGCAAAAGCAAACGAGATTGAGCTTACAATCGTCGGTCCCGAAGCACCGCTTGTGGATGGCATCGTCGATATCTTCAAATCTGAGGGGCTTACGATATTTGGTCCTTCAAAAGAGGCGGCACAACTTGAAGGCAGTAAAGTCTATATGAAAAACTTCCTTAAAAAGTACAACATTCCTACAGCGCGCTACATCGAAACAGACTCAATCGAAGATGCCTACAAGTTCATCGACTCTATGGAAAAAACACCGATCGTCGTCAAAGCGGATGGGCTGTGTGCCGGAAAAGGAGTTATCATCGCCCAGAGCAAAGATGAAGCGAAAAAGAGCGTCGGTGAGATGCTTAGCGGCAAGGCCTTCGGTGAGGCGGGCAAACGTGTGATCGTCGAAGAGTTCCTTGACGGATACGAACTTTCGATGTTCGCTATTTGTGACGGGGAGGACTACATCCTTCTGCCTGCTGCACAAGACCACAAAAGACTGCTTGACGGTGACAAAGGGCCAAATACGGGCGGAATGGGTGCCTATGCTCCGACACCGCTTGTCAACGACGAAATCTACCAAAAAGTCAAAGAGCGCATCATTCGCCCGACACTTGACGGAATGAAAAAAGAGGGCGCACCGTTTGAGGGTGTACTCTTTATCGGTCTTATGATCGTCGACGGTGAACCGCTCACACTTGAGTTCAACGTACGCTTTGGCGATCCGGAGTGTGAAGTTTTGATGCCACTTATGACTTCAAGCGTCAGTGACATGTTCTATAAAGCGGCAACTAACAGACTCGGCGAGATACATGTGTCTTTCAGCGACGAATACTGCGTGGGTGTTGTTATGGCCAGTAAAGATTATCCATACAAAAGCTCCGCACCGGCTGAAATTATCGTCGATGAAATCCACCATGAAGAACTCAAAAAACATACTCATATCTCCTATGCCGGAGTTTCTCGCGACGAGGACGGCAAGCTACTTGCAACGGGCGGTCGCGTTCTTGTCTGCATAGGGCTTGGAAAGAGCATCAAAGAGGCACGTGAGCGTGCCTATCTGCTGTGCGGTCAAGTACACTTTGCCGGAAAACAGTTTAGAACCGATATCGCATATCAGGCTATCTGATGGAGAGAGAAGAGATAGAGCGACTGCTCCATCGCGAAGAGCTGCGGCTCGCATCGATACCAAAACGTGCAGCCGCTTTTTTCCTCGATGAATTTCTGCTCTCCTTACTGCTTGTCATATCCCTGTGGGATACTTTTGCAGCGGTGGAGAATACATTCGAACTCATCCAGCTCTCACAGCAGTTTACGCTCGAATATATCGGACTGAAAATCGTTTATCAAACCTTTTTCGTAATGATGTACGGTGCGACGATCGGTAAAATGATGGTACGTATACGCATCATCGAGTTGCCCGGTTTTGAAAAGCCGTCTTTTGCTTCCGCGCTTAATCGTGCAGTGATTCGGATCGTCTCGGAGATGCTTTTTTACCTTGGTTTTGTCTGGGCTATCATGGATCCACTCAAGCGTGCGTGGCACGATTTGAGTGCTAAAACCCTTGTTATAGAGAGCTGATCGACGTGCAAAAGGCTGCACTTTTACTCATTTTGTTTGTTTCCTTGCTTTTTGGAGCACCCAAAAAAATCGAAATATATGCGGGAAGCATGCAAAGCCAAAACGATATCGTCACACTTGAGGGAGATATCATCGTTGTTTACGGAGAGTATATCCTCGCAGCAAAACGAGCGAAGTATGACAAACAAACGGGAATTTTGGAGCTGTTTGGCAATGTCAACATCACATCTCAAAACAAGTACAAAATTCTCGGCAACTATGCGAAACTCGATATAAAAAAGAAAAAGTATACATTTGAGCCTTTCTATATGCTCGATATACGCTCCCAAGTATGGCTCAACGGCAAAAAGGGATGTGACGAAAAGGGCTACATCGACATCTCCAAAGGGGTCATCAGCGGCTGTAATCCACAAGACCCGTTATGGCAGATCGAATTCAGCTCTTCTAATTACAACAAAAAAACAAAATGGCTCAATCTTTACAATACCGTTTTGTATATCTACGATATTCCTGTATTTTATACGCCCTACTTCGGCTATTCGCTCGATACGAGAAGAAGAACGGGACTGTTAACCCCCTCTTTTGGTTACTCCTCAAACGAAGGAGTTTACTACGAACAGCCTTTTTACATTGCCGAACAGAACTGGTGGGATATGGAGTTCAAACCGCAGATTCGAACCGAACGCGGCAGCGGTATCTACGGAAGTGTGCGTTTTGTCGATTCAAAATACTCTCACGGCCATTTGAATTTCGGATACTTCAAAGAGAAAAGCTCCTACTTCACCCAAAACAATCTTGCGAATCAAAAACACTACGGTGCCGATTTTCATTATACAAATACCGATGTACTCCGTTCTATCTTCGATACCGACTCGAAAGCACAAACAGTTCTTTATGTAGATACGACCAATATGAACGATGTCGACTACATCAACCTTTCCACAAACGACACCTCAAAAAACGTAACACCTTCACAGACAATTTCACGTGTAAATCTTTTTTACAACAGTGAGCAAAATTACATAGGATCCTATCTCAAATATTATGTCGATCTCAATCAAGCCAGCAATGCACGTACCCTGCAGCAGCTTCCGTCTCTGCAGTACCACCGATATCTTGAAACGTTGCTCAATGACCATCTGTTCTACAACTTCAATGCACAGTCGACCTACCTCTACCGTCAAGAGGGTGCGACTGCCGTTCAAACCGATATGTTCGTTCCCGTCACCCTGCGAACGTCACTCTTTGACGAATATCTCAATCTCTCACTCAGCACATATCTGTATGCACAGCATACAAATTTTCAAAACGAAGCAAATGCTTCCCGCTCCCTTGAAAACGGCTATTATCTGCGCGACTACAATCAATTTTCTCTCTCGACACAGCTCACAAAGCCTTATAATAGTTACATTCACACCATTGCCTTCTCCGCATCCTACATTTCAAAAGGGGGTGAACGAAGCAGCGGTTTTTACGAAAAGAACAAAGATGTCGACTGCCAGAATCCGGCCAACAGCGAGGTGTGCAGCTTTTACAAACTTTCCGGCATTCAGGAAGCTTTGATTCTCAATTTCACCCAGTATCTTTTCGACACCACAGGCAGACAGATAGTGTATCATCGTTTAAGCGATATCATTACCGATCCCGCTACAAGCAGCTCTTCCGTAGGAGAACTTGAAAATGAACTCGATCTTGCTCTGACGAAGCATCTTGCATTTTATAACGACGCTCTTTATGATTTTTCCTATCATCTCTTTTCCAAACAGTTTAACAAGATCAACTACGAGAACTACGGATTTAATATAGCGCTTTCACATTTTTACAAAAAAAACTTCGCCACTCAACAGACGACAAGCTATGCGACTTCCTCCATAAGCTATCGTTACAATACACACTATTCCTACAAGGCGAGTTACGACTACGACCTTGAACTCAAGACGAAAAAAGGGGTTGAAGTCGGTTTTTTGTATGAAAAACGCTGCTGGAACTTCGGTCTTCGCTATGCGGAAAACAACCGTCCTATCCTCACCAACGACAACCAGGCCTCCTCAGTGTATGACCGTTACATATACTTCACAGTCGTCCTCAAGCCTTTCATGAAATCGACAGCTTCGGATTTTTTCGGTCTTAGACTGCCAAAAACACTGACAAATTAGGATATAATATCTTTATGCAAAAGTACAAAAATATCCTCAAAGATCGAACGGAAGCCGCATCGAAACTCAAAGAGGTGCTTCCTATGCAAAAACTCAAAGAGGAGAACTGGATCTTTGTCGCCGTTTCACCCGGCGGTCTTGAGATCGCCCACGCGATAAAAGGTTCTCTCCGAAACACGCTCGATTATCTTTTCTCTGAACCGATACTCGCTCCACATAACGACGAATGCGAAATAGCACGGGTAAGTGAAAACGAAGATATCGTCATCATCGACGAGCTTGTACGCTCTTTCGATATCCAATATGATTATATCTATGGGGAAGCGCACAGAAAACATGAAGAGAAGATTCTCAGCTCTATCTATCAGTTTCGAAAAGGACGTCCGTTTATAGACATAGAAGAAAAAGTGGTTTTACTTATTGACGAAGGAGCGGAAACGGGCATGCAGTTCACGACAGCTCTCAAAAGTATTCTGGGGATGAAGCCAAAAGCGGTCTATGTCGCCGCACCCATCCTGCCCACAAGCGTCATAGAAAACCTAGAACCGTTCGCGGATGAACTTTTTTATGCATACAACATCGACGATTATGTCCAAACCGATCTCTACTACGACACTCTCCCCGAGATCAGTGAAGAGAGAATAGAAAAAATTTTAGGAGAAGAAATATAAATGATTTACAATGTCAATTTGCAAATAGAAAACAATACGGAATCGTACGCTTTTAACCAGGTAGCAAAGCAGGCCAACGGTGCGGTTTGGCTGAAAGAGGGCAACACCGTCTTGCTTGCCACAGTCGTCGTCGAACATGATCAGGTGATCGAAGATGCGGACTTTTTGCCGCTGACCGTTCAGTATATAGAAAAGAGCTATGCCGCAGGAAAAATTCCGGGCGGCTTTTTCAAAAGAGAAACAAAACCGAGTGATTTCGAAACGCTTACATCACGTATCGTCGATCGCAGTTTGCGTCCGCTCTTTCCAAAAGGTTTCGCGCATCCGACACAGATAACAATCATGGTATTTAGCGTCGACAAAGAGGCAGATTTGCAGCGACTGGCTCTGAATGCGGCGAGTGCGGCGCTCTATGTCAGTGACGTGGATATCAACAAAAGTGTCACCGCACTTCGCATCGCGAAAGTAGAGGGTAAACTCGTCTACAACCCGACTCTTTCCCAGCTGCGGGAATCCACGCTCGATCTCTATCTCTCGGGAAGTCGAGAAGATCTTTTGATGATCGAGATGCGAAGCATCGGCGGCGACAAAGTCGACTATGTTGATATGCCGGCCGTCGATCCACTGCTCGATCCTGCGATGGGGATCGAACCGCTTGTAACACATACCTCCAATGCACTCGGTGAAGATGAACTGATCGAAATACTGACAGAAGCACAGCAGAAACTTTTTGCGAACAATGCAAGATACGAAGAGGCTTTCGCTCCATACAAAAAACCGACCGTTGAGATGAAAGTGCATCTTGGCGGCATCGATGAGGAGTTGGTCAATTTCGTCCGCACCAACCATCTTGAAGATATCAAAGATGCACTTTCACAAATGGCAAAGAGTGAGCGCAGTATCGCCCTGAAAATGCTTCGCAAAAAAATTCTTGAGCATCTCGATGCCGACGAGGAGAAGCTCAAAGAAGCCATTGAATATGTCAAGCGTGAACAGGTTAGAAGTCAAATCCTCAACGAAGGCAAAAGAGCGGATGGACGAACTTTAACCGAAATCCGGCCTATCACGATAGAGACAAATCTTCTGCCAAGCGCACACGCAAGCTGTCTCTTTACCCGCGGGCAGACACAGGCACTAGTTGTTCTTACCATCGGAAACGCCAAAGAGGGACAAATGTATGAGAACCTCACCGATGACGGCACACAGAACGAGAACTTTATGGTGCATTACAACTTCCCGGGATTCAGTGTCGGTGAGGCAAGCGCGATTACAGGTGTAAAACGTCGCGAACTGGGACACGGTAACCTTGCCAAGCGCGCCCTTGAGCCGATCATCGAACTGGACAACCAAAGCATCCGTCTTGTCTCAGAAATCCTCGAGTCCAACGGTAGTAGCTCTATGGCGACAGTGTGCGGCGGTTATCTTGCTCTTCGCGCAGCCGACATCGAAACAAGCGACACAATCGCCGGTATCGCTATGGGGCTTGTCACAGACGGTGAAAAATATGCCATCCTCTCAGATATCATGGGACTTGAAGATCATGACGGCGATATGGACTTCAAGGTAGCGGGGTCCAAAGAAGGCATAACGGCGATGCAGATGGACATCAAACTTGGCGGTATCAGCTTGGAAATCCTTAAAAAAGCGCTCACACAGGCAAAAGAGGGACGTGCTCACATCATTGACATCATGCTCGAAGCCGAAGAGAAGATAGAGCACAACGAAGGAGTGCTTCCAAGCTCACACCATTTCCATATCGATCCATCCGTCATAGGCGACATCATCGGCCAGGCAGGTAAAACGATCCGTGATATCATCGAGAAGTTCGAAGTCGCTATTGACATCGACAAAAAAAGCGGAAAAGTCAAACTGACAGGAACCTCAAAAGAGAAAATCCAAGCTGCCAAAGAGCATATAGAAAACATCGCCAAAAACTCCACACGTGCTCCAAAAATCGAGTATCACGTAGGTGATCGCTACAAAGGCAGGGTCAAACGCATCGTCGATTTCGGTGCATTTGTCGAACTTCCTGATGGAACGGACGGACTTGTGCATATCTCAAAACTCGCCAAGGGACGCGTCGAAAACGTCAGAGACGTCGTAAAAGAGGGAGATGAGATAGAAGTCGAGGTGATCGAGCTCAAAGGGAACAAAATCGCTTTGGCGAAAGTGGACTAAGAGAGTTTTTGCCTCTCTTTTTCCCTTCTTTTAAATACCTCGTTTATGAGATGACACAGCTTCAAGCCATAAATAAAGATAATCCACGAAACATAAATCCATAAAAAAAGAAAGATCAAAATCGCGAAACTCCCATACATAGTCGTATAGGACTTGTTCATCACGACATAGAATACAAAAAGGTTTTTTGCGATGTTGAAAACGATCGAAGTGATAAGCGAACTGACGGCCGAGGCTTTTGGGTTGATCGCCGTATTTGCCGCGATCTGGAAAATAACGAAAAAAAGACCCCACGTGATAAGATAGGGGATAAGCGGCAGTATGTCGATGCCTGATGTGTACTCGTTTTGTGCGATCATCGCTGCAAGTTTCGCAGTAACATAGAAGCTCGCTCCCATAGCGATAGGCGTGAGTGTTATAAGCGTCCAGTAAGTTGTAATACTCTCCCATAAAGAGCGTTTATCAGCTTTGAAAATCTTGTTGGCGATATACTCGAAATTTTGAAAGAAAAGCAGCGAAGCGATGATAACCGTCACCGTTCCTATCACACCGAGCTTGGAAGAATTTTCCAAAAAGCCGTTGATCTGACGCATGACAAGCTCGGAGTTGACCGGCATAAGATTGGAGAAGATATAATCTTGAAGTTTAAGATAGATATCTCCAAACGACGGAAGTGCCGTTATAAGTGACATAGCAATCAGCAGCAGCGGGATGATCGTAAAAATTGTGTAAAAACTGAGGCTTGCCGCAAAAAGAGTGAGCTCCTTGTCGATAAAAGAGTGCACAAAAAAACGGGTATGTCTATATATACGTTTTATATCAAAATTTCTCATAGCTGTAAGGATACCACAATTAAGCTTAACTTCACTATTTTTTAGATATAATTTCGCCCTCAAAGTCTATCTTGGAAACTCCAAACAGGCTTGGTAGAATTTTTTAACAGGAGCACTCGATGCCAAAGATGAAATCTGTAAAAGGTGCCGTTAAGAGATTTAAAGTGAAAAAAAGCGGAAAAATCAAAAGAGGAACCGCTTTTAGAAGCCACATCTTAACGAAGCAAGACGCCAAAACAAGAAGAAGACAGCATCAGCCTAAGTATGTACACCAAGCTGACGCAGCGAACGTCAAAGATATGATCTGCTAGGGACACTCCCAAAAAGATCCAACAACCTCCGCAAAAAGCGGGCAAGTCCACCAAAGTCGTGGCACCTACAAGCAAGGGAAATCCCTCAAAGCAAAATAGGTAAAGGAAAGGAAAAAACAATATGCCAAGAGTAAAAACAGGTGTCGTAAGACGCAGAAGACATAAAAAAGTACTCAAACTCGCAAAAGGTTTCTACAGCGGTAGAAGAA
>JALUFE010000109.1 GCA_027052175.1 Helicobacteraceae bacterium | reverse complement strand
CAAAAATACACTTGTTATCAACTCCATCTCCAAACGCAGCAGTGCACCGGGTCTTAGAAGCGGTTTCATAGCCGGAGATGCAACAGTTCTTAAAGAATACATGAAATACCGCACCTATGTAGGATGTGCTTCTCCACTTCCATTACAACATGCAGCCGCTACCGCATGGAATGACGAAGCACATGTGGAAATTTCACGAGCCATTTATAAAAAAAACTTTCAAATAGCGAATGAAATCCTTGGCTCTCCTATCCCCAAAGCGACTTTTTATCTTTGGTTGGAAGTTCCAGATGCACTCGAATTTACAAAAAAACTTTACAAAGAGTACAATATTAAAGTCCTTCCCGGAGAGTTCCTCAGTCGTGATGACAACGGCATAAATCCTGGAAAAGATTTCATACGCATAGCTCTTGTAGAAGAACCAAAAAAGACAAAAGATGCACTCCAAAGAGTGAAAAAGGCACTTGATGAACACAAAAGATAAACTAAAAAAAGAGATACTCCAAGCAGTCGAAAATGGCGATATCGCCAAATTGTATGTACTTGAACAAAAAGCGAACGATACATTCGACGAGCAAACATTGTTGAATTATTATAAAAATATTCTGGATCTGTCACTTGAAAAACTGACAGATACACTAGAATCCCATACTAAGCTGAAAATGCAAGAAGTGCAGGACTTTGCAACTGTCCGAGCGCTTTACGAGTATGCCATGGAACACTATCATGCCGGCAAAAACGAAGATGCTGCAGCACTTTTTGAGATACTTGGCGGCATTACCGATGATGAAAAATTCTCACAGGCGATGCAGATTCACGCTGCTGCTGCACGAAAAGGGATCGATCTCGATACCTTCATGGAGGCGTATGCCGATATGGATGCAGTGGAGCGTTCAGGTAACTTCTATATAGGCGACTTTACCGACGCGGTACACTCTTTGCTTGAGGATGCAAAGAAGGAGAGTGAATGAAAATACACTTTATCGGTATTGGTGGTATCGGCATATCAGGGCTCGCAAAGTACATGCACCACAAAGGACACACTGTCAGCGGCTCTGATATCAGCGATACTCTCATAACCAAAAGACTGCGCGACATCGGCATACGTACCACCATCCCACACAACGCAGATGCCATAAGTGACCAAGATATGGTTGTACACTCCGCCATCATCCGCCCCGACAATCCGGAAATAATAGCAGCCAAAGAAAAAGGAATTGAAATACTTGCCCGCCGCGAAGCACTCCCAAAGATACTTGGCGACAAGAAAGTCTACTCCGTTGCGGGTGCACACGGTAAAAGTACGACAACGGCGATCCTGGCATCCATTATGGAAGGCAGTGCCATTATTGGCGCGGAATCAAAAGCCTTTGGTAACAATGTCCGCTATGATGCAAACAGTGATGTGATGATCTTCGAAGCCGATGAGAGTGACGGCAGTTTTCTTAACTCCAACCCGCACTGCGCCATCGTCATCAATGCCGAACCGGAACATATGGAGTACTATGATTACAACTTCGATCGTTTCTACGACTCCTACAAACGTTTTATTAAAATGGCCTCATGCCGCGTACTAAACGGTGAGGATCCATTTCTGGCTACACTCAAAGATGAAATTGAGGCAACATGGCTCTACCCTTCCAAAGATATAAAAAACATCGAGTACGTTCTTATCAACGATGAACCCCATACACGTTTCACACTCAAAGATTTTGGAAGCTTCGATGTCTGGGGATTTGGCAAACATATAGCACTCGATGCGTCACTGGCGATTCTTGCCGCTTCGGAGTCGATGGATATAGAAGAGATTAGAAAAAAACTGCTTGATTTCAAGGGGATCAAGAAACGCTTCGATATCGTTGGCAAGAACGCTCATAGCGTCATCATCGACGACTACGGACACCATCCCACAGAGATACGCGCCACGTTCGAATCCGTCAAAGAGTATGCCGAACTTAAAGGCTTCAAAAACATCACAGCCATCTGGCAGCCACACAAATACTCCCGTACCATCGACAATCTCGACGAGTTCGTCAAATGCTTCGAAGGTGTCAAGGAACTTGTCATTCTACCTGTATGGAGTGCCGGCGAAGCCAAACGCGACATCGACTTCGAAACCCTCTTCAAGCAGTACAATCCAACATTTGCCGACCGCATCAAGCGTGCCAACAACACGATCAAGGTCATCAAAGACCAAAAAGAGCTCAAAAGTCTCGATGACGGACTTATCATCAGCTTTGGCGCAGGTGATATAACCTATCAGATACGAGGTCTTGCATAGTGGGTTAC
>JALUFE010000108.1 GCA_027052175.1 Helicobacteraceae bacterium | reverse complement strand
CGCTTTGGAAAGTGTTAAGCAGTTCTCTAGCCTCTTGGACTTTGTTGTCTCGCAGCAGTCTCATAACCTCTTTTAAACCTGTTTTGATGGTTGAGCTGTCAGCTGTGAACTCTACAGCTGTGATGGAAGCATCGATAGGCAACATAAGAGGAGCATCTTTTTTTGCGAGGATCACTTCGAGTTTTCCTATCGCTTTTTCTATATCTTTGATAGCGCTTTTTTTATCTTTATGCGCGATATCTATAAGTACTTTTTGTGTAAGCATAACCGCATCGACAGCACCTTTGACGATATGAGCTTCAGAATCGGATTTTGCATCATGTTTGGCCACTTTGATGGCATCTTTAGATATTGTTTTTGAACTTGTTGCGTATGCGCTGCTAAAAAGCAGTGACGCTGCCAGAATCGAACCTAAGATTTTCTTATGCATTGTTTCTCCTTTGGATGAATAGTTTTGGATTTTTTGAAAATCTGAAAGTATTGTAAAGGAGAAAAAGAAAGGAGTCTGCCACAAAAGTGGCATACAAGGGAGAATATATCAAACTGCATTAGAGTGCGAGTTACAGATATTAAAGAGTATTATACTAGGTAAGCTCTTAAAAAGAGGTAAGAATCACAAAAGTATCACTTAACATTAAGAGCTCTTTCAGTTTCCATATGAAACATATTTTTCAATTGATTATTTTTTAGTCAATAATTTACTGATTGTTATGGAGATTTGAGATATACTTTTGGCAGATTATTTCAATAGGAGATATATATGGGAAAATTCGTTAACAATATCGACGAGTTCTTCACTTTTTGTGAAGAGAATGAAGTGGAGTTTGTGGATCTTAGATTTACGGACATTAAAGGTGCATGGCATCACCTGACTTACAGATACAGTGCAGTAAACAGAGACAATTTGGAAAACGGTTTTCCGTTTGACGGTTCGTCCATCGAAGCATGGCAGCCTATCAATCAGTCCGATATGCTTCTAAAACCAGACGTTCCGACAGCATTCCTCGATCCGTTCACTGCCGATCCGACCGTTATCATCTTCTGTGATGTTTACGACATCTACAAAGGTGAGCTGTATGAAAAATGTCCTCGTTCCATCGCGAAAAAAGCGCTGAAATACGCTGAAGAGCTTGGTATAGCCGATGCTGCGTACTTCGGGCCTGAGAACGAGTTCTTCATCTTTGATGATGTGAAGTTCGTCGACAACATCAATGAAGCGGGTTACAAGATAGATACCGAAGAGGGTGAGTGGAACTCCAATACTGACTATCCTGACTACTACAACCATGCACACAGACCTGGAACGAAGGGTGGTTACTTCCCGGTAGCACCGACAGACTCTATGGTCGATCTTCGTGCAGAGATGATGCAGGTCCTCGAGCAGGTAGGACTTGAAGTCGTTCTCGGTCACCACGAAGTGGCACAAGGTCAAGGTGAGATCGGTGTTGTTTTCTCCGACATCATCGGTGCAGCCGACAATGTTCAGAAGTACAAGTATGTCGTCAAAATGGTTGCACACCTCAACGGGAAAACAGCTACTTTTATGCCTAAACCACTGTATGGTGACAACGGTAACGGTATGCACACACACCAGTCTCTCTGGAAAGAGGGTAAAAACCTCTTCTACGAAGAAGGCAACTACGGTAATCTCTCCAAAACTGCGCTTGATTACATCAGCGGTATATTCAAGCATGCACACACTGTTGCGGCGTTTACAAACGCATCTACAAACTCTTACAAGAGATTGCTTCCAGGTTTTGAAGCACCAAGTATCCTTACTTACTCTTCTCAAAACCGTTCGGCTTCTTGTCGTATCCCATACGGTGCGGGTGAGAAAGCGACACGTATCGAGATGAGATTCCCAGACAGCTCTTCGTGTCCATACCTTGCATTTGCAGCGATGATGATGGCTGGACTTGATGGTATCAAAAACGGTGGATATGAGATGGTCGGTCCGATGGATGAGGACCTCTTCGAGCTTTCGCTTGACGAGATCCGTGAAAAAGGCATCCCACAAATGCCACATACTCTCAGAGAAGCGGTCGAAGCGATGCTTGCAGACAACGATTTCCTCAAACCGGTCTTCTCAGAAGAGTTTATCAATACGTACAAAGACTACAAATTCGAGCGTGAGATCTGGCCAGACGAAGGTCGCCCGACAGCGTACGAGTTCAGCACAACTTACCAGTGCTAGTTTTTTCGGGGAACGCTCCCCGAATCCTTAAAAATCTTCGATAATTTTTTTCTTCTCTCTCTTTTGCCTCTAAATTCGCTATAATTCCATCAACAAAAGCAGCAGCCTTTTGTAGTTCAAGTTAAAAGGAAAAACTATGGCTAGTATGATGGATCGTATCCCTAAAGGGAAGTACAAACCGTATCCAAAGATCAAGATGCCACATCGTAAGTGGCCGGACAATGAGATAACCAAAGCACCTATATGGTGTAGTGTCGATTTACGTGATGGCAATCAGGCACTGATCAATCCGATGAACCTTGAGAAAAAACTTGAACTCTACAACCTGCTGCTCGATATTGGATTTAAAGAGATCGAGGTTGGATTTCCTTCGGCTTCGAAGGTGGAGTTTGATTTCTTGCGTAAGCTTGTCGAGGATGATCTCATCCCTGATGATGTGCGTGTGCAGGTACTCGTGCAGGCACGTGAGCATTTGATAGAGAAGACGTTCGAAGCTCTTCGTGGTGTAAAGAAAGCGACCGTGCATCTTTACAATTCCACAAGTGTGGCACAGCGCAAAATCGTCTTTAGAAAAGAGAAAGACGAGATCATCGAGCTCGCGCTCAAGGGAGTCGATCTTATCAAGAAGTATGAAAAGGAGCATGACGGCGAGATTATGCTTGAGTACTCTCCTGAGAGCTTTACTGGCACCGAGCTTGAATTCGCAGCAGAGATATGCAACCGTGTTACGGAACGTTGGGGCATCGGACCGGATCGCAAAGTGATCATCAATCTTCCGGCAACGGTCGAGATGGCGACGCCGAATATCTATGCCGATCAGGTCGAGTGGATGGGAGAGCATTTGGACAATCGCGAGAACATCATCATCTCCACCCATACGCACAACGATCGCGGTACGAGTGTCGCAGCAACCGAGCTTGCACTTCTTGCTGGAGCGGATCGAGTTGAGGGCACACTTCTTGCCAACGGTGAGCGAACGGGCAATGTCGATATCATAACACTTGCGCTCAATCTGTTCACTCAGGGCATCGATCCAAAACTCGATCTAAGCGACTTGCCGCGCATTGTCGATGTGGTCGAGCGTGTGACGGAGCTGCCGACACACCCAAGACATCCGTATGTCGGAGAGCTTGTCTATACGGCGTTTTCGGGCTCGCACCAAGATGCGATCAACAAAGGGCTTGCCTATCAAAAAGCCAAAGATGACCCGCTTTGGGAAGTTCCTTACTTGCCGATCGATCCAAGTGATGTTGGACGAACGTATGAAAGCATCATTCGCATCAACTCACAGTCTGGCAAAGGAGGAGTAGCCTATGTGCTTGAGCATGATTATGGCTATGTACTTCCCAAGAAGATGCATCCGGAAGTGGGACGCATTATCCAGGCTCTCAGTGACAGGGTGGGGCGTGAGCTTACCAACAAAGAGGTCTTTGAGGAGTTCTATAAGAGTTACTTCAAGCCAAAAGAGCACATAACTTTCAAAGATTTCAGTGTAACGACGACGGATGAGAAAGCAAACTGTAAGTTACATTATATCTATAAAGGCAAAGAGATTATCGCCGAAGGTGAGGGCAACGGTCCGATCGATGCGTGTAAAAACGCACTTATGAAAGACTATGAGCATGAGTTTGCCATAGCATCGTACTATGAGCACTCCTGTGGTGACAAAAGTACTGCGAAGGCTGTCGCCTACATCGAGATAACTTCACCGGAAGTTTACAGTTGCTTTGGAGTGGGTGCGGACAACGACATAACAAAAGCGAGTGTAAAAGCGCTTTTCTCCGCTCTCAATCGCGCATTCAGCGAGTAAATTGCAAACCTCTTGGAGGTTTGCCTCTTCTTTTTTCTTTTTTGAACCTGGATTTTGCATTAGAAATTTGCAAATCTGCACCAATTATGCGCACTATGAACATTCATAGAATTTTTGGACTACCAAAAAGATAGCCACTGTAAATTTCTAAACACTCCTAATGCAAAATCCGGATTGAATATTTTTTACTACTCCAATGAATAGTTTTTTCAAGTTTTATTGTCTGTTATTTATGTCTCATTAGTGAAAGGTTGGATACCTCTGGAGTGGCGAAAAGGCACTTTTGTAGCAGAATTATTCTTTAGACTTCTTGCAAAACTCCTAAACAGTCTCAGAGGAGTCAAAGCCAAGAGATTTTGTAAAACAAATTTTCAAGCCTAGCCGTAGCTAAGTTTGGAAATTTTTTTGCGAAATGTCGCAGGCTTTCACTCCTCCCGTAGGGCGTTATCAAGAGAGCTTTACTCTTCGTTAGGTAACCTTCACCGTAGCGCTCGCTACGGCTCAGAACATCTGCCTTGATTAAAACTCTCTTGATAACGCTGAGACTACTTAGGAGTTTTGCAAGAAGTCTTTTGTAAAAGTAGTATAATGTCTTTATCGATAGTTTATGGAGGTGAAGACAATGGAAGCAAAAATTATACTTGATGCCGAGGCGAAGGCAGTGACACTCAGCAATATCGGAAAACTTGAGGAGTTAGAGATAGAATTTGAAGATATCAATGAAAATTTCGATATGAGTGCGGCGATGGAGCAGATAGATGCTTTTGCCGAAAGTGGCGAGCTCGATGCGAAAGCAGATATACTGCGCTATATGCTTGTCAATCCGGAGGAGATAGAATCTTTGCGAATGGAAGAGGGAGAAAAGGAGAGAGAGGCTTCGCTGGAAGAGTTCGTTTTGGAGTACGATACGCCTCAAAGTATTCAAGATTTTATAGAGAGTGCAAAAGAGGGAGATGTTGTGTATCTTCGAAAAGAGAGCGGGAAAGCGCATATTGAGATATTGATTCAGAGTGAGAAAGAGGATGCGAAGATCGTTCTGGGATATTTTGACTGCAGCGGAGAGTACGATTTTTACGATCTGCTTGATGAGAGTTATCTCGATGAGATATGCGACGCACTTTTGCCTGAGCAGGTAAGCGTGGAAGAGGGAAGTGCGAGTGCGGAGGTAGTTGATTTTGAACCGCAGATAGTGGCGGGAAGTCTTTATAAAGTCAAAATTGATGCAGAGAGCGGCATCAAGATGCTTGAACGGTTAGAGATGCCGGCATACTATTTTCAGGGTGAGATGCCGACAGAGGAAGGATAATCAAAAATCGTCGTTCTCGAATTCACGATCGAGCTCTTGTTGGAATTTTTCCTCTTTTTCTTTTTGAAGCTGTTTTTTGGTGAGGACCAGTTCATGTAAAAATTCTCCAAAGAAAGTTTTTGACTCCGTTTTTGCCAAAAAGAGGTAAACACCCACCGCAAGAGCAATGATAGTGACGGTGGCGATGAGAGTTTGAAGAGGAGTGAAGGTCTGGATGGGATCTTTTTTGCGCATTTCGCAAACTCCACCCGGGCAGTGACTCGGATCCTCGCGAATAATCCACTTATAGATCATGCATCCTACGCAGATAGAAAAAGCGGCTTCGAGAAACATCAAAGTCAGACACAAAACACAGACCATGACTTTGTAGAAAGTGATGTCCCAGTGTAGTACGAACCACCACATCATAGGCAGTGATATAAACCAGCCGAGTGTCCATGCGAAACGCTTTTGCAATCCGCCTGTGTATTCCGGTTTTTGGTTGCGTGTAACGAATTTACCTATAAGTAGCGAGGGGGCGTATTTTGGACTGATCATACGTGCAGTGAAATCGACGAACATAAAAGCGAGATAGACACGTGCTACAATAATGTGGTTGTAGCCGATCCCAACAAAGATAACGATCATTCCCAGCATAAAGAGCAGTCCTGCCGCTGCACGGGCTTCACGTTCGTTGATAACGGTCACGTCATATCCGGGAACATGTTCTCCATACTCCGTCAAGAATTTTCTCAAATTCAAAAAATACTCCTTTTTGTGTTTTTATATTATTTGAATTACTTATATTTAAGAGAATAGAATTATAACGCGATATCTGTTTGAAATAGTCGATAGAGGTATGAAAAGAGGGTCGGTGTAGATTATTGTAACAAAAAAGTGATATTGTGCTTAGATCTAAAGACCTAAGCAGTCACTGATAGAATATAAGCCTTCGGGCTGCTTTACAAGCCATGCAGCAGCACGGATCGCACCTTTTGAGAAGGTGTTGCGGCTTGTGGCGGTGTGGTTCAGTTCTATAAACTCGCCGTCGTTGTAGAAGCCCACTGTATGACGACCGACGATATCGCCGCCGCGCAGTGCCATAACGGCGATTTCATCACGGCTGCGCTCACCGATGTTGCCATCTCTGCCGCTGACACGTACTTTGTCGAGATCGAGATCTCTGGCTTTTGCGGCAGACTCGGCAAGAGTGAGTGCCGTACCGCTTGGGGCGTCTTTTTTGTGTCGGTGGTGCATTTCGACGATCTCGATATCGAAGTCTCGCAGTGCCTGGCTTGCCTGAGCGACGAGTTTGTTAAGCAGAGCGACGCCAAGGCTCATATTTGTTGCGTACAAAACGGGCATCGCCTCGCTTGCCTCTTTGAGAAGATTGAGTTGATGTGTGCTCAGACCGGTTGTACCTATAACGAGCGGTTTTGGATTTTTCAGTGCCGCTTCAAGCAGTTTTTCACATGCTTCAGGCAGTGAAAAATCGATGACGACATCGCTGGCACTCAGCAGTGTCGCCATATCGGAAGTGACCAGTACAGATGGCTCAATGGCAAAGTCCAGCTCTCTTCTGGCATAGACTGCTGCTAGTTGCATCCCTTCACTGTTTTTTAGATCCTCTATGATGAGTTTGCCTACTCTTCCGCTTGCTCCAAATACACCTACTTTTATCATGACAATTCCTTAATTTCCAAATTTTTCATCGACATAACCGATCGCGTTGATGGCCGCAGTAGCCCCATCCCCTGCCGCACATACAACCTGCTTTGGTGCATCTATGCGCAGATCACCTGCTGCATAGAGCCCTTCGACGCTGGTTTCCATCTTGAGATTGACTACAACTTGCCCCTGGTCATTGAGCTCACACAGCCAACTGCCATCTTCTTGTTTGAGGACTTCGTTGTTGACGTTATTGCCGACAAAGACAAACACTCCGGGAACAGGCAGGTCGGTTGTTTCGCCGTTTTCTCTGTTTTTGACTTTCAAACCCGTCACTCCCATCGTATCGCCGTAAACCTCTTGGGGTACGGAGTTGAGAATGAGTTCTATGTTTGGTGTGTTTTCGACACGTTTGACGGTATTTGGTGCGGCTCTGAACTTGTCACGTCTGTGAACAAGATAGACTTTTGTACAGATTTTTGAGAGGTAGAGTGCCTCTTCGAGTGCCGTGTCACCTCCGCCGATAACGGCGACCTCTTTGCCTTTGTAAAAAAAGCCGTCACATGTAGCACAGGTACTCACACCGCGGCCGAAAAATTCGTCTTCACCCTTGAAACCGGCACGTCTTGGTACGCTACCCGTACACACTATCACACTTCGAGCCTCATCGATATCACCGTTGGCGCGGAGAATTTTGAACGTATCTCCATCTTTGCTTACTCGTTTGACCTCGACCATCTCATGTTTCAGACCGAACTTCATACACTGCTCGGGCCATGGCTGCATCAGATCCATCCCCGTGATATCTCCGACAACGCCGGGATAATTCTCTATCTCGCTACTTTGGGTGATTTGACCTCCGGGAAGGCCTTTTTCAAACATAACGACATTTTCAAGCCCTCCGCGTGTCGCATACAATCCTGCTGTAAGACCCGCAGGTCCTCCTCCTATTATGGCACAATCAAGCATCTTAAAGCTCCTTTTCTATATTTCTGTTTTTTGTGAGTTTATCCAAGTCATCGAACTTTCGTATCATACTGTCTTGTTTGTATAGCGTAGCGCTTACTTTTTTTATAACGAACATCGAGGGTTCGTCATAAATGTTGAAGCGCTGGATAAACTTCAGTGACGTATTGGTTCCGCTTCGTAAAAAAAGCGTCGTTTTTGTACTTTGTATTTTATTATTATAGTAATCTATTGCTAATACGGGTGTTTTTAGATGCAGTGAAGCGATCTTTTTGGCGGCATCAGGCTCTTTGGAGCTGAAGAAAATGACTATATAGCGTTGTTGGTCGGGTTTAAAAATATCGTTTGCTTCGTAAAAAACAAACTGATGAAAATCTATGAATTTATACTTGGAAAATTTGTAGTTGAAGTAAGCAAATGCAC
>JALUFE010000107.1 GCA_027052175.1 Helicobacteraceae bacterium | reverse complement strand
ACGGCAGATAATGGTGTTTCGCTTCAAGCAGGAAAAGGATACAGTGCTTATGGAGAGTACAGATTTGGAAATGACTATGACTATAGAGTACTTGCAAGATATGACAGCTGGACACCGAAGCAGACGGAAAAAGAGCAAACAACTGCTATTGCCGGTCTTGCATGGGATCAAAACAGAAATGTTGAATGGGTAGCCAATGTCGAACTGACAAACAACGAGGATGGATCAACCAGAGAGGATAGAAACGGTATTGCATATATGGTGACTGCCGAAGTCAAATTCTAATAACACTACAAGGAGGCTTGCCTCTTTGTTCCCTCTTTGAAGATATCCACAATGTAATCAACTTGAAATTTTTTATTGTATAATTTCGTAATTCTTTTTAAAGGCTTCCTCGGTGCTTGAAAAACTCTTTCAAAAGATCTCACTTGGCAGTGCCTCTTTTGTTTTGATCTTGCTTATTGGCATTTTCGTTACACTTTTTATGGCGGCTAAACCGGCTATAGACGAATTCGGTCTGCATTTTTTGGTCGATCCGAGATGGAATACGGAAGTTCCCATAGAGACACCGCAAGTTACACAAGATACACAGAATCTCTCGACAAAATCCCAAAGCGATGTTTCTGCAGATGATGAATCCGATGACGATCTGCTGCTTGGCGATGACGAGGATGACGAAGATGAAGGTGTCGCGACAAAGACCGTTTACGGCGGGCTCGTTCCTATTGTGGGGACGGTCCTATCTACGCTCATAGCGATGATCTTTGCCGTGCCTATTGCGATGGGGATCGCGATCTTTCTTGCCGAGATTGCACCGAAGAACATCTCTACACCTGTGGGTATCGCCATAGAGTTGCTTGCGGCCATTCCGAGTATCATCTTCGGTATGTGGGGTCTCTTTTACTTTGCGCCTATCATCTCCGAGACGTTTGGCGGGTATCAGGTTTCACTTCTTACTGCCGGTTTGGTTCTTGGGGTTATGATACTACCGTTTATGGCGGCGATCACACGGGATAGTATGAACACCACACCCGACATCCTCAAAGAGTCCGCATACGCTTTGGGAGCGACGAAGTTTGAAGTTATCAAGGATGTCATCTTCCCCTACTCCAAAGTCGGTATCATCGGTTCTATCATCCTCTCGCTCGGGCGCGCACTCGGCGAGACGATGGCGGTCGCGTTTCTTATCGGTGCGGTGTATCGGCTTCCACATGAGATCACCGATCCGACTATCTCCATCCCGGTTGCGATGGCAGTGAACTTTGGTGAGGCGGCAGGTCTAGGAGAGAGCGCACTGTTTTATCTTGGGCTTATCCTCTTTGTCTTCTCGTTTGCCGTTATCTCTTTGGCGAAATTCTACTTTCTTAAAAGGAACAAAGGATGAGACTCGTTATAAACAAAATCGTCCTTGGGCTTTCGATCTTCGCCGCTCTTTTGGGGCTTGCATTTCTTGGTTGGATCCTTGTTACGCTTTTTATCAAGGGAATGACGGCGATGAACTTCTCGCTCTTTACGCATGACCTGGTCGATAATGGTTTAAGAAACCTGATAGTCGGGCAGTTTGTATTGGCGGGTCTTGCTTCGCTTGTGGGTATTCCGCTTGGGATGGTTGCTGGGATATACCTCAGAGAGTATGGTCACGGGAGCAAATATGCGGAATTTATCCGTGATCTAAGCGATATCATGATGAGTGCGCCGAGTATCGTCATAGGGGCGTTTGTCTATGCGGTAGCAGTACGCCCGTTTGATGGACCGAGCGGCTTTGCGGGGGCGTTTGCGCTTGCTATCATGATGATCCCGATCGTTATCAACACAACCGACTCGATGCTTTCGCTTGTGCCTAAGGAGTTAAGAGAAGCGGGGATCGCCTTGGGAGCGAGCAAATACAAAGTGATCTTCGATATCGTCATCCGCGCTGCAAAAGTGGGGATCATGACGGGGATACTGCTGAGTTTTGCGCGTATCATCGGCGAGACGGCGCCGCTTCTTTTTACGAGTGAGACAAGTAACTTCTTTACACTCGATCTGACACAGTCCTTCCCATCTATGACAGTTAGTATCTATAACCTCGCCAATGAACCGGAGGAGAGTGCGCGTGATCTTGCATGGGCGGCTTCGCTTATCCTCACCGTGCTTGTACTTGTGATCAACCTCACAGGCCGATATGTAACGAGAAATAAACACAAATAAGGAAACTCACTATGCCGATAATGAAAGTCGAAAACTTCTCCTTTACCTATGCGGGAGCGCCAAAACCCTCCCTCAAGGGCATCAACCTGCCGATAATGCAAAACAAGATAACGGCACTGATTGGGCCGAGTGGTTGCGGCAAGTCCACGCTGCTTAGAAGTATGAACCGTATTCATGATCTTTATCCCGGCAACAAATATGAAGGTAAGATTGAGCTGCTCGATCTCGATACAGGCAAGTTTGAAAATATTTTGGAGATCAAAAAAGAGAACGACTTTATCCGTCTTCGTCAAAAAGTGGGGATGATCTTCCAAAAGCCGACACCGTTTCCTATGAGCATTTTCGATAATGTCGCATACGGTCTGAAGATCATGGGGATCAAAAACAAAAGTGAGCTTGGCGATCGCGTAGAAAACGCTCTCAAAGGTGCAGCACTGTGGAGTGAAGTGCATGACAGACTGAACAAGTCGGCGATGGGGCTCTCCGGCGGTCAACAACAAAGACTCTGTATCGCCCGCGCAGTCGCCGTCAAACCTGAAGTTCTACTCTTTGACGAACCGACATCCGCACTCGATCCTATCTCCACAGGAGCGATCGAGGAGCTGATCGTCGAGCTGAAAAAGGATGTCAGCATCGCTATTGTGACGCACAATATGCAGCAAGCCAGCCGTATCAGCGACTATACGGCATTTATGTATCTTGGAGATCTGATCGAGTATGATGAAACAGAGACGATATTCCTCAATCCTAAGATACAGCAAACAGAAGATTATATTACAGGGAGATTTGGATAATGCTACCACAGTACAAAGAGAAACTCGATGAGATCAAAGCAGCCGTCAGCGATATCGCAACAGGCGTTTGCAAAGCCAACAAACAGATACTCGAAGCGATGGATACGTGCAATGAGGAGGAGTTTATGAGTGCGCGAGAATATATACGCAATGTCGGCAGCAAAACGACCGACATCGATAACAAGATCGTCAAAACGCTTGCACTCTACTCTCCGGAAGCCAAAGACCTTCGTCTGCTTGTCGCTTACCTCAAAATAACCAACGAACTTGTTCGTGCTGCATCAAATACAAGAAGTTACATCAAAGGTTTCATCAAAACTTGTGAGCAGCTTGACAAACGGATCATCAATGAATATGCCATTCCGATGCAGCGTGCCACGGTCGAAGCACTCAGCTATATGGTGGATATGATCAACAATGAAGATAGTGACGAAGTGCAAGAACTCTACTCCAAAGTGTTGATTGCCGAAAGCAAGTCGGACGATCTTTACGACATGATAGAGTCCAGCATACTTGCAAAAGATGGACATATAGAGGATTTTGGAACCACGAACAAAATGCTCTCAAGTCTTCGAAAAAGTGAGAAGATTGCAGATCGGGCGCTTTCGATCGCTTCGCTGCTTCTATATGCCAGCATAGGCGGTGATATACACTAGTCCCTAAAAGGAGGGAGATGTGGAAACTATTGTTATCGTCGATGACGAAGAGGATATCCTCGATATTTTGGAATACAATCTCTCCAAAGAGGGGTATGAAGTCATTGCCTGCAAAGATACGAAAAACGTTCGTGATATTCTCGATGAAGAGAATGTCTCGCTTCTTTTGATGGATCGAAACCTTCCCAGAGTGGAGGGCAGCGAATTTGTCCGGCAACTTCGTAAAGAGGGCTATGGTCTCCCCGTTATCTACCTCAGTGCCAAAGAGAAAAAGGAGGAGATACTCGAAGGCTTTGAGCGTGGAGGGGACGACTACATAACGAAGCCATTTGATCTGAATATCCTCAAAGCCCGCATCAAAGCAGTGCTCAAGCGCTTTGGAAAAGAGGAGAGTGATCTTCTCAAAGAGGGGGATGTCCTCTATGACGCTACGAAAAAGAGTTTCAGTATAGATGGAGAGGAGATCGCGCTCACCAAGCTTGAGCATGATCTGCTGCTGACATTTCTCAGACACAAAGATCAGCTGCTCAGTCGTGAATTTTTGCTCGATGAGGTCTGGGAAGATGCGATGAACAAGCAGCCAAAGACGGTCAATGTCGCCATCAAACGCCTCAAAGAGAAGATAGACCCAGAGGGAACAAAAGAGTTCATAACCTCGGTGCGGGGAGAAGGGTATATCTTCTCGGCAAAGGCGAAATGATGGACAATCTCTCTCGTAAGATCCTCAAACGCTTTTTACTTCTTTCTCTCTTTCTTTTTCTCATTCTTGGCAGTATCAGTTACTTTTGGATCAAGCAGCTTTATGTGGAGCAGATACGCACCGATCTCGTGCATGATATCGACATCATCGAGCTGGAGCTGCAAAAAAACAGAAGCTTCCAGAAGATCGCGGACGATATCAAACGTCTTACCTCCATCCGTGTGACAATCATAGACAAAGACGGCAGAGTACTTGCCGACAGTGATGCCGATGCGGCGAAGATGGAGAACCACAAAAACCGCCCGGAAGTCTTCGATGCCACCTATATGCCTTATGGCACGAGCATAAGAAAATCGCACACGGTCGGAAAAGAGCTGCTCTATGTCGCCAAAAAGATCAAACTTGACGGCAAAGAGTACTTCTTGCGTGTGGCAGCGAACTTTACGACTGTTTATGATCACTTCATCACCTTTATGGGCAAGATAACGATCCTCTTTTTACTCTTTACGGGTGGATTTGCCTATATCACTTACAAGATTTCAGACGAGGTGCGTGTCGAGACCGACCGGGTTGTGGGATTTTTGGAAGAACTCAAAGAGCAGCGAAACGCTTCGGTTATCAGCTCCAGCTACTCCGAAGAGTTTGCCCGCATAACGAAACTGCTAAGCGAAGTCTCCGCCGCATTGGCCAAAAAAGCGAAAAAGAAGTCCAAATACACCGCAAAACTCAAGCTTGCCAACCGTCAAAAAGATGAGATACTCTCAGCCGTGTCGCATGAGTTCAAAAACCCCATCTCCGTCATAAGCGGCTACTCGCAGACACTCCTGGAAGATATGCAGATGGCACCGCGTCTAAGGGAGAAGTTCATCGACAAGATCCACACAAGTGCGCTGCGCCTTTCTGCGATGATAGACAGGCTGCGCCTCTTTATCAAGTTAGAAGAAGATTCTCAGCCTTTGAAGTACTCCAAAGTATCTATGAACAAAATTGTCGAAGATGTCATCAAAGAGATTCGCGCAGCTTATCCAAATCGTGAAATCAACTTTTTTGCAAAAGAGAATGTTGAGCTGGAAGTGGATGAAGCGCTTTTTAGTGTAGCGGTCAAGAATCTGATAGAAAACGCTCTGAAATACTCCGAAGACGAAGTGGAGATCACGCTCGATACGCACGCGCTTCAAGTACGAGACAGAGGCATCGGCATAGCGAAAGAGGATATAAAAAAGATCACTTCAAAATTCTATAGAGTCTCAAAAAATGGCTGGAACAACTCTCTTGGTATAGGTCTCTCACTTGTATCACACATTGTGCGAGTGCATGGCTTCAGACTCGATATTCAAAGTAAAAAATCCGAAGGTTCTACTTTTTCAATACTATTTATTACTTCATCAATAAACTAACTCAAGGATACGTTCCAAAACCCTAAGTTGTTCTCAGTTTTATTGGTGAAGTGATAAGAATAACCGATAAAAGATGTTTTGTCGTAAATCTACTCATCAATTATTAGAAATTAGCGAAAGGTAAATAATGTTGATACAAGAACAAGATATAAACTATAAATATAAAATTAATAATTTATAGTATAAAATCTTATCTGGATTCTTTATTTTTGAGAATCAATATGCTCATTTTGATTATTTAGCGAGAGGAAAGGCAGAGAATGAGAGTAGAAAGTTTTGGAAACAAGCTTGTAATAGAAGGAAACATAAAGTCAATGGCTCATTACAATGAAGTGAAGAACGCCATTGATGCAATACGGTTGAGTAATAAGAAGATAGTGATAGAAATTGTTGACTCGATATCGATTACGTCATCGGTTATCGGATACCTTTCCAAATTAGTCAATGTAGACGGTGTAAGACTGGAGATTTACGTTAAAGATGATAATCTTTATGCTTTATTAGAAGACTTAGGACTTATTCAAATATTCAATGTCAGGAGAATGTCATGACAATAAAAAGAAAACTAACGGTAATATTTACACTTGTGGTGGCATTTCTTGTGGCTGATATTACGTATGTACTTTATAGGGCATATAATGAGCACAAAAACGGAGAAGCTTTAGTACAGTTAAATACATTAGCGGAGAAAATCAGTCTTTTGATTCATGAAACGCAGAAAGAAAGAGGTGCAACAGCCGGTTTTCTCGGATCGAAAGGAAAGAAGTTTACCGATATTCTTCCAAAACAAAGAGCTTTGACGGATAAACGTCTCAAAGAATACAAAGAGTTTCTCAAAAGTTTGAATGAAGCGGATTTTTCGGATGATTTTCGTAGAAAAATTGCAAAGCTGGAGCAAAGCCTGGAAAAACTGCCGCAAATTCGAGAGCGTGTATCACATTTGCAGATTCCGTTAAAGGAAGCAATATCATACTATACGAAAACAAATGCAATGATGTTGGATGTAGTCGCTTCTTCAATAAAACTTGCAAGAGACGCAATTGTTGTTCGCGGCTTGGTTGCGTATTGGGATTTTCTTCAGGCTAAAGAGCGTGCGGGGATAGAGCGTGCGGTGCTAAGCGGCACCTTTGCGGCAGATAGATTTGCCGACGGTATGTTTGTGAAGTTTATAAGTTTGGTTGCCGCTCAAAAGTCTTTCACCGACGCATTCCTTGCGGTAGCTGATGAAAATGCGAAGAAGATATACTTCAAAGCGATGCAATCCCCAGTCGTCGATGAAGTAGAGCGAATGAGACAAGTAGCGATTGCACATGCAGTTGAAGGGGGCTTTGGAATAGACAGTGAGTACTGGTTCAAAACAATAACGAAAAAAATCAATCTTCTTAAACAAGTCGATGATGCACTGGCTGAACACAATAAGAATATATTGGAAAATATCTTAAACAAGCAAACAAGAGAAATGTACCTGTTGTTGAGTATTTATATTGTCTTCGGTTTGGTGATAGTGATAGTAATTTTGAGTATAAGCAGAAGTATCGGCAGAGGTGTTTCTGAATCACTTGAAAAAATCGAGTGTGTTTCAAGTGATCTCGATCTTTCCTGTTCCGTAACCGTAGAAGGAGAAGATGAAATTTCAAGAATCTCTCAAGCTTTGCAAAAGATGATCAATGCGTTTAAAGAGACTGTACTCAATGTCAAAAGTGTGGCAGGAAGAATTGTCGAGGGCAATGCAAAACTGGACACTATTTTGGAGAATTTGCTGCAAAATTCCAAAAAGCAAAAAGTTCAGATCAATAATGTTAATGTTTTGGTTGAAGATGTTAATAGCAAGCTGGATACGATTGAAGAATCTTCGATAACCGTAACTGAGGATTTAGAAGCGACTTTGGCTATTTTGGATAATTTTGCACAAAGTTTGAGTCGAGTTGTCGACAATATAGAGACCGGTTCTCAGGATCAGACGGAACTTAACGATAAAGTTTCACTTTTGACGGAACACACACGAAGCATCAAAGAAATTTTAGATATTATAGCCGACATTGCGGATCAGACAAATCTTTTGGCTTTGAATGCCGCTATCGAAGCAGCCCGTGCAGGAGAACACGGACGAGGATTTGCCGTTGTTGCGGACGAAGTGAGGAAACTGGCGGAGAGAACGCAAAAATCTTTGCAAGAGATCAATACAAATACCAACCTGATTATGCAGAGTGTGGATGAGATTGCAACGGGGACACAGAACAGATCGAAAAATATGTCGGTTATTCAAAATGCCGCACAAGATTTGATCGCCTCATCTCAAGAAACGAAAAACAAACTTCTTCTGACGGAATCAAAATCCAAAGATGTCATGAACCAGAACGTCTATGTCACGACAAAGATAAAAGAACTGATAACTATAATGAACGATATTATAATACTCACCGAAAAAACAAGTGACATTGAAAGTGATTTGAATGACGTTTCAGGCAATTTAACGGCAATTTTACAAAAGTTAAATGAAGAGCTTGGGAAATTTAAACTTTAAAAAAGAGGTCGATAAACAATGGTGACAAAAGTCTACTGTGCTGAGGGAGAAGAGTTGGATGCTCTCTTTGAAAAGCTGTATCGGGATGTCGTCAACGATTTTGAGCA
>JALUFE010000106.1 GCA_027052175.1 Helicobacteraceae bacterium | reverse complement strand
GTTTAAGGATATCTCCCTCTTGCACTTTGTATTGCTTACCACCATTTTTGATAATTGCGTACATCTATGGTCCTTCTATTTACTGTAATTCTACACTCGACTTGTCGTAACAAGTCTTAAAAGTTCGGAATTATACTCAAATAACATTTAAGTTTTGTTTAAAAGAAAAACTTTTATCAAAAAATCCAATCTCCAACCTTTGAATCCTGAACACTAAGTTCTGAATCCTACTTGTTCACCACCGCCACCGCGTCGATCTCTACAAGTGCATTTTTCGGCAGCGTTTTGACCGCTACGGTGCTACGCGCAGGCTTGTGTGCGCCAAAAACATCTTCATAGACTTCATTGACCGCTGCGAAGTCGTTCATATCGACAAGGAAGATCGTCGTCTTGATGACCTGATCCATACTGCTGCCGCTTGCTTCAAGAACATTGCGCAGATTTCTAAGCACCTGTTTTGCTTGAAGGATGACGTTTTCTTGAAGGATGTCGTCACTTCCGTCAGGTTTGAGCGCAATTTGTCCGGATGTATAGACAAGGCCGTTGTGGACAACCGCCTGAGAGTATGGTCCTATCGCACTCGGTGCATTGGAAGTTTGTGTAAAAGTCATTGTTTCATCTCCTTTAAAGTTGTATTGAGCATCAGCATAAAGATATCTTTTGGAAAATAGCCGATGTCTTCGTAAAAGTAATGCTTTTCATCAAATACCACATAGTGATGCGGCACGGGACGCACATGAAACTTGGATGGAATTGTATCGAAATCACGTATAAGGTGTACAGGAACGAACTTCGAGTTGAGCAGTCGGATAACTTGGGGGTCTTTGAGCGTCGTCTTCTCCAACTTTTCGCACCACGGACACTCCGCCGCACTGATAAAAAGGTAAATGGGCTTATGCTCCTTTTTTGAAAGCATTTCCGCTTTTTTATAGCTCTCCACCCAGTGCACTTCGGCACCAAAAAGAGTCACAGCCATTACAATCATCATGATAAATTTCATTGCCACTCCTCTATGAGTTTTTTAAATACTTTATAAAGACCGATCACCTCATCTTTATGTGTGCGCTCGTTTACCGAGTGAATCGTGTCGTTTTTGACGCCAAACTCGATCACTTTGATACCAAGTGGTGCCATAAAGCGGGCGTCACTCGTTCCACCGGCAGTGGAGTGCTTGGGAGTTATGCCTGTTACTTCCCGGATCGCTTTGTCGATATTTTTGACGATCTTCGTATCGGTATCGGTCATAAAGGGGTAGGAGCCCTGAGTGAGGCGCAGATCATACTCCAAATCGCCAAGAATGTTTTCGACGAGATCGAGGATCTCTTTTTGGGTCGTTTTGGTGTTGTTACGGACATTAAACATCATATCGAGTCGATCGGGTGTGACGTTGGTAACCTGCATTCCTGAACGAATGTCGGTGATAACGAAGCGACTGGGTGCAAAAAACTCATCACCGCTGTCAAGCTCTTTGCCGGCAAGCTTTGGTAGTCTTGGAGCTATCTGATGGATCGGGTTGATCGCCTTTTCCGGATAAGCCGCGTGCCCCTGCTTGCCCTGGATATAGAGATATCCGTTGATCGAACCTCTGCGTCCCACTTTGATAGCATCGCCGAACTTTTCCTCACATGTTGGCTCTGCTACAACGGCGAAGTCTGGCAGCATATCGTGCTCTTTGAGATACTCCAGCACGATCTTCGTTCCAAAGTGCGCATCCCCTTCCTCATCACTCGTAAGCAGCAGCGAAAGCGTACCCGGAAAATCTTTCGCCTCCTTAACCGCCTGTGTAAAAGCCGCGACACCGCTTTTCATATCCTGTGCACCACGAGCAAAGATAAAGCCCTCTTCATCCTCTACCGGCTCATAGGGGTCAAAGATCCATCCATCCCCTGCCGGTACGACATCGACATGGCCGGCAAAGCAGAGATGATCCCCTTCGCCAAAGCGCTTGGATATAAAGAGGTTCTTCACCCCCTCTTTATCGACACGCACAGCCTGCCAGCCCTCACCCAGATGCTCGGCGATAAAGTCAAGCAGACCGCCGTCATCAGGCGTCTCACTCTTTTTTGAAAGCAGATACTTAAACAGTTCGATGATATCCAAGGCTATTTTCCTGTCGGATTGTCGTAAAAGACATAGGGTGTAGAGTAGTTGCTGATCTCGAAGTAGAGCTTGGGCTCGCCCTTGTCCACCTGATAGTTGAAGTTTTTATCGAGATACCCATACCCAAAACGGTAGTTTCTCGGTTTGCCGTCTTGCGTTCCCGTCGCCGTAGAGAGCTTGTCGATCTTGATAAAACGCTGTACCAGCTTACCACCCATATATATATCGAGCACCCCGTTCGTTCCCGTCCAATTCTGGATCGTTCGTCCTATCTTGTTCTGCGTCTCCTGCGTACAACCGCCGATAAGCAGTATAGCAGTCACCGCAACAAATGCGAAGTATCTTTTTTTCATTTTTATCCTTCTTGTTAAAGTTGCTCCTCGTAGTCCAGTTCCAAACCGTTGGATGTCATTATAAACCCTTTTACCTTTATTTTTCCATCATGGATAGCTTTGTGGTGCTCTTTACAAAGCGGTATAAGGTTGTGGACGTTGTCTTTGTGGAAGTGGCCTATGAAGCCGCGTTTGTCGGCTCGGTTTTTCTCGTTGATATGGTGGACATCTTCGGCGATGCCGCCACAGATGACGCACTTGGTGACATAAAGGTTCTTATTGTAGCGGCTCGTTTTGGCTTTTGTCAGGAGTTCAAGCTCGTCGAAATCGTTGGCGAGCTTCTTGCGGATGGCATTGGCGGTTTGGAGGAACTCTTTGTCCATATGAAGCGACTTGGCAAACTCAAGTCCGTAGATACTGCTGCCGCTCCCGCCTTGAAGCACACGGTTGAAGATCAGTTTATCCTCTTTTTCATCATATTCCACGCTTAGATGCAGATCGACCACCCCTTTTAGTCTTTGTATCTCCTCCATCGTCGAGAGCTGATGCAGGTGGGTTGCAAACAGGAAAAGCGGACGCATCTTGGCAAGTTTGATGATAGCCGATGCGACGATCGCCACGCCCGAAAGGGTCTCCGTCCCATGACTGATCTCATCACCAAGAACGATACTTTTTACGCCTGCACGATTGAAGATATTTTTCATCTCCAGCATCTCCACCGCAAAGGTCGAGAGTCCTTTGGCAAGATTGTCTTTGGAGACGATGCGGGTAAAGAGCGACTCAAACAGACTCATCTTCATCGCACTTGCAGGAACGAAAAATCCGCTTTGCGCCATTAGCACCGCAATCCCTATACTCTTCATCAAAGAGCTCTTCCCGCTGGAGTTGATCCCATAGAGCAGGACTCCCTGCACATCGTGCCCATCGGTTACATCCACATCGAGCATCACCGTTTTTGGATGCGGTAGGTCGATATAGTTGCGATTGCCCATCACGATATCGTTTGGTATATACAATCCGCCGCGCTCTTGCACCTCTACAAGCGGGTGGCGCAGCTGCATAATCTGGAGGAAATTCTCATCTTCTTTAACATCCACTATCGTTGGTCTTGCATAGTTGTTGGTCTCTGCTACTTTAGCCGAGCTCACCGCCACATCGAGATCGGCGATATAGGCGATGATCCGCTCAAAAAGTAGCGCGTAGCGTCTGGTAAAGAGCTCTTGAAGGGCAACGAACTTCTCCTTGACCAGTGAGACGATCTTTACACGGTTTTTCATCAGTTTGCTTGAGATCGCGTCGGTATAGGGCGAAGTAATCTTGACCGTGTTGGTGAGTCTCTTGACATTGAACTCATCGAACATCACCCGCTCATCATCGATAAGCAGCGAAGCCTTTGCGAAATCATCCGCTATCATCGAGAAGCGGTTTTTGCTCAGACTGATGTAGTATCCCTCTTTTTCCAAAAGTCCGAGTGTCACGAAACGGTTTGCCTTGGAGGAGGCATTTTTGGCTTCCAAAAGCTCTTCGATCTTCTCGATAATGCGCTCATACTTTGCAAGCATCTCTTGATTTTCATTTACAAGCGTGTCGATTGATTCATCCACACCGCTCATCAGAAAGTTATCATCGATCGTATTGATCGTAAAACGGCGTGACACATCGAGATCGATCGACTTGGTGATATCGCGTAGAAACTCATCGATCTCGAAGTCGCTAAAGGGTATCTTTTGGATCTTGTGCTTCTTGACATACTCCATGATCTCTTTAAGTGAGAGCAGTGAGTCATAGATATGGTTCATCTCAAAGGGATGCAGCCTTGCTACCTCCATCCGTCTTGCCAGCCGTTCGAGATCGTAGATACCTCGCAGCTGCTCATCGAGATAGCGTGTATGGTTGCTTACCCGCTCTATCAGGTTGTAACGACGTTCAAGCTCCTCTTTTTTGATAATGGGATTGAGTAAACGCTCTTTGAGCAGACGTTTGCCGATGGCCGTAGAGCTTTTGTCAAGCAGTTTGAGAAGCGTGAACTCCTTTCTATCGCGCGAGATGATGCCAAGCTGCTCAAGCGCATTGTTGCCAAGATACATAAACTTGGAGTTTTCGATAATCTTCGGGAAAGAGAGCTTTTGGACGATGTGATAATCATGCTCGATGATAAAGCGGATGAGGATCGAGAGTGACTCCGTCACCATCGGACTGCGCTCAAGATCGAGATGCTCGATGGGACTCAGCAGGCTCTGGATGGTAAACACCTCTTTGAAAAGCTCGTTTTGCAATGCAATCTTGACGCGTTCATGGTTGATGCTGTAGGTAAAACGCTCAGGAATTTCAAGATACTCCAATACATGTTTTTGACTCTCTACACCATCAAGAAAAGTCAGCACAACTTCGCTGGTTCTGTAAATATTGAGCAGGTTGAAAACCTCATCGAGCGCATAAGTCGGGTCCTCACTCACTCCGTGCGCTTCATAGAGACAGCTCTTGCCTGTGGTGACGTCGATGGCACTGTACCCAACCATATATATCCCCTTGTAGCTGTCAACGATGATCGAGACAATATAGTTCTCGCTGTTGTCGATGAGATAGTCGAAATTCGTCCCCGGAGAGATGATCTCGGCGATATAGCGGCTCACTTTTGGCGGTACACCCTTTTGGCGCACGACCACGATCGTATAGCGTTCTTCCTGGATAAGACGGGAGAGATAGCGCTCGAAACTCACAGCCGGCACGCCTGCAAGAAGAGGATTTTTGACGGAGTTTTCGACGATGGATTTGTTCTTTTTTGTCAGCTGAATGTTGAGGATCTCGGCGATTTCTTTGGCTTTGCCGATCTGCATCTCGTCGTTGTTGACCTCGTACACCTCGAAAAAGGTGCCGATCTCCATAAAAACGACGGTATCCCTGCCATACTTCTCCTCGAAATGCTTTTGGAGTTCAAAGTAGATCTCAGTCAGGAGTTTTCCTTTGGAGTTCAGCAGAGTGTCGAGCTGTTTTCTGTCCATAAAGAGCCTGTGTTTTTTTGGTTGTATTATATCGAAATTATATTGTAGGATTCTAAAGAGAAGAAATTGCATCCACTTTAAGTGGATGCAACCGTATGTAAACGACTAGATAGTGTTTAGATTAGAGTGGTGTAACGTTTTGAGCCTGTGGGCCTTTGTGACCTTCACCGATCTCAAATGTAACTGCCTGACCTTCCTGAAGAGAAACTCTTCCAGGATGTGTCTTGTTAACTTGGCGAAAATGAACAAATACATCGTCCCCGCCGTTTTCTTGTTGGATAAATCCGTAGCCTTTTTCGTCATTGAACCATTTGATAGTTCCGTTTAGCAATTCTGCCATGTGTACCTCTATTTGGGTGGATATACGATACATCCGCATTTAAGGAAGTAAAGGAGTAAAAAAGAAGGAAATCTCAAAAGAGATTGTCTAACATTTTTTAAACAGGGACATTGTAGCTGGATTTGAAGATAAAAGCAAATTTTTTGAGGAGTTTTTGGAAAGTATTTGAAAAAAAGAGGCGAAATGCCTCTCTCTTTGGAGTTATACGTTATCTCTGATACCGAGAGACTCGATGAGTTTCGCGTATGCCTCTTTGTCTTTTCTCTTGAAGTATCTCATAAGTCTTCTTCTCTGACCGACGAGTTTAAGCAGTCCGAGTCTTGAAGAGTGATCCTTCTTGAATGTTTTAAGATGCTCGGTAAGTTGAGCGATTCTTGCACTCAAAAGTGCGATCTGAACTTCACTCGAACCGGTGTCGTTCTCATCTCTTCCGTATTTAGCGATAATCTCTTGTTTAGTCGCCTGATCCAAAGCCATAGCAGCCTCCTGATTGGTCTTTTGAAATTCTTTTAGGCATAATGCATAAAAGTGAAGCGGAATTATAGCAGAAATTTCTTTAGTTTCGTTTATATCGAAGTAATCTAAAATAAGCTATAATATCCCAAAAAATTCAAACAAAAGATATAAAACAGATGCTCATAACAAAAGCAAGTGAATACGCTATCCTCTCTCTTATCGTGCTCTCAAAAGCAACCGCCCCTAAAGACAGTGAGTCACTCTCAAGGGAGCTCTTTATCTCGAAAAGTTTTTTGGCCAAGATTCTACAGGCTCTGGCGAAAAACGGAATACTCAAATCCTACAAAGGAGCTAACGGCGGTTTTGTATTGCAAAAATCTCCCGAAGAGATAGACATCCTCTCAATCATCCACTCGGTAGAGGGTAAAAATCCTTCGGTATTTGAGTGCAGTGCCAGCGAAAGTGACTGTCCGTCCGATCGGGCTTCGATCTGCTCGTTGTGGCCGATGCTGAACAAACTCCAAAAAAACATCGACCACTTTTTATCTGAACTCACACTCCAAGATATCCTGGAAGAGAAGTAGGCATTGGCAAAGAACAGCGCACTCAAACGACAAGTCGGCAACGCTCTTTCGCTCTTTTTGGGCAACAAGGACATCACCGTTGTCATCTTTGTTATGGCGATCCTCGCGATCATCATCGTCCCGCTTCCTTCGGAGCTGCTCGATGTGATGCTCACAATCTCCATTGCAGTCTCTGTGCTGATCCTGCTCATCTCGCTTTATATTCCCAAACCAACGGATTTGACCACCTTCCCGACGATCATCCTGATCGTCACCCTCTTTCGGCTCTCGCTCAACATCGCCACAACAAGGATGATCCTCAGCAAAGGGAACGAAGGCCCCCAGGCCGTCAGTAGCATCATCGACAGTTTTGGACAGTTCGTTGTCGGCGGGAACTATGTCATCGGGATCATCGTCTTCTCGATTTTGGTACTCATCAACTTCATGGTCATCACCAAAGGGAGTACACGGGTTGCGGAAGTCGCTGCACGTTTCGTACTTGACTCGATGCCCGGAAAACAGATGGCGATCGATGCCGACCTCAACGCCGGACTTATCGACGATGCCGAAGCAAAGAGAAGACGGGCGGAAATCCTCCAGGAAGCCAACTTCTACGGGGCTATGGACGGTTCGAGCAAATTCGTCAAAGGGGATGCGATCGCGGGGATTATCATCACCCTTATCAACATCATCGGCGGTTTTCTCATCGGTGTCTTCCAGTATGACATGAGTGTCGCGCAGAGTGCCTCGACCTTTACGATCCTCACAATCGGTGACGGTCTTGTCAGTCAAATTCCGGCCTTGGTTGTCTCTACGGCTACAGGTATCATCATCACACGATCCAGCAGTGACGGAGAGCACTTCGCCGAAGGGGCCATCAACCAGCTTATAAGCAGTGCCCGTATCACAATCATTGTAGGCGCGATTATGGTTATGTTCGCTCTCGTACCCGGTCTGCCTACTGCTTCGATGGGGTTTGTCGGACTTATCTTCATAGGAATCGGCTACTCGCTGCACAAATTCGAAAAGGGTGAATTTGGTATACTCGATGCCGCTTCACCCAAAGTCAAAGAGAAAATGGCGGCAAAAAAGAGCACGACCTCATCTGTTGAAGATGAAAACGCTCCTGAAGGCGGCGCGGTCAAAACACCACAAAAAACGGAAGAAGAGATCGCAAAAGAGGAAGAGGCGGCTTTGGAGGACATCCTCAAAGTGGAGATGCTCGAACTCACGCTTGGATATCAGCTTATACGGCTGGCTGACAGCTCACAAGGGGGCGATCTGCTTGAGCGTATCCGTTCGATGCGGCGTAAAATAGCCAGCGATCTTGGCTTTTTGATGCCACAGGTGCGCATACGCGACAACCTTCATCTCAAACCCAACCAGTACCAGATTATTCTCAAGGGTGTCGCCATAGGGGAAGGAGAGATATATCCAGACAAATTCCTCGCTATGGACAGCGGCATGGCTACAGGCGAAATCGAGGGAATACCTACAAAAGAACCCGCATTTGGTCTCGATGCGCTTTGGATAGAGCCTGAACTCAAAGAAGAGGCCATCATCAACGGTTATACCGTCGTCGATCCGGCAACGGTCATCTCGACACACATGAGTGAGCTTGTCAAGCAGCACGCCGAAGAGCTGCTGACCCGCCAAGAGGTACAGTCCCTCATCGAAAAACTCAAAGACGACTATCCCGTTATCGTCGACGATGTACTCAAAGTCGCATCTATCGGGCTTATCCAGCGCGTCCTCAAACAACTTCTGCATGAGAAGATACCGCTTAAAGATATGCTCACCATACTCGAAACCATCGCCGACGTTGCCGAATATACCAAAAACGTCGATCTGATCACCGAGCAGGTGCGTGCACGGCTCTCCCGTGTCATAACACAGATGTATGCCGGCGATGACGGTGTTATACGTCTGCTGACATTCGATACACAAACCGAGCAGGAGCTCCTGCAAAAATCGACCGAACAGGACGGTGTGCGCAGCCTGATGCTCAGTGTCGGCGAGATCAACGCGCTTATCCAGGCAACAAGCCAAAAAGCGGCGGAGGTACTTCAAAAGGGCGTCTCTCCGGTTATCATCATCGTCGATCCACAGATACGCAAAGCACTTGCCGAGATTTATGAGCGTTTCTCACTCGATGTCGTCGTGCTCTCACACGCCGAGATCGACTCCAACGCCAAGTTCGAAGTGCTTGGCAGCATAAAAATATAGGCTAAAATCTCAAACAACCAAAGAAAGGACAGAATGAAAAAGATACACCATCTCTCACATATCGATCTTGACGGCTACAGCTGTCAACTTGTAATGCGACATACACCGCACGATATGACATTTTACAATGCCAATTACGGCGCGGAGGTCAAGGACAAACTCGAACTCATTCTTGAAAACATCGACAAAAGCGTTGAAAAAGAATCGACGATCCTCATCAGTGATCTCAATCTCAGCGTCGAAGAGGCCAAATGGATCGATCGCGAAGTGAACAAACGCAACGACAACGGTAAAAAGATAGATCTGCTCCTGCTGGATCATCATGGAAGCGGCGAGGACTGTGCAACACGCTTTGCGTGGTACTACCTCGATACACAGCGATGTGCGACAAAAATCGTCTATGACTATGCAAAAGAGCACTTTGATCTGCAAGAGCCCAAATGGATGCAAAAGTATGTCGATATCGTCAATGCCGTCGATCTTTGGAAACAAAACGAGCAAGAAAACTTCGAGTACGGCAAAGTCTTTATGCGTCTTATCAATGAAGCCAAAGAGCTCAACCGTGTGATGTTCGCCAAAGAGGACAACGAGTACAAACTCACCCTTTTGGAAAACGGTGTGGCGTTCATCGGTCAGGAAAACGGCCATATCGCACTCGATGAAAACATTTACTTTCTGAAGAAGAACTTTTTCAAAAAAGATCACAACGATACGATAGACAACCTCTCTACAGAGTACATCGTCGAACTTTTAGGCCGACACAGAAACGAGATGACGATCTACTACAAAGGTTACAAAGGTTTCCTCAGCTACGGGGTCGGGAACACCTCCATCATTGGCAACGGTTTCCTGACCAAATATCCGGACTACGACTTCATCGTCGATGTAAGCTACAGAGGAACGATGAGTCTAAGAGCCGACAATCAGGTCAGTGTCGCGCAAATTTCCAAAGAGTGGTGCGGCGGGGGCGGCCATCCAAATGCGGCAGGCGGACGCATACAGGGCTTTAAAGAGCAGTACCGCTATGACAAAGTCAAGCAGCAGATTGAAGCTCTTATCAACCACAAAGAATCCGTAGCCGGCAAACTGGACTACAAAGAGGAGGCACACTAAAGCATTACTTCATTCTATCCGGTTTTCCGAGGTAGAATCCCTGCGCATAGCGTATATTGAGTTCTTTTACCTTGTCATAGATGCTCTGCGAATGCACGAATTCCGCCACGATAGCGATCTCCAGCGACTCTGCAAGCACGACGATCGATTTGGCGATGTCAAAAAGTACTTCGGATGTATCGATATCTTTGATAATCGTACCGTCGATTTTCACGATGTCAATGTTAATCTCTTTGAAAATCGCATAGTTCGAATACCCGCTACCAAAATCATCAAGCGCTATTTTAACACCGTAGGAGCGTATTTTTTCTATGTTTTTTACGACTTGAGTGTAATTTTCCAAAAGTTCGTATTCCAACAGTTCTATCGTCAACTTATCGGTCAAATCTTTGTTTTTCTCTATCTCTTCTATGATGATTCTGTAGAGATTCTCATCGAGAATGTCGGAAAAATTGAGATTGATGCTTATCGATTGTGAAGTCCTCGCTATTGTCGCAAAAACTTCCCGGACTACGAATCTGGTTATCTCGTTGTAGAGATTCGTATGCATGATATCCTGCAAAAAGAAGTAGGGAGTGATGATTGTCCCCTCTTTGTCTCTCATTCTTACGAGTGCTTCATATTTGACTATCTTGCCTGTCGTAACATCGAATATCGGCTGGTAAAAACACTCTATGCGCCCATCTTCCAATGCCTCTTTCGTTTCATAGACGGACTTTTTCGCCGGCTCCGACTGCTTCGATCGGTCTGCTTTGTCTATGTCGCCTACAATCTTGTTTCTTCCTGAACGTTTAGCGACATAGAGCAGCTTATCGGCGTGTTTGATAGCTTCGTTCGGTGTTTTGAAATGACTTGGATGCAAATTGATACCGATCGACACGGTTATCTTCAGATCAAAAGTATCATATATGAAATGATGCTGTTCTATAGAAGAATGAAGACGCTGTACAATGTGCAGCACTTCCTCTTTTTTACCCTTTTCATTTTTTAAAAATATCAAAAACTCTTCACCGCCGAATCGAATGATGATATCGTTTTCACGAAGACTCCGCTTTAAAATTCGTACCGTCTCCTGTAATACGAAGTCACCTACTTTATGACCGTAACCGTCGTTTATACGTTTGAAATGATCGATGTCGATCATCAAAATCACATAGGAGTTGAGATCTTTCTTGTTTAAAAAATCACGCAGAAAATTCCTGTTATACGCTCCTGTCAACGGATCCAGATAACTCTCTTTTCTGATCCTGATATTTGTATAGATCTGTATCAGCACGATAAAAACAAAAAGCGCTATAGCGACAAAGATATACACAAACAACGTTTTGAACGGCTCGATCGTCTCTGCGACCTCTTTTGGAAGCTGCATGGAAAAATCGACCGCGACTACCGCTTCGGTCCTGCCGTTATAAACGATGGGATGCAGCAGCGTCACCCAGACTGTTTCGAGATTCTGCCTGAAAATCAAATCCGTTCCGCTTTCGTACGCTTCATCCCATTTCGTTCTCTCTACATCGAACTTCTGATCGAACTCTCCCTTCTCCTCTTCCCTGCTTCCATCTACAAAGTAACGATAGTTCCCTTTATTATCTCTATACAGCACATACACATATTGAAAAAGAGGGGTTATAAAAAGCTCCAGATTCTCCTCCAACTGTTTTCGTTTGTCATACTCCCCAAGCGCTTTTGATATTCCGTCGGGAAAACTCTTTTTGACACTCCTCTCAATATTGTAGGCCAAAGATTTAGCCTGCGAGATAAAAATCTTCTCGACATTCTTCTGCACTTCATCTTTGATCTTGTCTATGCTTATAAACATATATCCTACGATCATGACGATAACGACGATAACGGCAAGATAAAACTTCAAAAAGCGCTGCATTACAGAGAATCCTCAACGAACTGCTGCATGGACTCCGGCAGCTCAATCCCCTCTTTTTGCAGATTTTTCCTTAAAAAGAGAAGATTGGGCCGACCTTTCTGCCAAAAAAATCCTCCAATCGCTTTTTCTTTGTATCTTTTGAGCAATCTGTAGGAGGTGACAAAAAGAAGGCATCTGCAATCCTTCACACTCTCTTTCGTGATTATGGCGATATCGGCTTGGTCGATCTTCTTCACGACAACAACATCATCGAGCGAGCGCAACATATTTTCCATTGCCTCCGAATCACTCCATACATGGATCGGTCTTTTATGCGGCAATACAATATGGAAAATTGTATCGTAGATTTTTCGTTCCGTATCGATCTGCGAAGCGAACAACAGAAACGATGCAACGAGAATCAAAAAAATTTTTTTCAAAACAGATACTCCACATTCAACCATACTTTTCGATCGAAAGACTGGATAGGCTGCGGATATCTTCTGTACACTACACCATAACTCTTGTCCAAAAGATTCTCACCTCTAACACCTACGGAAAAATCTTTGGAAACATGATACTTTGCGGCACTTGTCCAGTCGAAACTGTAAGGGACATAAACACCATACACACTGTCGGTATAGGAGGAGGTATAACGGATTTCATTGTAAAGATCGAACTTTCCAAACGTGTCGTCAAGCCGTATGAGGCCGCCGTATTTCGGACTTCTCAACTCATCTTGATCGTTATCGGCGGTAAAAAGACTGCTATAGAGCGTGTTGAATTCGTCAAATCTGTAATGACCGCTCACTTCAAAAAGATTCAATTTCAACGTCGCATCGCTGTTTGCAAAGACTCCTCTATAGTATATCCCGTCTTTAATTCTCTGCTGCAAAAAAAAGAGTTCGACATCCCATTTTTTTTGTTGATACGCTATACTCGCCGAACCTATCTTCGCCTGCGCGTGCCTCAAATGCGGATTTGCCTTGTAGGGAGTGCTACTCGGATTGTAAACTGTATAAAAACTGTTTGGAAGGTAGGTATCTGTATAGAAAAGCTTCATTCGCACTCTCTCGATGTTTTTGATGACACCCGCCCGTCCTATGAACTCATCTGCCGAATCGACCTCTTTTTGATAGCGATAAAAATCCCCTTTTGCCATCAATACGAAACGGGTCGTATCGTCATAATCATACTGCTCCTCACCATAGACGGAGTAGAGTCCGAACGTATTCTTCGACCAAGGTATATCAAGTGTATCGTACTCCCCTTTTTGTTCCATCTCTTTGTATTTGTAGAAAGCACCGAAGGTCAGAGAGTGTTTCTCAAGATGCAGACGCTTCTCAAGAATCGCACTGTATATCTCGTCTTCAAATTCTATAGCGTAATCTCCAACGATTCCTCTTCCGCTTGAAGATGTCGGATCGCTTATATATATGCCGTTTGGATCGACATAGCTTCTTTTGTAATTCATTTTATCATAAGCAAGCTGCAGCTTGATATCGTAATCAAAGTGCTGTGTAAAGTGCATATAGAGATGGTTTGCGTCAAGTTCGCCTCCGGTAGGCGTTTTATGTATCCCGATCCCCAGAAAACTGTCGCTTCGTTTATGCAGATTTCCCACTTCGAGTCTACTCTTTTTGTACTGGAAATCTGCATAGAGATTGTAGCCGTTACGATTGTTTTTAAACTTGTATTGTTGATTGTTGTAGGTATTGTAATAGGGTTCTCTTTTGTACCTGTTGTCATTTGCGTAGACAAAATAGGAGAATCCGTTATCCAGGACGTTGGAGTTGTAAAGATCAAGATTCCAGCTTCCTTTTTGATCCGCCATAAGACGGGCTTTCGAACCGCTGTCTCTTGTTGCCTCTTTCGTATAGACCTTGATGATCACAAGCCCCGCCTCATTTCCAAACTCGATCGACGAACTGGCTTTGTATATCTCGATATGGTCGATATATTCTACCGGCATCTCACCCCATACCAGCATTGCACTCCCAAAAGAAGTCGACGTCATGTCATGATCGTTTATATAAAGTCTCGAAGCGGTGATAGGGAGAGCTTTGAGTGTGGAGGGTGTCATCAGAGTCAGACCGTTGGCACCTCTGTAAACATACAACCATGGAATCGTCTTCAAAACATCCATCAGATCGTGCGCCTGCATTCTCTCAAGCTGATCACGCGTATAGAGTGTAAGCTCTCCTGCGCTCTCTCTTTTTGTGATTTTTGAGAGATCGGACTCTTTTTTGTAGATTTGGAGCAGATTGTTAAGATCCTCTCCAAAGAGTGTCAAAGAAAACAGGGTAATTGCAATAAATAGATATTTCATTTCATACTACCTCTTCATCAAGCTCATTCTGTTATATTAGTGTATTCAATCTTCTTTTACTCTTAAAGCAATCTCTTTTTTCATCTGTTTTTTATGAAATATCGTTCAACGCCGTCGGCTATTCCTTTGGCGATATGTCTTTGATACTTTTTGCTTGCCAATCTTTTCGCTTCAGCCGGATTTGTGATAAATCCGACCTCTATGAGAACCGCCGGCATCTGTGCTCCTACCAGCACCCAAAACGGCCCTTCTCGCACGCCCCCGTCCGTCACATCCTTGTAGTGTTTGCGGAGTTCAAGAAGAATGCTCTGCTGCAGATCGATGGCAAGCTTGTTCGAAGCGACAATTTTATGATTGTTCAAAAAACTCAAAAAACTCTGCCTTGCATAGTAATTCATATCGTCTATATCGGCTTTGTTTTCCATAGCCGCTACTTTTTTCGCTCTGTTTGAACGCGAAGGCGAAAGAAAGTATGTCTCGACCCCTTTGGCTTTTTTGTTCTTGCTTGCATTGGCATGAATGGATATAAAAAGATCGGCTTTTTTCTTGTTGGCAAACTTCGTTCTATTTCGAAGTTTGATAAAATAATCTCTGTCCCGCGTCATATAGACATGATATCCACGCCGCTTCAAATAGTCTCGCACATACTTCGCTATGCCCAAAACGACATGTTTCTCTTTGTAATGCCGATATCCGCTCGCCCCCGGATCTTTTCCGCCATGCCCCGCGTCGATGACGATCGTCTTGCTTTGGCTCGCTTTTCTTTGTGAAGGAGATGTGATGTTGGAAACAGCACTTACGTGAGAACTTTTTCCGCTTGCTTGAGACACTTTTGTCGGTCTTGCGTTGATAACCAGTTCCTTACCTGTAACCTTGAAATGCATTTCTACTACCGAATCGTTTTTAAACACGATACGAAGAATATTCGGCTTGAATTGAGCCAGTTTGATACTGCGTATGCCAGGCTTGACCAAACGCTGGGAGCGTGTCATCATGGATGCTTCCACATCGAAAACATATTTGTACACGTTTTTATCGGCATCGTAGAGTTTGAAATAATTGACTTGATGTTTACGAAGTTTATGCGAAAAACGAAGAACCAATCTTCCCTTTTTCCAGTACACAAGCCGCAGTTTGTTCGTCGCTTTGAGTTTGACTTTTTTTATCTGTTTGGAGGTTTTGCTCTTTTTTGGTCTCTGTGTAACATAACGCCTTTTCGTAAAGCTCGAAAGCTCTTTTTTGTAGGGAGTTACGTCTATGTGCAGTTTGGTCCCGCTCTTGACGATGCCTTGAAGCGCTTTTATCTTGAGCGCCTCGTCTTGATTCATAATCGAACGTAGATAGAGATTTTTATAATCGTTATAAGCACGAAAGATATCACTCTTCTGTTTACCCGCAAACTCTTTCTCCGCCTTGTGAAGCAGTGCACCGTCGCTCAACGCAAAAAGAGAAACGGAAAAAAAGAGGAAAAAGAGGATGACCAGTCTCTTTGGCATCGAGCCTATTCGCCCTCTGTAAGCTTATGCATCAACTCTTTGACGGAAATAATTTCATTTAGTCTGTAGCCGTTGCTTCCGGAGAAAAAAAGACCCGTTTCCATATTTCCGTAATAGGCGTCACTCAAACGGTCGGCTATACAAAAACCTACCTGCTTCGCTTCTTCTCCTCTGTGGCAAGGTGCTACACAGTTGGAAATACACTTGATAGCCGGACCTTCTCGCTTTTCTACAAGATCGGTCAGATGCGTATGCACACCGCGCGCGGGATATCCCACAGGAGATTTCATCAGGATGATATCCTCTTTTTTGGCATTGAGAAGTACTTGTTTGAAGTTCTCATGCGCATCACACTCGTGTGTGCCGATAAAGCGTGTCCCCATCTGGACACCCTTCGCACCTTTGGCCATCGCCGCTTCAATATCGCTCTTATCCCAGATACCGCCTGCGGCGATCACAGGGATATCTCCCCATTTCTTTGCCTCTTCGACAACGGGTTCTATGAGATTTTCAAGCTGATACTCTTCCATAAAACACTGCTCATACGTGAAGCCCTGGTGACCCCCGCTTTTGGGCCCTTCAAGAACGACGGCATCGGGAAGACGGTTGTAACGTTTCTGCCATCTTTTGCAGATGATAGTAAGTGCTTTTGCGGAAGAGACGATCGGCACAAGAGCCACATCCGGATATCCCTCGGTAAATTCCGGCATATTTGTCGGCAGACCTGCACCGGTTATGATGATATCGATCCCGGCTTCACACGCATCACGAACGACTCTGCCGTAGTCGTTGATGGCATAGAGGATGTTCGCAGCAAGCGGCTTGTCACCGCAGATCTTGCGTGCGTTGTTGATGATAGCCGTCAACCCCTCTTTGGAGTAGAAGTTCGCAACATCAAGCGGTCTGTCCGAAACCAGTTTATGCGCATACTTCTTGTTTGCATAGTATCCGGTCCCAACGGCACTGATAACACCAAGACCACCCTCTTTGCTCACAGATCCAGCCAGTCTGTCCCAGCTGATACCGACACCCATACCGCCTTGAACGATCGGCTTTTCTATCGTGTATTTTCCAATTTTCAACGGCTCGAAACTCATTATGCCACCTTTACTTTTGCGAACTTTCTTTTCCCTACTTGCAGGATATATTCGCCCTTTTGAAGCTGCAGCTGCTCATCACCGACCTTTTCCTGATCGACTCTTACAGCGCCCTGCTTTATGTCACGTCTGGCTTGTGAAGTGGAGCTCTCAAGTCCCGCTTCGACCAGTGCCTTGGCTATCCAGATCGGCCCTTCGAGCTGCACCTCTTTGATGTCACTGGGTATCTGACTCTTCGCATGGACGCGCTCGAACTCCTCCTTCGCCTTTTGTGCAGCCTCAGTGTCATGGAAGCGTGTCGTAATCTCCAAAGCCAGCTCTTCTTTGACCTTCTTGGGATGAAGCGTACCTTCTTCCACACCCTTTTTGAGCGCAGCGATCTCTTCAAGCGTTTTGGAACTGAGCAGTTCGTAGTAGCGCCACATCAACTCGTCGCTGATACTGAGCACCTTGCCGAACATATCGTTAGGATGCTCGGTGACACCGATGTAGTTGCCAAGCGACTTGCTCATCTTCTGCACCCCGTCAAGCCCTTCGAGGATCGGCATCATCAAAACTGCCTGCTGTTTACCGACATTATACGCTTTTTGCAGCTGGCGTCCCATAAGCAGATTAAACTTCTGATCCGTTCCCCCTATCTCGATGTCACTTTTGAGATGTACGCTATCATACCCCTGCAAAAGCGGATAAAGAAACTCACTGACTGCTATAGGCGTGTTGGAAGCGTAACGCTTGGAGAAGTCGTCACGTTCAAGCATACGTGCCACAGTGAGGTTTTGGGCAAGCGCTATAAGACCTGCCGCTCCGAGTGCTTCAAGCCACTCTTTGTTGAAAACCACATCGGTCTTTTCCGGATCCAATATCTTGAAAGCCTGATCTGTATAGCTTTTGACATTTTTTTCTATCTCATCTATAGTGAGCATCTTTCTTGTGGCACTCTTTCCTGTCGGATCGCCGATGGTTGCGGTAAAATCACCGATGAGAAACTGTACACGCCCGCCGTACTTTTGAAACGCTGCCAGTTTTTGCAGCAGTACCGTGTGTCCCAGGTGCAGATCCGGTGCAGTCGGATCAAACCCCGCTTTCACCGTATAGCTCCTGCCTTCTTCATAGTATGCTTTTAAAAGTTGTTCAATTCTCTCTTCATCGATTATCTCGGCAGTGCCTCTTCTAATCTCGCTTAACGCCTCTTTTATCATCTCTGCTCTGTCCTACTCTTACTGTTTGTATGCATCATCCGTTCGTATCATATGGATGACCTTTATTTTTTGCTCAATTTTACCACGAAGTTCATTAAGGTCCGCTTCGCCGGACTCAAAAAGCAGCTCGCAGTAGCGATAATACCCTTCGCTTCCTTCGCTGAATTCTACCGAAACGATGTTGATGTCGAGTTTGGCAAGATAGGTTAAAAACTCCGCCAAAGCTCCCTTTTTGTTTTGAAGAGAAACAATAACCTTATAATTGTACAAATTGTGCTTTTCCCATCTGACAAACACCATTTTTTCATGAGAAACTATTTTTTTTGCAGCCTCTTGACACATCTTATGGTGAATGTGAACGATCCCTTTCTCATAAAAGCCGACTATCTCGTCTCCATATTTCGGATGACAGCAATAGTCAAAAACCACCTTGCCCACATGATGGGCTGAGTAAATTTCGATATTGTTCATAACATATTTTTTTAGTTTGAAGCGGTGACGGGAGAGAAAACTTTTGAATCTGCTGTTTTGAGCGATAAAGTGAATGTAGCGGTTGATCGCTTCTCGGAGTCGGTCGATATCCGTCGAGAGATTTTCGATATTGGTACACTGCTGGATATGAAGCCACTCATCCACCCGTGTGTAGTTGAGATTCATAACGGCTGCCAGTATATTTTTGCCAACTTCTGCGTTTATCTCTTTGATCCGTACATTGCAGAGATACTTCATATTGCTTTTTGCTTTGGAAGTCTTAACCGCATCGATCCAGCTGCAGCGCACTTTATTTTCTTTGGCAGCGACAATCTTGACTATATCGCCGTTATGCAGTTCCGTAAGAAGCGAAACTTTGTTTTTGTTCACCAATGCACTTTCGGCCTTGTTGCCAATTTCCGTATGAACCGCATAGGCAAAATCGAGTGCGACAGCACCTCGTGGCAGTGTAAAGATGTCCCCTCTTGGAGAAAATACAGTGATATCTTCACTGTAGAGATCGTTTTTGATCAATGCATAGAAATCTTCGATGCTCTCACCCTGATACTGAAGATTATCGAGCCAGTCCAGTTTGATGCCCGCTGCACCGCTTTTATATTTCCAATGCGCCGCCACCCCAAACTCGGCTGTTTTATGCATCTCAAATGTCCGGATCTGCACCTCGAATATACCTTTATCATGAAAAACAGTGGTATGCAGCGTCTGATAACCGTTATCTTTAGGGACTGCAATGTAATCCTTAAATCGTGACGAAAGCGGCTGAAAGTGCAGATGCACCAATCCCAGCACCTTATAGCAGTCGATATCCTTTTTAACAAGTATACGAACGGCCAAAAGATCGAGTATCTCTTCAATCGATATTCCCTTGCGCTGCATCTTGAGGTAGATGGAGTAGTTATGCTTGATACGAGAAAGTATCTCGAAATCATTTTCGTCAAATCCGTTTTTGAGCAGAAGTTTTGCAAGCTCCTCTTTGAAATCGTTGAGCCTGAGCTCAATTTGATGATAATGCGTTTGAAGGTAGTTTTCTATCTCCGCTTTAGCATGTGGAAAGAGATAACCAAAACTCAAATCTTCCAGAAAATTTTTCAAAAAAGCGATACCGAGACGATGTGCTATTGGTGCATAAACGACCAATGTCTCTTCCGATATACGTCGCTGTTTCTGAGAAGAGAGTGCATCGAGGGTAAGCATGTTGTGCAGTCTGTCGCAGAGTTTGACGACTAAAACACGCACGTCTTTGATGCTTGCAAGCAGCATTTTTCTAAATGTAAGAGCGGAAATGACGAGTTTTTCATCCGAGTGAGAAGGAATGAGTTCCTTGTCGCGGATAAGATCGATCTTGGTGAGCCCTTCCACGAGATGTGCGACATCTTTGCCGTAGCGCTGAATGATCTCCTCCAGCGGAGTATCCGTATCTTCGATAACATCATGTAAAAGGGCCGAAACGATCATCGCTTCGTCCCCGCTGATAACGGCTACGATCGCGGCAACAAGTATTGGGTGGATGATGTAGGGCTCACCGCTTTTTCTTCTCTGTGCTTTGTGCGCCTCTTTTGCGAACTCTAAGGCATCTTTGATTTGAGGTGTTGGAGGAAACCTGGAAAAGAGGTACTCTTGTGCAGTTTCGACATCCCTGATGCTTTGCACTCTTTGGATGTCTATCTTTTCGTTCGACAAAACGCCTACTTTTTGTCTGTAAAGCCTTTGATGGAGACAAGTCCCTCTGCTATCTCCATAAGAGCGAGATCCGTCGGTTTGATCTCTTTTGTAGAAACACTAAGTTTGCTTGGAGCACCCATCGCGAGTTCATCAGCCCTTTTTGCTACCGCAAGAGAGAGTTGATATCTGTCCAGACTCGGGTTTGTCTCAAGCACCTTGGCCGTAAGTTCTTCTATCTTTGTATTCATTCTTTCTCCTGTTATTATACTTGCTCTTCAATGAGAGTCTGCCTTCTTCCTATGATAACATGTCTATTGGACTATAGAGCAGTTTTCTCTGTTGTCGTTTTTGATGATGTCAAGCAAATTTCCCTCTTTGAACATATCACAGACGATGATAGGCAACGAGTTGTCCTTAGCAAGCGCGATTGAGGTATCGTCCATCACCTTGATATGGTCATTAAGCGCTTGGTCATACGTCAAAACATCCAGTTTTTTCGCATCCGGAAACTTTTTGGGATCTTTGTCGTACACACCGTCGACTTTCGTCGCTTTTATGATCACTTCCGCATCAATCTCCACGGCACGAAGTGTCGCTGCGGTATCGGTCGTAAAGAACGGATTGCCGGTTCCCGCCGCGAAAATCACGACACGCCCTTTTTGCAAATGACGGATCGCCTTTCTGTTGATATAAGGTTCGGCAATCTGTTCCATTTTTATAGCTGTCTGCATACGTACCTGTAATCCGACATGTTCACATGCTTCCTGCATAGCGACACCGTTGATCACAGTAGCAAGCATCCCCATATAATCTCCGCTTGTTCGCTTGATGATACCGTCAGCCGCAGCGGTTACACCCCGAATAATATTACCACCGCCGATGACGATCCCCACCTCTATGCCGTTATCGACAAGAGATTTGATCTCGTTGGAGATGTATTTGAGGATTTTCGTATCTATACCATGTCCTGCTTCACCCGCAAGCGCTTCACCGGAAAACTTTACAAGGACTCTTTTGTATGCCATAACATCCCTTATTTTAAAATTATGCGCATTATATTGAAAATCTGCTTTGAAAATGCTTTTATATTTACATCATCCCCATCGACTGCATAGTGAGCATACCCTCTTCACTCACTTTGCTCTGGTCCCACGGCGGATCGAAAACGACATCGACATCGAGCTCTTCAAGCGAGCCGTCTTCAATGTGGTTGGGAATATTTTTGACCATATCGATGATGACCTGACTCATCGAGCATGTCGGAGCTGTAAGTGTCATCGTGATCTTACATTTGTTCAGCTTGCTGACCTCATCTTTTTTGCAGGCAACGTCATAGATAAGCCCGAGATTGTAGATATCGACTGGAATCTCAGGATCGTAGATCTTCTTGAGCTCTTCTATCACGCGTTCTTTGGTCTCCTCTGGAGTTACTTCTCTTGGATCTTTATTCATCCCTGCTCCTTGCATCGTTTGGCGTATTCATAAACTTTCTTCAAGAATGCTTCAAGACTCTGCTGGCGAACAGGCGAAAGATGCTCGATGATGCCAAGATTGCCAAGTTCCTTTGGATCAAAAGAGAGGATATCATCGACATCCTGATTGCTAAAGATATCGAGTAAAAGTGTCAACATCCCTTTTGCCATCTCGCTCGTCCCCTCGCCACGAAGGATCAGCTTGCCGTCCTTGCACTCGCCGACAAGCCACGCAGGTGAAGCACATCCCTCTATGAAAGTCGCATCGTTTTTCTCTTCTTCGGGCAAAGTCGTATGTTTTTTTCCTAGATCGAAGATATACTCGAACTTCTCGTTAGGCGTCTCAAAAAGGTCGAGATCCTCTTTGTACTCCTCAACTTTTTTTGCTACACTCATTTTTCTTCTCCTATGATGGCATCGCTGCATCCATGACATGTCACGATACACTCAAGCTGTCCCTGACCATAATAAACACGCTCAAAGGAGAGATGCACACTCTCACGCACACTCGCATCTTCTATGTCGTCGATGATCTCGTTGACAAAGGCGAGGATAAGCATCTTTCTTGCTTCCTCAAGCGTAATCCCGCGTGAGCGGATGTAAAAGAGCTGATCCTCATCGAGCTCACCTATGGTCGAGCCGTGACTTGCCTCGACATCGTCGATGTAGATCTCAAGCTGCGGCTTGCTTGCCATATAAGCACCGTCGTTAAGCAGCACTGCCTTGGAGTTTTGATGCGCTTTGGTTCCTGCACCTGTCGGATCGATCTTGATGAGTGCGTCGAAGATACCGCGCGCTTTGTCTTGGAGGATGTTTTTGGCTTTTTGATCGCTTTTGGCGTTTTTGCCCGCATGCACGATCTGCGAAACGGTTCCGCGCTTGCCCTCACCCTTGACATAGAGCAGATGATCGGCAACAATCTCGCTGTTGGCTTCGAGTTTCGCCTGCAAAAGCTGCAGCCCGTTGGCGTTGCCGAAGTCAAAGGTAAAAAGCTTTGCAAAGGCCTGCTCTTGCAGATATACAAAGTTGGAATATACCGGCGTGTAGATGCCCTCTACAAGCGTCTCATCCTTGATCACTTCCACTCTTGCATCGCGTGCAACATACAAATCATAACCTGACATTACGAAACTATCTGCAGCATCACAGCCGTTAAAAGACTCAGAAAGCTGCAAAGAGACATTCGGTGCCGTTTCTATGGCAACGCGGTAGCTTATAAGCGTTTTTGAAAGTGTGTAGTGGTGGACTATCTTGATATTGGCATCGCTCTTGACTTGGATACTTATAACCTCTTCGTTTAGAAGATGTCCGAGATAGTAAAGCGGATCGAAGTGTCCCTCTTCGATGCGACGCTCTTTTTGGTAGCTGACCTCAACACCTTGTGGTGCTTTTGTCACGACGCCGTCGACTATCTCCAAAAAGTCGGCTTCTTCTATCTCACCCTTTTTCTTTGGAGCTATCTGCCACTCCTGCTTCATCAAAGGTTCGATATCGAAGTAGCGATACTGCTCCGTCTTTTTCGTCGGCAGACCAAGCTCTTTGAGACGAGAAAGAGCGAGCTTTGCCGCTTCGTTCTGATTTGCGTAAACCTCTATGGCATTTTGTAGTTGTAGCGCTTGCATATCAAGACTCCCCAAGAGCGGCATACCCTTCTTCTTCAAGCTTGGCTACAAGCTCAGGACCGCCGGACTGGATAATCTTGCCATCTTTGAGTACATGCACGAAGTCCGGTCCTACATAGTCCAGGATACGGCTGTAGTGAGTGATGATAAGGAACGTTCTTTTGCCGTCTTTGAGCTTGTTGATCCCTTCACTCACGGCTCTAAGCGCATCGACATCAAGACCCGAGTCGATCTCATCGAGGATAATGAAGTCCGGCTCAAGAAGAAGCATCTGCAAAGTTTCGTTACGCTTCTTCTCCCCGCCGGAGAAACCTTCGTTAAGCGAACGGTTGAGGAGTTCCGGTTTCATCCCAAGCTCCTTAGCAAGCTCTTTGGCTTTTCTGAGGAACTCAGCGGCGTTAAGCTCCTCTTTACCTTCGAACTTTCGCTTTGCATTGACGGCCGTGCGGAGGAAGTAGGCGTTGTTGACACCCGGAACCTCGACAGGGTTTTGAAAACTCATAAAGATCCCCTTGAGCGCTCGTACTTCCGGCTCTTCTTCGACGATATCTTCACCCTTGTAAAGGATCGCACCCTTTTCGACTTCGATGTCATAGTGCCCGACTATCGCTTTTGAAAGCGTAGACTTTCCCGCTCCGTTTGGTCCCATGATAACATGGACTTTCCCCGCTTCAAGCTCTAAGTTCAGCCCCTTGAGTATCTTCTTCTCACCAATGTTGGCATACAAATCTTTTATCTCAACCATATTACTCATCCTACACTTCCCTCCAATGTTAGTTCTAATAATGCTCTTGCTTCGACCGCATACTCCATAGGCAGGTGCGCGAACACCTCCTTACAAAAGCCGTGTACGATCATACTCACGGCATCCTCTTCGTCTATCCCTCGCTGACGCAAGTAAAAGAGCTGTTCATCGCTGATCTTCGTCGTCGTGGCTTCATGCTCAACCTTGGCATGGGCGCATTTGTTCTCAAGGTATGGAAATGTATGCGCACCACACTCGCTGCCTATAAGCAAGGAGTCACATTCGCTGAAGTTACGCGCTCCCGTAGCCTTGGCACCCATCTTCACCAGACCTCTATAGCTGTTTTGCCCTTTCATCGCCGAGATACCCTTGGAGATGATCGTTGAGCTTGTGTTCTTTCCAAGATGGATCATCTTCGTACCCGTATCTGCCTGCTGCGCTAACGTCGTCACGGCGACCGAGTAGAACTCGCCGACACTGTTATCACCCTGCAAAATACAGCTTGGATACTTCCATGTGATCACCGATCCCGTCTCGACCTGTGTCCAGCTTATCTTGGAGTTTTCACCCTTACACAGACCTCTTTTGGTCACGAAGTTGTAGATACCGCCTTTACCCTCGGCATCGCCCGGGTACCAGTTTTGGATCGTGGAGTACTTGATCTCGGCATCTTTCATCGCGATAAGTTCGACAACGGCAGCGTGGAGTTGCGAGTCATCGCGCATCGGAGCAGAACACCCTTCATTGTAGCTGACATAACTGCCTTCATCCGCTACGATCAAAGTACGCTCGAACTGCCCCGTGTTGAGCGCGTTGATACGGAAATAGGTCGAGAGTTCCATCGGACAGCGCACCCCTTTTGGGATATAGACAAACGTTCCATCGGTAAAGACTGCGGAGTTGAGTGCCGCGTAGTAGTTGTCCGTCATCGGCACGACACTGAACATATACTTCTTGATCAGTTCGGGGTAGTCGTGTATCGCTTCGGAGATGGAGCAGAAGATGATCCCGTGCTTTTTAAGCTCCTCACTGAAGGTCGTCTTGACCGATACGGAGTCCACAACCGCATCGACGGCGATGCCTTGGAGCTGTTTTTGCTCTTCAAGCGGGATACCGAGTTTGTTGTAGGCTTCCAATATCTTCGGATCGACCTCATCGAGGCTTTCTGGCGCCTTTTTGGGTGCGGAGAAGTAGGAGATAGCCTGATAGTCTATCGGCTCATACTCCACATGTGCCCAGTGCGGCTCTTCCATCTTCTGCCACTTCGCAAACGCTTCGAGACGAAGCTCGGTCATCCACTCAGGTTCGTTTTTCTTTTTCGATATATAGCGTATCGTATCTTCATTCAGACCCGGCGGAACGGTATCTTGCTCGATATCGATCTCGAAACCGAGCGTATATTCGCCTGAGACCGCCTTGTCTATCTCTTCTTGAGCCATTGGCTGCTCCTTTATCTATATTCAGATAGAAATTATCTTATATTTTTATTTGTATTGTATCACGCTATCTTTAACCGGCGTGATGTACTGAGAATATTTCTTGAAAGTTTAAGTTGTTTGCAAGTTGCAAGCGGAGACTTACTCTTTGGAGTAAGCCCACTTTTGGATGGTTTGGATATCTTCTTTGGAGAGTTTGGCATCTTTGTGAAACCAAAGATAAGCTTTTAGAGGCATCGTCGTACCGCTTTTTCTAGCAATAGCATCTTTGAGTTCGCCTTTTTTCTGCGCATCGTACTTCTGCCACTCATCGAAGTTAAGTGCCGCACGACCGTTTTTGACATCATCCATCACACTCCAAGAAAGCGGAAAGACATAGCTGTACCAAGGCCAGACGGTATGATTGGAGTGACAGTCGTAGCAGGAGCGCTTGAAGATCTTTTGCACATTGGAGGGTGCTTGGAGAGCTAACTTTGGATCACTTGCGGGATTGTCCCGTTTGCCATATGGCAACAACGACATAAGCACAAATATTCCGACAAGTATAGGAAGCATAATTTTAAGCGTTTTCATAATCACAAACTCCAAATTTTTTCTGGAATTGTATCCCCAAAACGATTTACTTCAGTTAACAACTGAGTCGAGAAATATTTGAGCCGTAGGGTCAAATATTTCTCTCCAACAGCTTGTTAACTTGCTTGCAACTGTGCCATTTCCTCTTTTAGTCTTTCAGCAATCCACACCTTGATGATAGATTGTCTTGTAACACCAATTTTTTTAGCCTCTTGGTCTAAAGCTTCGATAATCCATTCAGGAAAATCAACATTTACTTTTTTTGTTTCTGTTTTCAGTTTTTTGACATCTTTCAATCTTCTTGCTTTTGAAAAATCCAAGTACTCTGTTATATCTTCACCATTGTCAAATTTTTCATCAAATTCTTTAGCTGTAATTATTTTCATAGCTTCTTTCCTCATTTTTTCTACATCGCCGAACACTAATGATTCGATTAACATCATCTCTTACGGTATAAATTGCCACATAACATCTCTTTTTATATGTAGAGATAAGAGCATATCGAATTTCTTCATCAACAATATTAGCAGGAACGACAAGGGCATTTTCGTTTTGCCACAAGTTTTGGGCTTCTACAAACCTATCCCATGCTTTTCTTTATTAATTTTACTTTTATTTCCATCATATTCAAATTTCATGAAAAGCCTCTTTTTGTATAAAAAGTATACTGAAATTATATTCTACTTGTCAAGACAAAAAAATATTTAAAAATGTAATTGAAAGCACAAAGTTGTAGTTGTTACCTGACCCCTTAAATTCCGCGCCCCCGTTGCCTCGGTAAGCGAAGCGTCCGAGGCTACGGCTGAAGATAGGCAATTTATTGGCTACTCTGATTTGTTAGCATATGCCCTTTTAATAGTTTTTGTAATAACAACTCTTCTACATTTTGTCTTGAATCAAAAATAGCCATGATATAAACAGTATCATTTTCAATTTTATACATTACTCTCCATGGTTGCACAATCAGTTCTCTATAGATGGTTATACCCTCTTTTTGAAGTTCAGGAACAACTCTGCCTCTTAAAGGAAACAACTTGCTGGAGTGTGCTTTTTCTCGTATTTGTTCATATGCTTTTCTTGCATTTACCACGCTATCTTGTTTAATATAATCAACGATATTTAAAAGGTCTTCTTTTGCGTTTGAAGTCCATTGAACTTTATATGTTTTGCTCATTTGGCAAGGAGTGCTTCAACAGAGTCGAAAACTTCTTCTTCGCTATGAAGATTTCCTCTTCTTATATCTTCTTCTGCAAATGAAAGAAGTTTCATGATTGCAAGAGCGTTTTTCATATCTTCATAACTTTTTGGATCTTGAATCACAGCTTTTGCTTCACCATTTTGTGTGATTATCATAGGTCTATGAGTTTCATTGATATACTTTAGTACATCAGCTGCTCTGCTTTTGAGATAGGTAACAGGCTTTATATCATTTACAATTTGCATAAAATCTCCTTCAGTCCTTTTATTGTACCAAATTAAGACTTAAGATACAAATATGATGCTAACGACTGAGTTGAGAAATGTTTGAGCCGCAGGGTCAAATATTTCTCTCCAATGATTTCAGGAAACATTTTTGCTTTGCAAAAAGCACTTCGCTTGTTTTGTTAGATGTAGCCCCATTCCTTAAATTTGTTTTTTAGATTTTCATCATTTTCAAATGCTTTAAAATAAAGATACTCTGGAGCCAAATCCAATTCATCATTCCATTTTAT